>CAZCOX010000033.1:10612-18741 GCA_964500115.1 uncultured Rhodobacterales bacterium
ATCGGCCCGTCGCGTGGCGGGTCTAGAAGCGTGTTCAACAGATGCGGTAACGGCTTCGCGCGACGGTACCAAGACAGATTTGACAGGATGTCCTGCGCCGCCCTCGGCAAATGGTCAGAAATATCGTGCCCGGCCAAAACCGCCCAAACATTTGTCCAAGCACGTCCCACGGTCCACGGATTGTAGCCGCCGCCTCCAGACACAATCAGCCGGGGCGACAGTGCCCGCAGCGCTGTAACCGCTTTGACATGGCACCGGTTGGACAGGCAAAGCCGCGACAGCGGGTCTTCGGTCACAGCATCTGCACCGCATTGCAGGAAGATTGCATCCGGTCGAAATGCGGCGACGGCTGGCAAAACGACCTCTTCCAGCAACAGATCGAATTCCGTGTCATTGAAGCCTTTGGGAACGGGCAAGTTGAACGCCGCCCCGTCCGCCCGGTCGTGCATCGCGCCGGTAAAGGGCCAGCGGCGGTCTTCATGGATCGAGATCATGCGCACCTGTTCTGATCCATGAAACGCCATCGCCACCCCATCGCAATGATGCGCGTCGATATCGACATATGCAACGCGGCCAAGCCCCATCGACAACAACCGTTGAATGGTCAGCACCGGTTCGTTTATGTAGCAAAATCCGTTGGCCCGGTTGGGCAAGCCATGATGCGTGCCACCACCGGGGTTGAAGACCGCGCCACCATCACGAACCAGTTCCGCCGCCAGCAATCCGCCCCCTGCCGCTGTGGCCGGACGCCGGTAAACCTCGGGAAACACCGGGTTGGACAGGCTGCCCAAATCAAACGCCATGTTCGGCTTTTGCGTGGCTTCGGCGTTTTGCAACGCGTCAACGTAGTCTTCCGTATGAAACCCCAGCAACGCATTCGGTTTGGCACAGGGGCTGGTGCGATATTGCTCGCGCGGCAACCAGTTCATCGCACGCGTCAGGTCCATCACCGTCGGCACGCGCGGAATCGACAGCGGGTGTCGCGTGCCATAGCTGGACCCGCGATAGATGCTTGCGCCGATGAATATTGGGCTGGTCATCGCCAAAGACCTAGACGTCACCGTCGACACGCCAAGCACGGCACCACATCATGCCCCGGCTTCAGCTTTTTCCGACAATTCGAGCCAAAGGTCTTCTGCCTGCGCCAGGGCCGTTTGGCGGGTCACCAACGCCTCGCTCGCTTTTTTGAATTTCACAGGTTCGCGCGTGAACAACTCCGCGTCTGCAAGCAGGTTTTCAAGCTTTCCGATCTCGGCTGTCAGGCGGTCGATTTCATCCGGCAACGCCTCAAGCTTGTGCTTCTCCGTGAAACTTAAGCCTGATTTGGGTTGCGACTTTGGCGCTGGCTTGGCTGCCGCTTTCGGCGCTTTCGCTGTTGGTGCAAGCCGAGCTTCATCCTCACCCCGTTGCGCGCGATAATCGCTCCAGCCACCTGCATAAGCGACCGCACGGCCATTGCCCTCCATGGCAACTGTGGTCGTCGCCACGCGATCCAGAAAATCCCGGTCGTGGCTGATCAACAGGACGGTGCCGTCATAGTCGCCCAGCAAATCCTGAAGCAAATCCAGCGTTTCGACATCCAGATCGTTGGTAGGTTCGTCCAAGACCAAAAGGTTCGATTCCCGCGCCATGATCCGCGCCAGCAAGAGCCGTGCCTTTTCGCCACCAGACAGTGACCGAACCGGTGCCCGCGCTTGTGCGTCGTCGAACAAGAATTCCTTGAGGTAGCCAACCACATGTTTCGGCGTTCCGCGCACCATGATCTGATCCGCCTTGCCCGACACGCGCATTTCCGGATCACCCGTCAGGTTTTCCCAAAGGCTCAGATCACCATTCAGTTGCGCCCGCGTCTGGTCAAACACGGCTGGGACAAGGTTGGTGCCAAGCTTGACTGTGCCCGCATCCGGCTCCAACTCGCCGATCAACATGCGGATCAGCGTCGTCTTGCCGACGCCGTTCGGGCCGACAAAGGCCACCCGATCCCCGCGCTGCACGGTGAGAGAGAAGTCTTTGACAATCCGCGTTTCGTCAAACCCTTTGGCCAACCCCTTGGCTTCAATGACTTTGCGCCCGGATTTTGGACCAGACGCCAAATCCATCGCCGCAGCACCCTGCCGTTTGATCATGTTGGCCCGGTCTTTGCGCAGCTCCTGCAACGCGCGCACGCGGCCCATGTTGCGTTTGCGGCGGGCACTGATGCCTTCAACGGCCCACCGCGCCTCGGCCTTGATTTTGCGGTCCAGCTTGTGCCGTTGGAGGTCTTCTTCTTCCCACGTCTTGTCGCGCCAAGCCTCGAATGCGGCGAAACCTTTTTCCTGGCGGCGCACTTCCCCCCGATCGATCCAAAGCGTGGCTCGGGTCAGTTCATTGAGGAATCGCCGGTCGTGGCTGATCAAGACAAACCCGCGCCTTGTGCGCTTCAGCTCTTCTTCGAGCCAACCAATCGCTTCGATATCAAGGTGGTTGGTCGGCTCATCCAAAAGCATCAATTCCGGGTCTTGCGCCATCAAACGGGCAAGCGCCGCGCGGCGACGTTCACCGCCTGAGGCGGTGTTAACGGGGCGCGCGGGATCGAACTTCAACCCCTCGCCTGCACGTTCGACCTTATAGAGGTCAGACGGTGGCAAGCAGTGCATGGCAAAATCACCCAGCGTGTCAAACCCAGACAGGTCCGGGTCTTGCTCCATGTATCCGGTGCTCACCCCCGGCGGCACAACCCGTTCGCCTGTATCCGGTTCAACCAGATCCGCCATCACTTTCATCAATGTGGATTTGCCCGACCCGTTCCGCCCAACGAGCGCAACACGGTCGCCGGGCTGCACAACCAGACTGAGGTCGTGAAAGACCGGATCGCCACCGAAGGTCAGCGAGATATCATTGAGTTGGAGAAGCGGAACAACTGCCATGTGCTGGCGCTATTGCGCGGCTGCGGCAAGGTCAAGGGGCCTCTGCCCCGCTTGCGCCATCGCGCGCAGCTTCTGTTTGCGGCGCGCCGGTATGTCGCTCACATGCAGGCCCGTAAACACGTGCAACGTATCGAGATCAAAGTCTTGAACCGCATGATCCCCGACCCATCCGCCCATCGACAAATAGCTGCGCATCAAGGGTGGCAGTGGTGCCAAAGCATTACATTGCACCGGAAAGCCCACCGCATGTTTTGACACACGCCCAGGAATCAAACGCGCGTCACCAAGGTGATACGCGCGCAATCGCGACAAGCTGCCAGCGTGCCGAGATGGTTCTGCGCCATCAAAAGAACTGCTGCCGAACAGCATCGCTACACCGTGGCGATCCACGTACAAACCGATGGCCGCCCAGGCCAACATCAGCGCATTGGTGTTGGTTCCAGCCGGCGACTGACAGAACCGCCCGACCTCCAGCCATGGACCAGGATCGCGTGCCAATGGCGTCAAATCATAGAAACCAGCGGAATAGGCTCTGTGCAAATCGTCCGCCACCGGCAAAAGACGCAGCCGAAAAGCGATCAACGTCGTGTCGGCTGTCACATCTCGCACGACGCTATGAACGCATGCATCATCAAACGTGTCTTCGTCTGCACGCTGCCCTTTGCGAAACGCAACGCGCCGCAGCGCCAGCGCCTGTGCTTTTGTATCGGCAGAGTGATCGATCCGCGCGTCAAGCGACCCACAGCGCAAAGCCACGTCTGACGTGGCGCAACACGCCAATGGCAACGCCACGATCAGTTAAACAAGTCGGCCGCGTTGATGCCGCCAATGTTGCCAAAGAGCTTGCGAATGAACCCAATGTCGCCGTCACCCGACCGGGTGATCCGGCGGGCCAGCGGCACAACTTCGCCATCTTCAAGGCCGTAGCGTTCGATGTTTTCGACAACGCCCGCCTCATCAAAGGTGATAGCAAGAACTTCGCGATCAATAACTTCCGGCTTGCGCCATGCAAAATGGCGGACATCGCTTTCGATGTAATAAAACCCGGACTCGTTCAACGTGCCAGAGGTCGAGGGCACACCAACCAGGTCTTCCACAGTGCCCCGCGTGTCGACCCCGGGCACGATCTGTTGTAGCTCATCCTCGCTCGGCACATAGCCATGTGTGCGGTATTGCGCGGTGCAGCCTGCGAGGGCTGCAAACGCAAGCGTCACAAGCCCGATCCTGAGTGTCGATCCGATGCCCTGCATGGCGCCTCTCTTGCGTTGGCAATTTTTGCCTTTTATCCCGATTACACGGCCTTGGGCCTGCGTTCAAGCAAAGGGTGCACACAAGATATGCCACAAGAGGTTCTGAAACCCGGAGAATTTCGCGTCAACGGGTTGTCGACGCGGCATCCGACGTCGTTTGAACTGGTGCCCGATGCAGAAGCGCGCAAGGCGCTCGCAGATCGTTTGAACCTTTCATCGGTCAAGAAACTTCGCTTTGCCGGAGAGATTGCACCGCAGGGCGCGAAGGGTTGGCACATGACCGCGACCCTGGGGGCCACGATTGTGCAGCCCTGTGTCGTCACACTTGATCCGGTGACGACGCGCATCGACGAAACAGTCGAGCGCGTTTACTTGCCTGCGCACCTTTTGGACACTGTCGAGGACGGGTCTGAGACAGAGATGCCGGAGGACACGACGACCGAGCCATTGGGGTCTGTTATCTCGGCCTATGACGCGATGATAGAATCGCTGTCTTTGTCCGTGCCTCTTTACCCACGATCCGATGCTGCCGAACTGGGAGAAGCGGTCTTTGCAGAAGACGGAGTCGCGCCATTGACAGATGATGACGTCAAACCCTTTGCCGGACTGGCGGCGTTGCGCGACAAACTTGACAAAAACCAGTGACCAAAGCCCCATAAAACCCTTGCGCAAATCAGCTTTGCGCTTATTTTCGCATCTTCGGCATGGGTGGGGGGTTGCCCCCTGCCCCAGTTTCCCCGTATGAGGCCGGACACATCGAAATACGCGGCATGGCGTCCATGCCACTGGACTTAGACAATTGAGGTTGAGACATGGCTGTCCAACAGAACAAAGTATCGAAATCGCGCCGCAACAACCGTCGCGCACATGACGCACTGGTTGCCGCGAATCCGAACGAATGCAGCAACTGCGGTGAACTGAAGCGTCCGCATCACGTTTGCCCGTCTTGCGGCCACTACGCAGACCGCGAAGTGATCGCACAGGCCGACGAAATCGACCTGGACGACGAAGCAGCATAAACAACGCTAGGACGGTTCCCTCCGCATGACCTCATCGCAGGATCAATTTTCGGCGGGACACGATAGCATTGTATTGTCAATTGACGCCATGGGTGGCGATCTGGGGCCGGAGGCAGTTGTCTCCGGCATGTCTCGTTCTGCCGAGGCGAATCCCAGTCTGCGCTTTCTGGTGTTTGGCAACGCGAACAAGCTCAATCCACTGATCGCCAAGAAAAAACCTCTTGAGGGCCGTTGCGACGTGCGCAACGCGGAAGAGGTTGTGGCAATGACTGACAAACCCAGCCAGGTCGTGCGCAACGGGCGCAAAACCTCTATGTGGGCGGCGATTGAAGCTGTCCGTAATAAGGAAGCCACGGTCGCCGTTTCCTGCGGCAACACCGGCGCGTTGATGGCCGTCTCAATGATCCGTCTGCGGAAACTGCCGGGCGTGAACCGCCCGGCCATCGCGATTCTCTGGCCATCGCGGAACCCACAAGGCTTCAACGTGATGCTCGACGTCGGCGCCGATATCCGCGCTGACGCAGAGGATCTACTGCAATATGCGTTGATGGGTGTCTCATACGCGCGGAACGGGTTGGAGCTCAAACGTCCCCGCGTCGGGCTTTTGAACGTTGGCACCGAAGAGCACAAAGGCCGCCCCGAACTGCGCGACGCCTATGAACTGATCGCCAAGGCCACAGACCACGCCGAATTCGATTTCGTCGGGTTTGTCGAAGGTGGCGATATCCCCGGTGAGGCCTGTGACGTGATCGTCACGGACGGATTTACCGGCAATGTCGCCCTGAAAACCGGCGAAGGCACCGCATCCCTGATCGGCGACCGGCTGCGCGAGGCCTTTGCGTACTCGCTGATGTCCAAGGTTGCGTCGTTACTAGCCCTCACCTCTTTGCGTCGCCTGCGCAAAAAGATCGACCCACGCCGGGTGAATGGTGGGGTGTTTCTTGGGCTGAACGGAACAGTTGTGAAATCGCATGGCGCTGCCGACGCAACCGGCGTGTCCGCAGCCATCAAACTTGCGTTTCAATTGGCACAATCCCGCTTTTCCGAACGGCTTGCTGCTCGACTTGAGTCGATTGATGCCATCGCCTGGGATATCAAATCCGATACGGACCGCGACGAGGAGACCCCGACATGACAACACGTGCCGTTGTGATCGGGCTTGGGCATTACCTGCCTGACCGCGTTGTTCCCAATTCTGAGTTCGAAGCAACACTTGATACGTCCGACGAATGGATCAAGGCGCGTTCCGGCATCGAACGCCGTCACTTCGCGGCAGAAGGGCAAACCACGTCGGATCTGGCTACGCGTGCGGCAAAGAATGCTTTGGCCAATGCTGGGTTGGAGGCGAACGACATAGACGCTTTGGTTGTGGCGACGTCTACAGCAGATCTAACCTTCCCGTCCGCGGCCACCATGGTGCAATCCGCGCTCGGCATGACACGCGGTTTTGCCTTTGATGTGCAAGCGGTCTGCGCGGGCTTCGTCTACGCGTTGGCCAATGCCAACGCTCTGATCGTTTCTGGCCAAGCCAAGCGCATCATGGTGATAGGCGCTGAAACCTTCAGCCGGATCATGGATTGGACAGACCGATCCACCTGTGTGCTGTTTGGGGATGGCGCAGGCGCGGTGATCCTTGAGGCGCAAGACGGGGTCGGTGACAAGTCAGACCGCGGCATCCTGTCGGTTGACCTGAACTCCGACGGTCAGCACCGCGATATCCTTTACGTCGATGGCGGTGTCAGCACGCAAACAACCGGATTCCTGCGGATGCAGGGCAAAGAAGTCTTTCGCCATGCCGTTGAAAAACTGGCAAAAACAGCCGTAACCGCGATGGAGAAAGCTGACATCGCGAATGAAGACGTTGACTGGATCGTCCCGCATCAGGCCAACATCCGCATCATTCAGGGCACCGCGAAAAAGCTGGGTCTGTCCATGGATAATGTCGTTGTGACCGTGCAAGATCACGGCAACACCTCTGCCGCATCTATCCCGCTGGCCATGTCGGTTGGCGTGGAACGTGGACAGATCAAAAAAGGCGACCTGATCGTCACAGAGGCCATCGGTGGCGGCCTGGCCTGGGGCGCGGTTGTGCTGCGCTGGTAGGCGAATTTCCTCTAAATACCCGCCTGCAAGCCATTGATATTGACTCGGAAAATGGCAAGCGCCATGCTGCCCTGAAGTGGAGGGTATTTCCAATGAGCCAAAAGACTTTGACACGTATGGATTTGAGCGAGGCCGTCTTTCGCGAGGTGGGTCTTTCCCGCAACGAAAGCGCTGACCTTGTTGAGGCCGTTCTCGATCACATGTCTGATGCACTGGTGGACGGCGAACAGGTCAAAATCTCGTCTTTTGGCACCTTCTCTATCCGGGACAAAGCCGCCCGTGTTGGCCGCAACCCAAAGACCGGCGAAGAGGTTCCGATCAACCCCCGCCGGGTTCTGACGTTCCGCCCATCCCACCTGATGAAAGACCGCGTCGCCGCAGGTAACAAAGGGTAATCCGGTGTCCAAGTCAGCCGACGCGTTCCGCACCATCAGCGAAGTCGCCGAATGGCTCGATACGCCTGCCCATGTTCTTCGTTTCTGGGAAAGCAAGTTCACCCAAGTGAAGCCCGTCAAACGCGCGGGCGGTCGGCGGTACTATCGCCCGAACGATATGAAACTGCTGGGCGGCATCAAAAAGCTGCTGCACGAAGATGGGATGACCATCAAAGGCGCGCAAAAAATATTGCGAGAACAGGGAATTAAACACGTCGCTTCACTTTGCACATTAAGTGTCGGCGACGAAGAGGATATCGAAGAGGCCCTGTTCGAAGACGTTCCAGCCTCGGAGCCGGTTGATACGGTTGTGCCGTTCGCCAAGCCTGAACCGGAGCCGGAGCCGGCAGTTGAGGTCGCTTCGGAGCCGCAAGCGGAAGATGTGGCCGAGCCAGTTGAAACGGCTGAGCCAGATCC
>CAZCOX010000034.1:0-18551 GCA_964500115.1 uncultured Rhodobacterales bacterium
TGGTGTGCGGGAACCTGGCGTTCAACCTTGAGATCAAGGATATGCTTGAGGATTATGGGTTGGAAGAAGGTGCCAATTCAGACCCAAAGCATTACGTTGTTGAGAAAGCCTTCTTGGACTGATCCGGCGGGATTATCCTTTTTCCAGCACTACGCGGTCGACAAAGCCGGCGATGTTCATGATGAATTGATCGCGCGATATACGTGTGTAGCGCAGGGTTTTTGCCTCTGTTTTGATCGGATCATTAACCATGCGCACCGCTGACTTGGCCGCGTAAGTCAGCCCAATCTCCTGCAGGGTCTCCGGATCCGGCAATCCATCGGTTTTGATCCGCTCTGCCAAGGCGTGCCATTGGTAGCCTTCCTTTCGGCCTTTGTTCCGCAGGCTCATGTTCCAGGATCCGATCAGAACTTTGCAAGCCAGTTGCATCGGCGATCGCACTGGGAAATGCGCCAGTTGAACATCGCTTGCAGGTTCCGCGCTGAGGTTTGCGAGGTTGTGCGACCCAGCGCCGACCTCAACAGGTCGCGGCACAGTCGCCGGAATCAAAACCTTGGAGTACTGAGGTTTCTCGCGGCGACGGCGGAGTGTGATCCGGGTCAGTGGATTCCGATCATCCACGTCGTCCTCAGGGCTGGGCACATAAGTGACCCAAGGCATCGTCACAGGCCCGTTCGCTGTTTCAAAAACAGAGCGCATCACACCCGGGTCGCACATCAAAAACTCATCAGCATCCAAAAGGACAATGTGATCGTCGGCGTAAGGACCGTTCACAAGCTCCGTCAAGATGTGCGCCTGAATATGTTGCAGGGCATCATTGACCACGTGTGTCACAGCAAGCCCTTCGTTTTCGAGCGCTGACAGGATTGCCCGCGTGCGATCGGTGCTGCCGTTGTCGACAACATGCAGGTGATCCAAATGGTCAAGGTTGTGCCGCACCATGGCTTCGATCACGTCATCTTCGTTTTTAACCACTGACAAACCGACGATCCGCATAAAACCCGCCATGCCTTCATTCCAGAGACCACTCTAGCTATGGCGGCGACGGTGTCATCCCGACCCCAAAAGAAAAGCCGCGCTGAAAGTCTCGGCGCGGCTTTCCTGCATCGCTTGAGCGAGTTTTTATTCGAGACCCATCTGCTCCCGCAGCGCTTCAAGAATGCCCTCAAGCAGTTCTGGATTGTCGCGTGCTTGTTCGAGTGTCGCCTTGGTGGTTGTTTTGACCAATTGCGACAGTTCGGAGTTGTCGACGTAATCGATCACCTGGTCATAGTCGAAGCCTTCAACGGTCAGCAGATCGGTGATCGGCGTGTCGGTGGCAACATCTGCTGCTTCCTCTGTCGCTTCCACTGCTTCAGTTGCAGCTTCGGTTGCAGTGTCCGCCGCGTTCTCGGTCGTCTCGGCGACCGAATCCGCGGCTTCGTCAGCGGTGGATTCGGCGGTTTCAGTAGCGTCCGCCGCGCCTTCGAGCGCAGACTCCGTCGCTTCTTCCGTTGCATCAGCTGCGTCTGCCGTAGCTTCCACAGCTTCGTCTGTCGCGGTTTCCACAGCTTCGGTGGTTTCCTGGACCGCCGTTTCGGTCGCGTCTGCCGCATCACTCGCCGCGTCTTCAACCGCCTCAGTCGCTTCCTGAGCCGTGTTTTCCGCAGCATCCGCCGCCTCGGTCGCGGTTTCGGTCGCCTCTTGCGCCGTATCTTCGACGGCCTCGGTTACAGCTTCTGTCGCTTCAGCGGCTTCACTGGCGGCCTCCTCGGTTGCGCCAGTTACCGATTCAACGGCATCATTGATCGCATTCTGAACTGCAGCATTCGCATCTTCCAACGCCGTTTCGGCATCCTCAACAACGTTCGCAACCGCTGCGTTAGCATCCTCAACAGCC
The DNA here is from genome assembly GCA_964500115.1 of uncultured Rhodobacterales bacterium. Taxonomy (GTDB): domain Bacteria; phylum Pseudomonadota; class Alphaproteobacteria; order Rhodobacterales; family Rhodobacteraceae; genus Marivita. Next base: position 1,880 of record CAZCOX010000034.1, read on the forward strand.
TCATTCACGGCCTCGGTCGCATCGTTGACCGCCTCTTCGACCGCGTTGTTCGCGTCTTCTGCGGCGTCCTCTACCACCTCTTCCGAGGCCCCGGCGATGTCTTCTACGGCGGCTTCAGTCTCCTCAGCGACCTCCTCTGCCTCCGCAGTGGTCTCTTCGACCGCCTCTGCCACGGCGGGCTCTTCGACCTCGACAACTTCGGGTGCATCGTCGGGGCGTGTAAACGCCCAGATGGCGACGGCAATCAAGGCAGCAACTGCAGCAATGATCAGGTTTTTCATTGGATCAAAGACCCCCATTTCCGACATTCTTCCTCATCACCAACGCGGTGAGAGCTTACGGGTTCCATGTGAGAGAGGCTGCGCGCCACAACAAGGGGGAAACACAAGGCAAATCGGCCCCTATCCGCCGAATAGCGGGTTGAAAGGAGGATATATGCCGTTTACTTTACAGCCCTGATTTGAACTGCTTCAAAGGAGCGATCCCATAGCCCGCAGACCACACAATGCGCCTCCACAGCGCGACACCGGCCCCCGCGTCAACGACCGCATTCGCGCCCCTGAAATCCGCCTGATCGGCGCAGAAGGTGAAAATGTCGGCGTCGTCTCTCCTGAACGCGGCTTGCAGCTTGCTGAAGAGGCCGGGCTTGATCTTGTCGAGATCTCGCCGAATGCAAATCCTCCGGTCGTCAAGATCATGGATTTCGGAAAATTCAAGTACGAACAGCAAAAGCGCGAATCTGAAGCGCGCAAAAAGCAAAAGATTATTGAGGTGAAAGAGGTCAAATTCCGACCCAACACCGATACGCATGATTACGACGTCAAAATGCGGAACGTTTTCAAGTTCCTGGAAAATGGCGACAAGGTGAAAGTGACCTTGCGGTTCCGTGGACGCGAAATGGCGCACCAGAATCTGGGCCGCGAATTGCTTGAACGGGTGGCGGAAGACACCAAAGAGCATGGCAAGGTCGAAAACATGCCCAAGATGGAAGGCCGTCAGATGGTTATGATGATTGGCCCGCTTCCCAAGTAACACGGGTTCCAAAGACCTGCTAGGAAAGCGACCTTCGGGTCGCTTTTTTCATGCTTTGTCTCGGGGTAGCGGCCGGGATGGCGGCTCTTTCAGCAACCCGCCAACACCCATGGCCATCACGTCAGCCGGTGTCACCGGCACATCGCAAAGCATCCGCTCTAATACCCAGTCAGCCCCATTGAGCGCCGGGGATTTTGCGCAGCCCGGCAGCCCGAGGACGGGTATGTCCCCAAGATGCCCCCAGAACAAAAGATTACCGGGGTCGACAGGCATTCCATAATGCGCGACGAGCCCACCAGCTGCGCGCAAGGCTTCAGGCGCTACGTCGTATAGGTCGGACGTTGCAGACCCCGTTAAGATGCACAGGATATCGTGTTCGCGCGCTGCGTTTTTCAGAGCTTCGCTCAAGGCCGCAATTTGATGCGGGACCATGGTTTTCGGCCCCATGGATACGCCCAGCCGATCAAAGCGCATCGCCATTGCGCGTTGGCCCTTAGAGCCGTCTTCTTTTGCGCCGACATCGGTTTGGATCAGTGCCGCTGAGGTGCGTGCGACCGGCCGCACATGTAGGGCGTCCTTTCCGACGTCGCACGCGCGACGGATCGCATCACTTGGCGCGGCGTAGGAGATGATCTTGACTGTGGCGACCATGCCGTGCGCGGCCATGCGGTGCCATTCCGGCACGGTTGCAACCGTGACCATAGGATGAACAGCATTGACCGCGTTGATCTTTGCTGCATCCACCCCGGCAACACCGTGTTCGGTTGCAAAGATGTTGACACGCCCTGTGCTGGCAGGAGCGAGCCGTAATTTGGCAGCGTCGGGGTCTGGCACAAGCGCCATGGCCAACGCCTCTGCCGCCGCGTTCTCGTGTACGTCCTGCGGTTCAAGCCGCGCGACTGTGACCTCGGTTATACCGGCGCTTTTGAGCGTCTCTATTGCGCCACCATCAAGCGTGGCGCCTTTGCGCAAGCGGCCTTTGGGAAGGGCAACCGAATGGGCAAGAATAGCGCCTTCCGCCTCGATGATGGGAACGGGTCCGAACTTCATGCGCCTTTCCGCAAAACATGGGTCATTTCCGCGAGGATCGATACTGCGATTTCCGCAGGACCAGACGCGCCGATATCAAGGCCAATGGGGCCATGGATACGGGAGATTTGTGCGTCGGCAAAACCTGACGCTGCCAACCGCTCCACACGCTTGGCGTGGGTGCGTTTCGACCCAAGCGCGCCAATGTAAAAGCAATCGGCCTGCAAAGCCTGTTCCAGCGCGGCATCATCCAGCTTTGGATCATGGGTCAACAGGACCAAGGCGGTGCGTGTGTCGAGACCCAGTTTCTGCACCGCTTCATCCGGCCAATCGTGCAAGATGGTTTCCCCCGGAAACCGTGCAGCCGATCCAAACGCTTCGCGCGGATCAATCAGAGTCGGATCGTACCCTGCAATCCGCGCCATAGGCACCAGCGCCTGTGCGATGTGAACAGCACCGACAACGATCAATCGCAGCGGTGGGTTGTGGATGGCCACGAACCGGCGCGTGTCTTCGACGAAACCCGATCGATCCATGCGAAATGCCTGTTCGTGACCAGAAGTGGTCAAAGACCGGGCACCGCTGTCCAAGTCGACCACATAAGCCACCGGTTTGCGATTGCTGCGATGGGTGACAAGCTGCTCCAGCATGTCTTCCGTCAGAACCGCACCAATTGGCTCAACCAAGATGCGGATCGTTCCGCCACAGGCCAGACCGACCGCAAACGCATCCTGATCGCTGACACCGAATTCCAGTTCCCGCGCCTCACCCGCCTCCAACGCTTCCAAGGCTTCAACAACCACTGCGCCTTCGACGCAGCCGCCGGACACAGACCCCTCGATCTCGCCCTCGCCAGAGATGGCAAGTTGCGCCCCGACACGGCGCGGCGCGCTGCCCCATGTTTCGATCACCGTGGCGAGAACAGCGCCTTTTCCAGCGCGATGCCAGTTCAGCGCCGTTTCGGGGCAGGTTTCAAAACGGTCCATCAGCGCGCCTCTTCCTTTGGTGACGTCAATTTATCATCTGAAATGAGATTGTCGCGTGCTTCCTTGGTCTGACGGTAGGGCTTTCCGTCGACGGAAAGCACAAGATGCGTCGACTCATCTTATTGGCTTTGCGTCACGTCGTATCCGTAAAGCCAGTCGAACCGGCCCAACAGTCTGTCAGGCGCAAATCGGCTCATCAGCCCAAGCGCAGTGTGTGCCGCAAATCGGATCGGCCCGGGCGACAAATGATAGTTGCGCGCATTGCTGTTGGCCGCGGCAATCACACGCGTCACACGCGCTCTCCGACGGGCCTGATACCGTGCCAACCCGCTATCCAGATCGGCCGCATTATCCAGCGCGTCCGTCAGCGCCCAGGCATCCTCCATGGCCATGTTGGCCCCCTGCGCCAAGAACGGCAGCGTCGGATGGGCTGCATCCCCAATCAAGGCGCAACCGTTTGTATACCAGCTTTCTGCAACCGGGTGTCGAAACAGGCCCCACAATCCTGGGTCTTCGACCTGGCTCAAGATTTGGTGCACTTCGGCATCGAACGTGGCAAAGGCTGCGCGCATGTTGTTGGCATCATCGCGGTGCGACCAGCTTTCTTCGGCCCAGCCCTTTCGTTCTTCGACCGCAACGACGTTGAGCAACGATCCGTCTCGCAGGGGGTACGTGACCATATGGCGCTTTGCCCCCATGTGAACACGCGCTTCGGGCGGATGACCCGTCGTGTTCGGCACGGTGGCGCGCCACGCGACTTGACCTGTAAAAAACGGTGCTTTCTGACCGTTTAGAACCGGGCGCAGTTTCGAATTGAGACCGTCAGCGCCGATCACAAGATCAGCCTCGCGATGATCACCGGTGACCAGTGCCAATCGCGGTCGCTTGCCCGTCGTTACTGACGCGACATTTTGCAAAAGACGGATTTTGACGCCCACCCGCCGGGCTGCGGCAGACAGAGTGTCAATCAAATCGGCCCGGTGCACAAAATGATACCGCTGTCCTGCTGGCAAGCGTGTCAGATCAAGCCGGGCCACTTCGGCCCCGTTGGCCCCATTGCGCAACGAAACCGCCTGCCCCTGCACGGAACGCGCGGCAAGGTCGCCCGCCACACCCAGAGCCTCCAGCACTCGCAAGCCATTCGGCGACACCTGAAGCCCAGCACCAACCTCGGAAATTGTTTCGGCCTGTTCGAGCACGGTAACCTGCGCGCCTCGCTGCGCCATCGCGATGGCGCAGGTCAATCCTGCGATGCCGCCGCCGACAATTGCGATATCCAGCGATTTGAGGGTCATGGGACATATCCCCAAAAGAAAAACGCGCCAGAGCAGACCGCCCGGCGCGTTCCCAGATCACTCTGCACACGCGATCAGTCGTCGCGGTGCACCTTTTCGCGGCGCTCGTGACGCTCTTGCGCTTCGAGGCTGAGCGTTGTCGTCGGACGCGCAACGAGCCGTTTGAGAGAGATCGGCTCACCTGTCGCCTGACAATATCCAAACTCGCCCTCGTCAATCCTGCGCAAGGATGCGTCGATCTTGGCAACCAGCTTGCGCTGGCGATCACGAATCCGCAGCTCCAGCGCGCGGTCGGTTTCTTCGGATGCCCGGTCCGCAACATCCGGAATGTTGCGTGTTCCATCCTGAAGGCCCGCAATAGTGGTCTTGCTATCGCTCAGCAGCTCATTGCGTTGGCTCAGCAATTCGCGGCGAAACCATTCCAGTTGACGTTCGTTCATGAACGGTTCGTCTTCGGCAGGACGGTAATCATCGGGCAGGAAAGATTCAGCTTTCATGTTGGTTCCCTTGTTCGAGCCAATATCTCGCATGGAAATTCCCCTCGATATCTGGCACCTCTGCGCGCAGCACTTAAAGGAAGCCCCAAGGGTTGTCACTACCGAAGTGTTCACAAATTTCGTGGTGACGCAGGGCGGGAAACAGAGGCAAATAGGGCAAATACAGCATGAGATTTGACGGCACTGACAGCTATATCGCAACCGATGATCTGACCATTGCGGTCAATGCCGCGGTAACGCTGGAACGACCGCTTCTGGTCAAAGGCGAGCCGGGTACGGGCAAGACCGAATTGGCGCGACAAGTGGCCAACGGTTTGGGGTTGCAGATGATCGAGTGGAACATCAAATCCACGACAAAAGCTCAACAAGGCCTTTACGAATACGACGCCGTCAGCCGGTTGCGCGACAGCCAGCTTGGGGATGAGCGCGTCAACGATGTTTCGAACTACATTCGCAAGGGCAAGCTGTGGCAAGCCTTTGAGGCGGGTGAAAAGGTCGTTTTGCTGATCGATGAGATCGACAAAGCCGACATCGAATTTCCAAACGATCTGCTTCAGGAACTCGATAAGATGGCGTTTCACGTCTATGAGACCGGCGAGACCGTCACCGCACGCCACAGGCCCGTCGTGATCATCACGTCAAACAACGAAAAAGAGCTGCCCGATGCGTTTCTACGCCGGTGCTTTTTTCACTATATCCGCTTTCCTGACCCGGACACGCTGCGACGCATTGTCGAAGTGCATCACCCCGGCATCAAGGACGCGTTGCTGACCACGGCGCTGACCCAGTTTTATGAGCTGCGCGAACAGCCGGGGTTGAAGAAAAAGCCCTCAACGTCAGAAGTTCTCGACTGGCTGAAACTTCTCCTGGCTGAGGACATGACGGCGGACGACCTCAAACGCAAGGGCCCGAACGCGTTGCCAAAGCTGCACGGAGCTTTGTTGAAGAACGAACAGGATGTGCATCTTTTCGAACGGCTCGCTTTTATGGCACGGCGCGACGGGCGATAGTCATATCGAATTGGCTGCGCCAATCCGACAGGTGGGGGCGCTGCCCCCCGGCGCGTGCCGCGCCTCCCCCCGAGGTATTTTTTGCAAGAGGAAAGCAGGGGGGCGCTAGAGTGGTTTGGTCTGGAAGAGCTGGATCTTAAGACCACCATGGGGGATGGGTGGGCTGACCTGTGACCAGGTCAGGCCAGTCGCCCGGGCGAGGCCTTTGTCGGAGGTGACAATCCCTACGCGCCACCCTTTGAAGCGGTCTTTCAGGACTTGTCCCACCGTGCCGTAAAGCCCGAAGAGCAATTTTCGATTGCCGATCCGGGCGCCGTAGGGCGGGTTCAGGATCACCAAACCCTTGGGTCCGTCAGGCGGGGACAGATCACCGATGGGCTGCTGTTGGAAGCTCGTGATGCCTTCGACACCCGCACGGTGTGCGTTTGATGTGGCGTTGGCTATCGCTCCTGCGTCGCGGTCAAAGCCATAGAAATTCGTCGCGGTTTCGGATGGGTTCAGGACAGCAGAGCGCGTCTTTTCCCAAGCTTTGGTGTCGAAGGATGCGAGCGCCTCAAACCCGAAGTGACGCGCGCGGCCAGGTGCAAGACCCATCGCAATCTCGGCGGCCTCGATCACAAAGGTGCCAGAGCCGCACATCGGGTCGATGACGGGTTCCGTTCCTGTATAGTTGCATGACCGCAGGAAAAGGGCTGCAAGCGTTTCGCGCATCGGGGCTTTGCCAACCGCCTGTTTATGACCGCGTTTGTGCAACCCCTCGCCAGAGGTATCGATGCTGATCTCACAAAGGTCATCTTCGATACGGACGCGAATAACCAATGTCGCCTTTGTCTCAGGCTTCAGCCCCAAAGCATCAGCGATGGCGGTCTCGACCCGCTGGGTCGCAGCACCTGCGTGGTAGATACGGGATTTGCGGCAGGTTGCCTCCACCCTGAATGGCACGTCGGATCGCAGCACGCCTTGCCACGCCACCTTGCGGGCGCGTTTGTCGAGCTGGGCAAGATGCATGGCACGGAACCGGGCGATGCGCGCGAGGATGCGCCCGGCCCCGCGCAGGACCAGATTGGCGCGCCAGACCTCCGGCCAACCGCCTTGAAACGTCACGCCGCCCGGAACCACCTTTGGGTCAGCGAAATTTTGATCGACCAGTTCGTCGCGCAACACGGCCTCCAGACCCGGTGGCGCGGTCGCGAAAAGCTCAAGAGGCAGGATGTCTGTCATGGGCGGTGTCTTAACGTGAAATCCGCGGTAGCACGAGCACCGTTCTGTTGCTGTTTTGCACCGCGCAAACCCCTGTAAAACAGGCGTTTTCCCGAAAACTGCGGAGTCATAGAAAAAAGTGATTCGACCCGAATCGTAGTGCTAGGCAAATTTCACGGTTTCGCCCTAAGATGCCCGTACAGAGGACAAGATAACAGCGGACAAAAACAACCGCAACGAGCAGGCAGGCTTCATACGTGTCCCAAACTGAACTGAACGTGCGCTCTTTGCGCGCGGATGACTATGTTGAATGGTGCGCTTTGTGGCGCGGGTATCTGACGTTTTATGAAACGTCGGTCGATGCCTCCGTGTATGAGTCCACTTTCGCGAGGCTGCTTGGCGATGACCCGCAGGATTTCTCTGGGTTGGTGGCGGAACAGGACGGCAAGCTTCTTGGCCTGACGCACTATCTGTTCCACCGGCATTGCTGGAAAATCCAGAACGTCTGCTACCTGCAGGACCTTTATGCACTGCCCGAAGCACGTGGTACAGGTGTGGGGCGTGCGCTGATTGAGGCCGTCTACGCGCTGGCCGATGCCGCAGACGCGCCAACTGTTTACTGGACGACCCAAGAGTTCAACCATACGGCCCGTCAGCTTTACGATCGCATCGCCACCCTCACCCCGTTCATCAAGTATCAGCGGAGATGAGGATGCGTCGCTTCTTGCTCCCGCTTTATCTGTTCCTCGGGGCTTGTGTGCCGGTGTCCCACTCGGAACCCGCAACGCGCGCGGCGTTTGAGGATGCCAGCCTTCCACCGATGAAGGTGTTTTCCGTCCCACGCCCGCAAGTGCCGACAACGTCGAACACCGACATCGCCCGGGATTTCATGGATTTGTCCATGGGGCTTGAATCGGGCCGCCCACTGGATGTGTTCACGCGCCTCGAAGGGCCGATCACGGTACGCATTATCGGCAGCGCGCAGCCTTCCGTGCCAAGCGATTTGAACCGACTGCTGCATCGCCTGCGCACCGAGGCCGGCATCGACATCACGGCAACAGACAGCCCGAGTGCGAACATCACAATCAACGCGGTGCGCCGGGCGGAGATCCAGCGTTTCCTGCCGCAGGCGGCATGTTTTGTCGTGCCGAATGTTTCAACTCTGTCGGAATTCCGGCAGATGCGCCGGTCGCACAAAGTGAATTGGAGCAAGATCACCGAACGCACGAAACTGGCGATTTTCTTACCCAATGATTCCAGCCCGCAAGAGGCGCGCGATTGTCTGCATGAAGAACTGGCGCAGGCATTGGGGCCGCTGAATGATCTCTACCGACTGCCTAATTCGGTTTTCAACGACGACAATGTGCACACGGTTTTGACCGGCTATGACATGCTGATCCTGCGCGCTTACTACGACCCGAGCCTGCGCAACGGGATGACCCGCTCAGAAGTGATGGATCGCATTCCAGGCATTCTGGCGCGGATCAATCCGCGCGGTCAGGGCTTGCCTGCCGTGCGTGCTGCGCGCACACCCCGTGCCTGGATCAACGCCATTCAAACAGCCCTCGGGCCCGGTTCCAGCGCCCCCACCAGGCGTGCCGCAGCGACCGAGGCATTGAGCATTGCGTCTGCGATGGGATGGCAGGATCACCGACGTGGCTTCACGCATTTTGCCATGGGTCGCATCCTGCAAAGCACCGACCCCGCAGTCGCCCGCACCCATTTCCTTCAAGCTGATGCGGTCTTTGCGCAATCGCGCGACACAGAATTGCACCGCGCCTATGTGGCCTCGCAGTTGGCGGCATTTGCGTTGACCGAGGGTCGCCCGGAGGATGCGCTGAACCTAACCGGACTTTCGATTGATTTGGCCGCGCGGCACGAAAACGCAGCACTGCTTGCGACATTGCTTATGTTGCGCGCCGAGGCGCTTGATCTGGCAGGTCGATCTTCTGCCGCTGCCGAAGTGCGTCTGGACAGTCTGGGCTGGGCGCGATACGGATTCGGCTCGGACTGGTCGGTGCGGGCAAAGCTGCGCGAGATCGGTGCGCTTAACCCACTGAACAGGGCCAGAGAACGGTTATGATTGTCATTGCAGGTGCGATTATCGGAGCCATCCTTGGCGCACTGACTGCCAAAAAACGCAATGGGTCGCGGGCTGACATGTGGCAGTATGGAACCGTCTATGCGATTGCATTCTCTCTGGCGGCGCTGATCCTGACAATTGTGATTGAAAAGCTGATCACCTAAGCACTGCGACTGGTCAGCACGCCTGAGCGTTGCTAAGTCAGACAAATGTTTGTGCCGTTTTTCGATACGCTGCGCCGCACCGGTGTTCCGGTCTCTTTGCGTGAATACCTGAGCTTTCTCGACGCGATGCGCGCCGGGCTGGTCACGTACGACCCAGAGGCGTTCTATTACCTCGCCCGCAGCGCCATGGTTAAAGACGAACGGCACATCGACCGTTTTGACCGCGCATTTGCAGAAGCTTTCAAAGGTTTAGAAAACCTGTCGACCGAAGGCGTGCTGGAGGCACTTGACCTGCCAGAGGACTGGCTGCGCAAGATGGCGGAAAAGCACCTGAGCGACGAGGAAAAGGCCGAGATCGAAGCGCTGGGTGGGTTCGATAAATTGATGGAAACGCTTAAGGAACGGCTGAAGGAACAGCAGGGCCGCCATCAGGGTGGCAGCAAGTGGATCGGTACCGCGGGCACCTCGCCTTTCGGAGCCTACGGCTACAACCCCGAAGGTGTTCGGATCGGGCAAGACGCGTCGCGCCATCAGCGCGCGGTCAAGGTTTGGGACAAACGCGAATTCCGCAACCTTGATGACAGCGTCGAGTTGGGGACGCGCAATATCAAGGTGGCGCTGAAACGCTTGCGCCGCTGGGCGCGCGACGGCGCTGATGACGAACTTGACCTTGACGAAACCATTCGGGCCACCGCCGAACACGGGTATCTGGACGTGCAGACCCGACCCGAGAAGCGCAATGCGGTTAAGGTCATCTTGTTCTTTGACATTGGCGGTTCCATGGACCCGCACGTCAAGGTGGTGGAAGAGTTATTTTCAGCAGCGCGGGCCGAATTCAAACATCTCGAACATTTTTACTTCCACAACTGCCTTTATGAAGGCGTCTGGAAAGACAACCGTCGCCGCTGGGATGCGCAGACCCCTACGATGGATGTGCTCAACACCTATGGCCCAGACTACAAATGTATCTTTGTCGGCGATGCGAGCATGTCGCCTTATGAAATCGCCTACCCGGGCGGCGCAAACGAACACTGGAATGCTGAGGCGGGTCAGGTCTGGCTGCAACGGGCGCGCGCCCAATGGCCGTCTAACCTGTGGATCAATCCAACTCCCGAACGCTACTGGGACTACACGCAATCCATTCAGATGATCCGCGAGATTTTCGAAGATGTGATGGTGCCAATGACGCTGGACGGGATCACGCGCGGGATCAAGGAACTCGCAAAATAGCGGTCAGGCCGCGCGCAAAAATTGCGCTTCGCGGCGTTTGAGTATGGGTCGCGCCGCGGCCATCTGGAACTCGCCGATTGAGGCCCCAGGAAACAACTGCTCCACCTCTGTATGCGTATCGTCCTGCAACCCGCTCAGGCCGATCTTGCCGGGCAGGAAACTTTCGGTCCATACGCCGTCCGATAGTATCAAGTGATGCGCATCGAATGCGAGATGGCAATAGACGATGTTGGCGACACTGTTATCCGTCACGATCCGGTTGTCATCCAAAAGATGCTTTGCGGCGACCAGCACCTCGTCTGATCCAAAATACATCGCGGCCCGCATCCCCCCTTGCAACAGCTTGTGCTGCGGCGACACCCACATGTCTTTGACCGGGCAACCCGGCCCAAATGCATCTTTGGCGATGCGCACGGGGCGCAACCGCGGGGTCTGCATCATTGTGCGCCAATCGATCTGCGTGGCACCTGCCCAGCGAACGGTTTGCAAGCCGGCATCCAGTGTTCGCACCTGCATGCCTGATTGGACGTTTTCAACCGCAATCGCCCCATGCGCCGTTTCGATCATGGTTCCGGGCACAAAACAGGGCGGCGTGGCATATGTCGAATACGGGGTCGATGATCCTATGGGCCCTTCCGACGTGCCGGTTACGGTCAGGGGTTCCCCAACAGGGGGAAAGCCACCCACCGGCCCGATAAAGGCAAGCCCTTCGACGGTGCCGTATACTGGATCTGAGCTGCCCGTTTCACGGATATTGAACCCGATGACCGTATAGGAATTGCCAGCCGCATCTTCGAGCGTCAGCTGGTATTCGGCTTCGACAACGCGACCGGCCGCGTGTGAGACGCCATCATAAACAGTGGCGTTTGTTAGCTGCTGAGATCCATCATTGTCCTGAAAATTCGCGTCATTGTCAGTAATTTCAACCTGTTTCCAGGAATTACTGTTCAGGACGATGGATTTGCCTGCCAGATGGATGCCGCTGCCTTGCGTAAATCCCGACAGGCTCCCGCCACCCACGATTGTGATGTTGGAGGCTTCCAATGTGTAGAGTGTATAGTCGGGCACAAAAACCATCGCACAAAGAAACGTTGGCTTTTGCTACGCGGCAATAGCGGCACAATTCGGATAATTTCTGTCTTATTCCTTGGCATTCACATTGACCAAATGGTCCCTTGCCGAACGCTCAATCGGCACACATATCAATGTCATGCTCAAATTTACCCCGATCCTGCTGGCCATCCTCTACGCCATTGCGATGTATCGCTTTTCCGCCTGGCGCACTGCGCGAGAGCTGGATGCGCGATCCACCGAACTGGCGGATCCCAAGTTGAAAGCTTTGACAGATCGCCTTGCAGCAGCGCTCGATCTGCCACGGATCAAGGTGCACATCTACGAGATTGACCCGGTCAACGGTCTTGCCGCTCCTGACGGGCGGATTTTCATCACGCGCGGGTTCTACCGGAAATATCAGAATGGAGAGGTCTCCGCCGAAGAGCTGACCAGCGTGATCGCCCACGAGCTAGGGCATGTTGCGCTTGGCCATACGCGGCGGCGGATGATCGACTTTTCCGGTCAAAACGCCCTGCGAACAGCTCTCGCGATGGTGTTGTCACGCTTCTTGCCCGGGATCGGTGTGATGATCGCCAATGCGTTGACAACGCTTCTGGCCGCCCGTCTGTCGCGCGGCGACGAATACGAGGCCGATGCCTACGCCGCCGCTTTGCTGCACAAATCAGGGATCGGGATCGCTCCACAGAAAACGCTGTTCGAAAAGCTCGAAGCGCTTACGCAAGCGCGGTCCGGCGCGGTCCCTGCCTGGCTGATGTCACACCCAAAGACCACAGAGCGCATCGCAGCGCTGGACAAGCTGGAATCCCGTTGGCAGGCGGTGGACGTCTGACCTTCTTCTTTTCAGAAAATATGCAAACGCAACCTTGGCAAAGGTGCGTCAGATCAATTCGATGTCGGCTTGTGCCTTGTCCTGCCCGTTGACCTGAACAATCACGCGATGCGGCCCGGGGTGGAGCGTAAAGGTTGAAGCGCCTGCTTTCAGCTTGTGAGACTTGGATAGGTTCAAGGGAACCCCTGCCCGTGCCTTGGCCTGTTTCAGCTTGAACACCTTTTCGCCGGTCCGCCCGCCGGGGCGGTGAAACTGGATGCGATAATCCACCATAACCGGCAAATCCCGTTCCGCTTCTATCGACACCGCGATGGCAAGCGCGTTTCCGATCGCCACCGGGTTTGGCGACACGTCGAGGCCGACCCGCATCGGGCAATCCTGCTCAAACCCCAATAGCGCCAGAGCCCCCGCCTCGCCGCGCTTGACGGCTGTGCGCAAGGCGTGGCGCGTCATCCAATCCAGTTCGCGCGGATCCTGTTTTTCCGCCTTCGCCCAGCTTTCCAACGTCTCCACCACGACCTGTGGCGCAGGTCGTGACAAATCATTCATATGATTTGCCACGGACCGGGTCACATATCGCGTGGGATCCGCGTGCAGCGCGTCCAAAAAGCGCAGCGGCACCAGTGGATCAAGCTGGATATTGGCAGCCCAAGGCAGACGCGGGCGTGTGCCCTCACTCACCAAGCGGCGCACATGGTAATGGTCGTGGCTGACCCACCGTTCCAACCGCGCCAGCGTCTCATCCGGCCAACGGTTCAGAAACGGGCGGATGTAGAACTCCATCGAAAACCGTTGGGTTGCCGCCTCCAGCAAATCCAGCGCGCGGTCCCGATGCGCCTCAAGCCCATGGCGCACCGCAAGAATCCCGGGCACGGCGTGAATGAACCGCCCGAAATCATCATCGGTCTTATCCGCGCTCAGCGCGGGTGGCATCGCGGCCTCCAGCGCGTCAGCCATCGCCGGAAAATCCACGGGCAGATAGGGTTCAAGACAATCCGCAATCCAGTCGAGTCGCTCCAGCAAACCTCGCTGCGGGAAACCAGCCAAAACGTCCGATGTGAACCGGTCTTGGTCAAATGCGGGCAGGATGGCGTGTTCCGAAGCAAGATCGCCAATTGTACTCGGGTTGAACAATTCGTCTTTTAACGAAAAGCCCTGCGCCTGCCCCTTGCCATCCGGCCCGCGTGCCATCTCGATCAGATCGTCGCGTTGGTGCCGCCGCCATCGATCAGCACGTTTTGCCCAACAATGAACCCGGCATGTTGCGAACACAGGAACGCACATGTCGCCCCAAATTCCTGTCGCGTTCCGTAACGGCGCGCCGGGATCGTTGCTTGACGATTGGTCCGCGCCTCTGCGACAGAAATGCCTTGCGCCTTTGACACGCCCCCATCCAGTTGGTCAGCCCGGTCGGTGGCATGAATACCCGGCAGCAGGTTGTTCACCACGACACCCTGCGCCGCGACCTGACGCGCTGTACCGGCCACGTAGCCGGTCAAACCGGTGCGCGCCGCGTTAGACAGACCCAATTGCGGAATTGGCGCTTTGACTGATTGCGACGTAATATTGACAACACGCCCCCAGCCCTTTTCCGCCATCTTTGGCATCAGGGCAGTCATCAAAGCGATCGGCGTCAACATGTTGGCGTCCAACGCTTTAATGAAGTCTTCACGCCCCCAATCGGACCATAGGCCCGGTGGTGGACCACCGGCGTTGGTGACTAGAATGTCCACGTCGCCCGCGGCTTCCAAAACCTCGGCGCGCCCCGCCTCGCTCACGATGTCGGCGGCGACGGTCACAACCTCCACTCCGTAGGTGTTCCGAATTTCGGCAGCGGTCGCCTCCAAAGCTTCGGACCCGCGCGCGTTCATGACCAATGACACACCGGCCTCGGCCAGAGCTTCGGCACAGCCGCGACCCAATCCCTTGCTCGATGCGCAAACCAACGCGCGTTTTCCCTTGATCCCCAAATCCATGCGAACACTCCCCGATATCGCCACAATTCCAATGCGCTATTTCCATTGCGCGACCTTAGACCTGACACATTTGCGTATGATCTTAAACCCGTGCCGCGCGAATGCTTGCGCGCTGTTTACAGATCAATAAGTGCCCGGTTTTTATGTTACACACACCCGATACCTTAAAGCGCCACCTGGCTTGCCATGCCAGCGCGTTTCGCGTCGATTTCGGCGTCTATCGTGGTGAGACAATTGGGCCATTGGAAGAACTCAGTCTCGGTGATGTTTACCGGCTGAACCCCAGCACAGAGTGGACAGAGGTTACAGCACAAGCCGATACAGCGGCCTTTATTCTCGACCGGGCGGCAAACATACCTGATCAAACCCTGACAACCCTCGCCAATCTCATCTTCATGACTACCGACGGCCGCCGCGTGGACATCGCTCTTTCTGTATCAAATGGTCAGACGTTCCTCGTCTGTGAGCAAGAACTGACGGTTGGCCCGGAATATGTCCTCATCGATATCGACAAACTGGATGTCGAGTTTGAGCCCGCATTGGTACCCGAGCCTGTCGAGCTTCAGCCGACGCATACAACAAATGTCATCGCGCTGCGCGTCGCTGGCTAAGCCCGACCCGACACCAACTCATTCAACGGCATAGTGAAATTCTTCACGCGTGATCTTGCCGTCTTTCACGTGATAGACGCCAATTTCCTGCATCTGCATCCGATTGCCGCTTTCCTTGTCGGTCGCATCCACCTCGAACATCACTGAAAACTGATCATCCCCATGGTAGAACGGCCCGGTGACGGTTGTGGCATGCTCTTCCATCGCGTTTTCCCACCAGTCATGTTTGCCATGAATGCCCGCGCGGCCGTGTGTTTCGCGGCCCATCCCACCCATATCGGCGGCTTCAACCGAAACGGCATCTTCGGCATAAAGCTTGTCGAGATTTTCGCGCACTTTCGCGTTCCCTGCACGGCAACCTGCGACTAGTTCCTTGGCAATATCCTTGAGATCCATGATGTATCCTCCCGGCAAAATGTTCTATTTATGTTCTCATATTGCACAACTGTGCGTCCTCAATCAAGCCTGACGATCCATCGATTGCGCGCGCGCGGTGTCTTGCCTATATGGGCGGCATGTTAGACGGACCTACAAATCAGCCCACGCTGCCGCCCGAAATCGCGCGGCGCCGGACCTTTGCCATCATCTCGCACCCCGATGCGGGCAAGACGACGTTAACGGAAAAATTCCTGCTCTACGGCGGTGCCATTCAGATGGCGGGCCAGGTTCGAGCCAAAGGCGAAGCCCGCCGCACACGGTCTGATTTTATGAAGATGGAACAGGACCGCGGTATTTCGGTCTCTGCGTCTGCGATGTCTTTTGATTTCAATAATTTCCGTTTCAATCTGGTCGACACGCCCGGCCACTCTGACTTCTCCGAAGACACGTATCGCACGCTCACTGCCGTAGATGCCGCAGTCATGGTCATCGACGGGGCCAAAGGTGTGGAAAGCCAGACGCAAAAGCTGTTCGAGGTGTGCCGTCTTCGCGACCTGCCGATCCTGACCTTTTGCAACAAGATGGACCGCGAAAGTCGCGACACGTTTGAGATCATTGACGAAATTCAGGAAAACCTTGCCATTGACGTCACACCCGCCAGTTGGCCCATTGGCGTTGGACGAGACTTTCTGGGCTGCTACGATTTGCTGCGGGACCGCCTAGAACTGATGGACCGCGCAGATCGCAATAAGGTTGCGGAAAGCATTGCCATCGAAGGGTTGGATGATCCCAAACTGGCCGAACACGTGCCAGACGCGCTTTTGGAGCAGTTGAAGGAAGAGGTCGAAATGGCCCGCGAACTTCTGCCCAAACTAGATCCTCAAGCGGTGCTTGAAGGGCACATGACACCCATCTGGTTCGGCTCTGCCATCAATTCCTTTGGGGTGAAGGAACTGATGACAGGCATCGGCGCCTACGGCCCGCAACCGCAGCCACAAAGCGCCAGCCCTCGCCAGATTTCTCCGGATGAAACAAAGGTGGCCGGGTTTGTCTTCAAAGTTCAGGCGAACATGGACCCCAAGCACAGGGACCGCGTCGCCTTCCTGCGCATGGCATCCGGCCATTTCAAGCGCGGCATGAAACTCACCCATGTGCGCAGTAAAAAACCTATGGCCGTGTCGAACCCGGTCCTGTTCCTTGCAGCGGACCGCGAACTGGCCGAGGAAGCCTGGGCGGGCGATATCATCGGCATACCCAACCACGGACAATTGCGCATCG
>CAZCOX010000035.1:0-7666 GCA_964500115.1 uncultured Rhodobacterales bacterium
GTCATGGTCGAGTTGACCTCGATCTCCGTCCCGCCTTCCTCCTGTTCGCGCTCAGGCACATCGGGGATCAAATCATCAAGCAAGGCTTGCGCCGCGCGCTTTTCCCCCGATTGCGCGACCTTTTCCTCTTGCACACCCCGGATCGCGGGCATCATGAAAGACATCATGTGTTCGAGATATTGCGGATCGCGCCAGTAGAGCCGAAAGACCTGCGCAAAGATCACGCGATGTTCGGGTCGGTTCACAAAACACGCATGCAGCGTCCAAAAAAAATCGATCCGTTCAGTGAACCCTGCCGCCTCGACCGCGCGGATTGCATCAATCACGCGGCCCGGGCCGATCGGCAGACCGGCGCGGCGCAAGGCACGGGCGAAGTGGATGATGTTTTGCGCAAGGCGCGGGGTATCGGGTATTTCGAGAGGAAGGTATTCAGGCATTACATGCCTGACTGGAGGCGCTGCCTCCAGACCTCCGAGGTATTTCCGGCAAGAGGAAACATCAAACCGGCTCTAAGGTGGCTTTGGCCTCGTCCAGAAGACGTTTGGCCTCTGACCCTTGCAGTTTCTGAATGTCGTCCTGGTATTTGAGGATGGCCCCCAGCGTGTCGGAGATGACCTCGGGCGAGAGATCGATAACATCCAGCGCCAAAAGGCATTTTGCCCAGTCGATAGTTTCGGCCACGCCCGGTTTTTTGAAGATATCCTCGGTGCGCAGCCGCTGCACAAACGCCACCACTTCACGGCTGAGCGCTTCTGCCGCTTCGGGCGCACGGGCGCGCAGGATCTCAACTTCGCGGTCAAAATCCGGGTAATCGACCCAATGGTAGAGGCAGCGGCGTTTGAGCGCGTCATGCACCTCGCGTGTGCGGTTGGAGGTGAGGATTACGATGGGCGGTTCGGGTGCCTTGATTGTCCCCATCTCGGGGATCGTGACCTGAAAATCGCTGAGCGCTTCCAGCAGGAACGCTTCAAACGGCTCGTCTGTGCGATCGAGCTCATCGATCAACAGAACAGGCGCACCGTTTTCGTCCGGGCGCATGGCCTCAAGCAGTGGCCGTTCAACCAGAAAATCCTCTCCGAAAAGCTCTTTTTGCAACGCCGCTCGGTCTGCGCCCCCAGCAGCTTCCGCGGTTCGGATTGCAATCATCTGCGCCGGAAAATTCCACTCGTAAACCGCGCTCGACACATCCAAGCCTTCGTAGCACTGCAACCGGATCAGCTTGCGCCCCAGACTTGCGGCGAGCGCTTTGGCGATTTCGGTTTTGCCAACGCCTGCTTCGCCTTCCAGAAACAGGGGACGGCCCAGCTTCAGCGACAAAAACACCACTGTCGCCAAAGCCCGCCCGCAGACATAGCCTGTGTCTGACAACATGGATTGAACGGCGTCGATGCTTTGCGGTGATGACATAGGCTGCTCCTCTTGCCCCTGTTGCTGCCCGCGCGCCGCACCGAGGTCAATAGCGATAGGGTCAGGCCCCATGTATTTGCGTCGCTCAGCGCCAAAAAATGCACGAGATCAGAGGTTTGCTTTTCGCCTGTAAGGCTGGTTGCCTTTGCAAGGAAAGCACGCCGCTGAGGTCGTGCATTTTTTGGCGCCCGCGAGGGTTAGGCGGATTTTGCGCCTGGCTGCGTCACATGGTCTTGAAATAGAACCACTATTCCCGCGCCCATGTGCCTTTCCAGACACAAAATCTGCCAAACTGAGCGGTGCAAACACATGGGGCCTGACCCCAGGTCGCGCAATTGACGCCTGCGCGCGCGCCTGACACTCTCCTGCTCACATGACTGCACCATCGAGGTTTGGCTTGAAGATCACCGCCGTTCTGTGTGTCCGCAACGAGGCGGCGTTTCTTCTTGATTGGCTTGCCTGGCATCAAAGCGTTGGCGTGACGGATTTTGTCGTGGTCTCAAATGATTGCATCGATGGGACCGATACGCTTTTGGATACTCTCAAGCAGCACGCGTGGTTGACCCACATCCGCAACGCTGCCCCCTATGGCAAAGGTGGCATTCAGTTCAGCGGCTTGAAAAAGGCGAATGCGGCAGAGGCGGTGAAGGCCGCAGACTGGCTCATGGTGCTTGATATCGACGAATTCGTGAACCCTCATGTCGGCAATCGCACCTTGCCGGACCTGATTGACGCACTGCCGCAAGCGACGGCAATCACCCTGACGTGGCGGAACTTTGGGAACGCAGGGGTGGTGGCGTATGCAGACACGCCCGTGCCCGTGCAATTCACGCAAGCGTCACAACACCCCATGCCATGGCCCTGGCGCGCCAGCATGTTCAAGACCCTGTATAAAAACGACAAAACCTACCGCAACCTCGGCATACACCGCCCGCGCAATCCGGTCGAAGGCCGTCTGCCCAGCGCCCACTGGTTCGACGGCGCCGGGCGCGTCCTCGGTCCGGACATGGCGACGGGTCGTGTGTTTTCAGATTATCGAAACGACCAGCACGCTCTGGTGCAACTCAACCACTACCCTTTGGGCGCGATGGAAAGCTATGTGCTCAAGGCCGATCGTGGTCGTGCCGTGCACAGTGATGATGTTTTAGGCATGGACTATTGGGTCGAGCGGAACGTGAACAGCGACGAGGATACCTCCGCCCTCGCCCTCTGGGACCGTGCCGCACTTTTGCGTGCGAAACTGGCCGACACACCGCGCGTTGCAGAGCTTCACACGCAAGCTGTCGCTTGGCGCAAAACGCGGTTCAAAGAGTTGATGGCAGAGGATCGGTATCGCGATCTGTTCGGGCGTCTGGTGATGACCGGCCCTTCGACCGCGCTTGACCAGAACACTGCGAACATGCTCACCCAAGCTGCATTTAACGCCCAGAAATCCGGAGCAAAATCGACCTGAGACTCCATACTCTCCCCTGCATTTTGGCCCAATTCTGCCTAAATCAAAGGCTAGTCTGACGCCAATTGAACGACCTGACAGCGGGCGTGATGTAACGAGGACACCTGGACCATGCAGGATACGAGCGACCCATTCGAGATCAATCTTGCCGATCTGCGCCCGGCGCAATGGCTGCAGGAAATGAAAGAGCTTGGGACAACCCACGGCTTTTTCGAACCGCTTGGAAAACACCACAACGCCGTGTTCGTTGAACGCGGCGACACGCTGTTGGTGACGTTCGAATCCTTGCCCGGCATGCAGGTCTTTTCGCCCGAGGCACGACCCATGGGGTTCGATCTGGCGAAAGAGAATGACTGGTCCTGTCTGACGGTCGTTTGCAATCGCGATACGTGGTTTCGCGACGGGCAAGTCTATGGCTTTTTCGACCAGCTGACCGATGACGGGTTTTTCGAAGAGTTTGATCAGGTGATCTTTTTCGGCGGCGGTGCCGGGGGCTACGCGGCTTGTGCCTATTCAGTGGCGTCGCCCGGTGCAACCGTGCTGGCTTTGGAGCCGCAGGCAACGCTCGACCCACGCATCGCGGAATGGGACGACCGGTTTGTTGAGATGCGCAAGCTCGATTTCAGCCATCGCTACGGGTTTGCTCCGGACATGCTGGAAGCGGCTGAGAAAGCCTACATCATCTATGATCCGCAACGTCGGCTGGATGCGATGCATGCGGCCCTGTTCGAACGCAACGGGATCACCCGCTTTCGCGCCCGCCATTTGGGCGGCGGCATGCAGTCACATATGCAGTTGATGGGCATGCTGAAACCCTTGGTGCGCGCGGCTGCTGATGGAACTCTGAACGACGAAACCTACGCCAAGCTTTATCGGATGCGGCGCGACTACGTAGCCTACTGCAAACGGCTTTTCGGGGAAATCGACGAACAGGACCGCCCCTATATGAGCGAGGCCGTTTGCGCATACATCAGCGAGACGTTCAATGCGCCGCGCTACCGACGCAAGCTGGAACGGATGCGCGCGGCGCGCAGCAAAGACGACGATGAGGTGGCGCAGGAAGCGTAGCTGCTTCAAAGCGAAAGCGTCACGGTCTGACCGAACCCGGTTTGCGTGTCCCAACCATCGCCGGTCTGCCTGATGGCGCAGGCCGCCTTGATGCATCCGGCATGGGTGACGACCAGTGTGCCCGTTTTCATCGCTTCCAGACCTGCCCTGACCCGCGCTTCCAACGCAGCCACGGATTCTCCACCGTGGCCGTCAAAGTCGTGAAACGCAGCCGCCCAAGCGTCCAATTCCGCACGCGGAATGTCTGACCATGCGATCCCCTCCCATCTGCCGAAATCCATCTCGATCCAATCGGGCGCAATGGTGATCGGCTGCCCCCGGGCATTTCCAATCCGCTCTGCCAAAATCCGGCAGCGGGTGAGAGGAGATGTCAGGATCATGCTCGTGCTTGGCAGCTTCTCCATCAGTGCCGAAAATTCGGCTTCGAAACTGCTGGCAAGTGCAAGGTCCGTCCGCCCATAACACACGCCCTTTTCGACATCGGGCGTGGTGTGGCGCAGCAGCGTTACAGCCACAGGGCAAGCCCAAGGTAAAAACCCAATTCGCTCAACTGTTGCAGCGCACCCAGACAATCCCCGGTGTAACCCTGCAACTTTCGCAAGAACATCGCGCGAAAGACCCAAGACGCAAGCAGTGCGATGCCGATACCGACCAGGACCGCAACGGGGCCCAAAACAGCGGCACCGACAAGAAGGATGACGGCCGTGGTCATCGTAGCCACGCGAAACCCGCCCGGTGACACAGTCGGTGCCACGAACTTCGCTCCAACTTCGCGGGCGTACTCATGCCGTGCAACGACATAAACCGGCACCATGCGGCTGGCCCCATGCGCGACGATCACCGCGACCGCCGCAAATGCGGGCGCAAAACTCATCAGGACCGCCGCCTTCAGGGCCAAAACCAAGCCCAGAGTGACCATGCCGTATGTTCCGATCCGACTGTCGCGCATGATTTCCAGCGCGCGTTCCCGAGTCATGCCACCGCCAAGCCCGTCTGCAGCATCGGCCAAACCGTCTTCGTGGAACGCGCCGGTGGCAAAAATCGTTGCCGCCATCGACAGAAGAACCGCAACGGGCCACGGCAGCCCCAAAGACGCGAACGCCAAAACAACCGCGCCAATCGCGCCGACAACGAGCCCGACCAATGGGTAATACCGTGTTGCCCGGATCAGCAGCTCATCCGAAAACGGCAAGTCCTTGGGCACAGGCAAGCGTGTCAGAAACTGAACGGCCAGCAGAAAGACGGGCCACTCGCTGCGCCAGCGCGCCGTCATGACTTGCCCGACACCCCGGCGCTTTCAAAGCTTGCCATGTCGTTCAGCATCGCCACTGCCGATTTGACCAGCGGCCAGGCCAAAACGGCACCGGTGCCCTCGCCCAGTCGCAAACCCAGGTCCAACAATGGCCTGGCGTCCATAGCATCCAAAATCGCATCATGCCCCGGCTCGGCAGAGCGGTGCACAAAGACCATGGCGTCTCGCACGGATGGCTCAATGCCAACCGCCACCAAAGCTGCCGCCGACGCGATGTACCCATCCACCAAAATGACGCGCTTCGCCTCTGCCGCGCCGAGCATCGCGCCAACAATCATAGCGATCTCGAACCCGCCAAACTCGGCGAGCACATCAGCCGGGTCCGTCAATCCCGCGCAACGCGCAGCGGCCTGTTCCAAAATCGCGCGTTTGGCTTGCAACCCAGAGTCATCAAGCCCCGTCCCGCGCCCGGTCAGCTCCGCCACCGGTTTGCCCGTCAGAAAATGTGCGATCAGCGTCGCGGCAGAGGTGTTGCCGATCCCCATCTCGCCAAAAGCCAATGCCTGCGCATCGCTGTCGCGGACCAGCGCACGGCCTATACCAATCGCAGCATCCCGCTGCTCCGCCGTCATCGCCGGGCCGTCCAGACTATTCGCGGTGCCCTCAGCAATCGGATGATCCAGCACGCCATCCACGTCGAACGGGCCACCCAAAACGCCAGCGTTCACCACCCGCAGAGTCACGTCATTGGCGCTGCAAAACACGTTGGCTGCCGCCCCGCCAGATGCGAAATTCAGCACCATCTGGCGCGTCACCTCGGACGGATAGGCCGACACGCCCGCACGCGCGATCCCGTGGTCCGCTGCAAAGATGGTCAGATCGCACCGGTCCATGACCGGCGATAGCGTGCCCTGCACGCGCGCCACCTGCGCAGCCAACGTCTCGATATGGCCCAAAGCCCCCAAGGGTTTGGTTTTTGTGTCAATCTTCGTGGCCAGTGCGGCTTCAAAATCAGTAACTGTCATGCGGTTTGGGTAGCCCCGCGCCTCGGCGCTCACAACACCAAAACCGACGCCACATATACAATTCGCGCTTTTCGCGCTTGACCCACCGCCCAGACATGGCAAACAGCCGCAATGGCACAGTCTGTTTTAACGATTGATCTTGGTGCGATTTGCACAAACTGGGAAGCACTCGCCCGAATGAACGCGGGCGAAACGGCAGCCGTGGTCAAGGCCAATGCCTACGGGCTTGGTGCTGACCGTGTATCTCAAGCGCTGGCCAAAGCGGGCGCGCGGACCTTTTACGTCGCGCAAGCCGAAGAAGGCATCGCCGTACGCGACGCGCTTGGCCCCGGCCCGAACATCTGCGTCTTTGGCGGGCATATGGAGGGCGACGCGGCCATCATCCGGGATGCAGACCTGATCCCGATGATCAATTCTATCGATCAGATGCTGCGCCACGTAGAGTCCCTGCCCGGCCAACCGTTCGGCATCCAGCTGGACAGCGGAATGAACCGGTTGGGGATGGAGCATGGCGAATGGTCAGCGCTGCGCGACATTGCACTCAGCCAGAAACCGTTTGTGGTGATGAGCCATCTGGCCTGCGCCGACGAGCCCCAACACGGCATGAACGCCTTCCAGCTTCAGACGTTTCAGCAGATGACCGATGGCATCCACGTGCCACGCTCTCTCGCGGCCACTGGCGGCATCCTGTTGGGTGCCGACTATCACTTTGACATGACCCGCCCGGGCATCGGCCTTTACGGGGGGTTACCCTTTGTCGACGCGTTGCCAGTCGCCGAATTGTCGATCCCGGTCATTCAGGTGCGGGATGTGAACCCGGGCGAATCCGTGGGCTACGGCAACAGTTGGGTCGCCCGCGTTCCCAGCAAAATCGCAACGATTTCGGCTGGTTATGCCGACGGCATCATCCGCGCCATGGGGCCAAAGGCACATGTCTGGGCAGGCGAAACACGCTGCAAGATTGTCGGGCGCATCTCGATGGACCTGATCGGCGTCGATGTCGGCCCTGTCAAAGACATGCCAGAGCATGTCGAGCTTTTGGGTCGCCACCAGTCGGTCGATACACTGGCGGAGGCAGCGGGCACCATCGGGTATGAAATCCTCACCTCGCTCGGCGCACGCTACGACCGGAAATATGTCGGGGGCTAACCCCGCAATCGGAGCGGCGCGATGAGCTTTTTCGAACCCTCTCCGGTCTTGCTGGCCTTCATCTTCGTCCAACGCTTTGTGTTTTTAGAAGTTTTGGGCGTGCTGGCCCTCTTGCGCCTGATTGTTGGCGCCGGTCTGGCCCGCCTCCCGGCCCTGATCGTCACGGCCATTTGCGGCATCGCGATCGCCGCAACCTTTGCACCCGCACTCAACATGACATCGGTACCGTTCTACCCAGAGGCCGCGCGTCTGCTGGCAATGGGAGGCGGCACCACCCTGCCCGTCATCGCATCCGCAATCTTTGCAACGTGC
>CAZCOX010000035.1:7766-13849 GCA_964500115.1 uncultured Rhodobacterales bacterium
CGGATTGGTGCGCATTCCGAAACAATCGCCTCAGAGCACAAGAATTGAACGCGAAACCAGCCAAAGACTAAAAAAACGTTAAAAAACAGTAGGGCGACCCTCTGCTTCGGCGTAAAGTTGCCGATGTTGCCAACAGTTTAGACAGTTTTTTTGGGGGTTTCATGATGAGTGCTGCGCGTTCAACGGTGGCGGCTTTGGTTTGGCTGCTGCAGCGCCTGATGTTTGCGATGGTTCTGATTGCCGGTCTCGGGCTGCTCGCCTACACGATTGCTTGCGCGTTTGGCTACGCGCCGTGGCTAGAAATGACCGCAACATTTGGTGGCATCGCTTACCCCCAAGCCGGACTGGTTGTGCAGATCGGCCTGACCGCCCTTTTGCTGGGCCTCTGCGCATTCCTGCCCGCCAACAGCCGGATCATGGCGCTTGAGACCTCCCACCGCCGGTTCCAGATCGCGATGGAGGATGTCGCACAGGCCTATCGCGCCTCCCACGCGGCCGACCGCGATGGTGTGTTCAAAATGAAGTCCGAGTTCGATTCGATTCGCGAACGCATGGCATTTCTGCGCGATCACCCCGATCTGGCCGAACTGGAGCCGTCTGTTCTTGAGGTCGCCAGCCAGATGTCCCACATCTCGCGCGACCTGGCAGATGTCTATTCTGAAAAGAACATAAACCGTGCGCGTGATTTCCTGATCCAGCGCCAGCAAGAGATCGAAGACTTCAACCTGCGCCTCGATGCCGCCAAGGCGACCGCCGCCCAAATGCGCGTCTGGATCGACAAGGTCGAACTAGAGGAAAGCGTCGCGGAATCTCAGCTGCGGCGTCTGTGTAACGAACTCACCGACATCCTGCCCGACATTCATTTGCCCGAGGATGAGGTGACCATCCCACCGCGCCAAGTGGCCAATGGCGGTTATGTCGAGGAAGAGGATTTCGACACCCCCGCCGATATTCCGACCCAAGACGACAACCGTATCGTGGCCCTTCTCGCACGGCGCGCCGCAGAATAATCCGCACACTTGACGCGCAGCTATCCCATGGCCTAGGCAGACGCCCATGACACACGCGTTTGTATCCAACCGGTATTATCTGCAGCTTTCATAGCTGCGGACGCTTTGTCATGAAAACTCCGCTGCCCTGCCAGCGGTCTTTTCCCAAAAACTCTGACCACATGCCGGGCGGCACAATTGAGGTCAGAAAGATGTGTACTCAAGAACTTACGCCATCAGCCAAAACCCTTGGCATCATCGGCTTTGGCGCATTCGGTCAGTTGATCGCCCGCAGTTTGCGTGGGCATTTCATTGTCCAAGCCCATGATCCCGACGCATCGCTGGCAAGCGCCGCCAAGGAACTCGACGTCACCTTGAACAGCCTGGAGTCTGTCGCACAAAGCGACGTGGTCATCATCGCGGCACCGGTCTCGTACTTCGAGATAGTTGTGGCGTCCGTCGCCAAGCACTGCCGGCCCGGCGCTCTGATTATCGATGTCGGGTCTGTCAAACTCGGCCCGTCCGAGGTGATGGAACGTTTGCTCCCTCCGAACGTCGATATCATCGCAACTCACCCGCTCTTTGGACCACAAAGCGCCCGCGATGGCGTGGTGGGTCTGAAAATCGCGCTCTGCCCCATTCGCGGGGATCGACACATGCCACTGGCCGCCTTCCTGCGCAAAACACTTGGCCTGCACGTCATCCTAACCACCCCCGACGCGCATGACCGAGAGGCCGCAACGGTTCAGGGGCTGACCCACCTGATTGCCAAGGTGTTGCACCAGATGGGGCCATTGCCCACACGCATGACGACGCGCAGTTTTGATCTTTTGGTGCAATCCATCGCGATGGTTCAGAACGATGCACCCGAGGTGTTCGAGGCCATTGAAAACGCCAACCCCTATTCCAAACAGGTCCGCCGCGAATTCTTTGAACGCGCCAATGCGCTGAGCCGCGCGCTTGACGGAAAGACCTGATCAGTCCTCGAAAAAGTCCGGGTGATTGGCAAAAGCGCTTTCCAGCGTTGCATCGAGATGCCGCAAATGCACGCGTGTGCGCTGCACAGCTGTCTCAACGTCTCTAGCACACAACGCATCATAAATGCCGGTATGGCCTTCCAGAACTTCCTGCATCCCTTGCGCATCCGCCAATTCCAGCGTGCAGGCGCGATCCGTATGCGCCTTGTTTTCGGCAATCGTCTTGAACGCATGCCCGCAATCCGCGGCCAGGCAGATCAAGTGATGAAACTCGTAATCCAACGCCTTGAGCCGATTGGAATCGCGATCCGCCACCGTGCTTTCCTGCTGTTTCAGGTTCTGGGCGATCGCATCTAGGCCCTCCTGATCGGCAACCTCACAGGCCACACGCACCACTTCCACCTCAACCGCCGCACGGATGAACCGCGTGTTGTTGAGTTCCTGATGCGAGATTTTGCGCACTTTCGTGGCCCGCTGAGGGCGGATCTCTAGCAGGTTCAATTCACCCAATCGCATGAAAGCTTCGCGCACCGGCTGGCGCGAAACGTTACAGGCTTTCGCCACCTCAACTTCCGAAATCTTCGATCCCGGCTCCAGCTTGAGAGAGATGATATCCGTCTTCAGTTGGCGGAACACTTCTTCAGATGTCGTCAGTCTTCTGGAGTCTTGTGGCGACTGAAGCGTGATCATTCCGTGTTCCGATACCTGTTGCCCAATGGTTGGTCTGTTGCTGCAAAACAGTACCCCATCCGTCTAGAATGAAAGCACTATTTCTTCAATATCCTCGTTACCAGATGCCATTTGACGCGTGAACAATAGTGCGAAAGACAGCACTTTTTGGGCCGTGTCCAAGCTGGATTCACCCCCTAACTGCAGGTCTAACGTAAATTACCATACTAGTCAGCATTTTTCTTGACCTACGTAAAATCTCCGGTTTATCTCGCTCCAGATTTTCGCTGAATCTACCCGCTTGGGCGCAACGTCTGAGCACGACAACAAGAGTTTGGGAGGAAGAAAATGACACTATTCAAAGCAACGGCACAGGCCGCAAAGGGCCTTGCACTGGCCGCTGGCATCAGCGCCGTTTCGGTTACAGCCGCCTTCGCGCAAGACGTCACACTGCGCGGCGCAAGCATGTTCGATGACAACCACGCGTTCACCAAGACCATGGTGAAATTCGCCGAATTGGTAAACGAATACTACGACGGTGATGTCGAATTTGACCTGCGCCTCAACGGCGAACTGGGCGTCGAAAAAGACTACGTCAACTTCCTGCAGCAAGGCGTTGCCATCGATTACACAATCATGGCTCCGTCCAACATGGCGAAGTTCGCGCCTGCGATCCCGCTCATGGACATGCCGTTCCTCTTCCGTGACCTCGACCACTGGAACACCGTCCTGTCGAGCGACGCATTCGGCCCTCTGGAAGAAGAGCTGTCCAACAACGCCGACATCATGGTCATCGGCTACACCGGCGGCGGTGTCCGCAATCTGGTCTCCAGCGAACCCATTGGAAACCTTGACGAACTCGGCGGCCACAAGATGCGCGTCATGGGGGCACCCATTCAGGCGCAGATCTTCTCTGCCCTTACAGCGGCCCCCTCTGCCATCGCCTATAACGAGGTCTACAACGCCATCCAGTCCGGCGTGATCGCAGGTTTCGAGAACGAAGCGGCCAGCATCCAGAACCTCAAGTTCTACGAGGTCGCCCCGCATGTCACGCTGACCAAGCACACCATCACCGTCCGCCCGATTGTGATGAGCGGCAAAACCTTCCGCAAGCTGCCCGAAGACCTGCAGGCAGCGGTCCTGAAAGCAGGATCCGAGGCAGGAGCCTTTGGTCGCGAACTGGAATCGCGTGAAGACGGTCAGAAACTGCAGGAAATGGTCGATGCAGGCCAGATTCAGGTGCAGGAATTCGAAGGCCGCGAAAAGCTGCTTGAGATGGTGATCCCGGTGCAAGACGCCTTTGCAGCCGACATCAACGCCAGCGATCTGCTTGAGAACGTGCGCGGCATGTGATCCGATCAGGGGCACCCCCTGCGGGTGCCCCTACAGACCTTCGGGTCCATAACCAGAACATACTGCGATACCTTATGATCGGGCGACTTCTTGGAACCTTCTGCGACGGCCTGCGCGTTCTGCTGGGCTGTCTCATGGCGACGCTGGCCATTCCTGTCGGCATGCAGGTGATTTCGCGTTATACCGGCATCATCCCCACCTATCTCTGGACCGAGGAACTCGCGACGTTCATCTTTGTCTGGGTTGTGATGATCGGCTCTATGGTGGCGCTTTGGGACGGCACACATTTCAACGTCGTTATCACGCCGGATGCTGTCAGCCCGCTTGGGACCTTGATCCAGAAATCTGTCGTCTACCTGTTTGTTCTGATCTTTGCCGTGCTCTTTGCCTGGTACGGCGTCGAATACGCGAAATTCGGGTCCATTCAGAGCTCCGTTATGATGCGGCTCAACCTGCTCTGGACGTATATCACCGTCCCGCTCGCCGGTGCCGTCTGGGCCGTGTTCAGCGCCTACCGCCTTTATGAGGCCATCGCCGACTACCGTGCAGCCAAAGGGGCGCAAGCATGATCGTGTCAACCGGCGTCGCCTGCGCCATTCTCGTCGGCGGCTTTCTGTTTTTGGTCATTTTGCGGGTCCCGGTCGCCTTTGCCTTGGGCATTGCGACAATCCCGATTGTGGTCATGGACATTCGCCTGACCCCGTTCATCATCCTTGACCGGATGTTCCAGTCGTACAATTCGTTCATCCTATTGGCTGTGCCCTTCTTTCTGCTGGCCGCCAACTTAATGAACTCTGGCAAGATCACCGCCAAACTCATTGATCTTGCACGCGTTTTAACCGGATGGATGCCCGGTGGCTTAGGCCATGTGAACGTGGCCGTCTCGATGCTCTTTGCGGGTATTTCCGGCTCTTCCACCGCCGACGCCGCAGGCTGCGGCAAGATCCTGATCCCCGCCATGATCAAGGAAGGCTACGACACCCGTTTTGCCATCGCGATCACCGCCTGTTCGTCCGTTATGGGCGTGATCATCCCACCCAGCATCCTGATGGTGGTCTGGGGCGGCGTGATGCAAATCTCCGTTGGCGCGCTGTTTCTGGCTGGAGCGATCCCCGGCCTGATGATCGGCGGCGCGCTTATGGCGACGGTCTATGCCTACGCCAAGGTGTACGACTACCCCATCGCCATCCGCCCAACCTTTGCGCAGTTCTGGACCGCGTTCAAAGGCGCGGCGCTTGCCCTGCTGACCCCGATCCTTGTCATCGGCGGTATTGTCGGCGGCATCGTGACCCCAACCGAAAGCGCCATCATCGCGGCAGGCTATGCGCTGATCCTCGGTGTCTTCGTGTATCGCACGGTGACGATCAAAGACCTTGGCCACATCTTCTACGACACAGGCCGCTTCGCCTCGATCTCGCTCTTCGCCATTGGCACAGCTTCGGCGTTTGGCTGGATGCTCGCCTTCTACAACGTTCCGCGCCTGATCGTAGAAACGCTCACCGCCAATGAATTCGGCATGATCGGCACCGCTTTGGTGATCGCGGCCCTGTTCCTGTTCTTTGGCCTCTTCATCGACGCGATCCCGACGATCATTATCCTTGGCACCGTGCTCTTCCCCGTGGCCACCGCCGCCGACATTCACCCGATTGCCTTTGCGATCATCGGGATCATCTCGCTCGCCTTCGGGCTGGTCACGCCGCCCTACGGGTTATGTCTGCTCATATCCGCCGCTATTGGGGGCATGAACGTGGTTAACGTCATGCGCGACGTGTGCATCATCCTGGCCCCAATGATCCTGATCCTGATGCTGGTGATCCTGTTCCCGGAAATCGCGCTCTGGCTGCCGCGCACGCTGATGCCCGCCACGTTCCAATAGCGGGAACCAAAGGCACATCTTGCGTCGCGGCGGGTCATGCGCCACAAGCGGTGCCATGGCCAAGTCAACAGCAACCTTTGTCTGCCAATCCTGCGGCAACACCACCAACAAATGGGCCGGGCGCTGCGACGCTTGCGGCGAATGGAACAGCATCGTCGAAGAGGTGCCGCTGGCCGCTGGCCCGTCATCCAAATCGCTGGGTGCCGCCAAAGGCCGGGC
>CAZCOX010000035.1:13949-18534 GCA_964500115.1 uncultured Rhodobacterales bacterium
TGCCGCTGGCCGCTGGCCCGTCATCCAAATCGCTGGGTGCCGCCAAAGGCCGGGCGCTGCCGCTCAGTGACCTGTCGGGCAGCGAAGCGCCCCCACCCCGCACCACGTCTAAACTGGCCGAACTTGACCGCGTACTGGGTGGAGGCCTCGTCCCCGCCTCTGCACTTCTCGTCGGCGGCGACCCCGGGATCGGCAAATCGACCCTCCTCCTGCAAGCCGCCGCTTCTTTTGCCAAGGCAGGGCTAAAGGTCATCTACATCTCGGGCGAGGAAGCCAGCGCACAGGTCCGCATGCGCGCCGCCCGCCTGGGTCTGCGCGACGCGCCCGTCAAGCTCGCCACAGAAACCAACCTGCGCGACATCCTGACAACGCTCGAAGCCGAGAAACCCGACCTCGCCATCATCGACTCGATCCAGACCATGTGGGCCGACAACGTCACCTCCGCCCCCGGCAGCGTCGCGCAGGTGCGGGCCTCTGCCCACGAACTCACCAGTTTCGCTAAACGGCGCGGCACATCGGTGGTCATGGTGGGTCACGTTACCAAAGACGGCCAGATCGCAGGCCCCCGCGTTGTCGAACACATGGTCGACACGGTGCTCTATTTCGAAGGCGAACGCGGCCATCAGTTCCGCATCCTGCGCGCCGTCAAAAACCGCTTCGGCCCAGCCGATGAGATTGGCGTTTTTGAGATGACTGGCGCAGGCCTTGCCGAAGTCACCAACCCTTCGGCCCTTTTCCTAAGCGAACGCGGCGACCCGTCCCCCGGTTCCGCCGTTTTTGCCGGCATTGAAGGCACCCGCCCCGTTCTTGTGGAATTCCAGGCCCTTGTCGCCCCAACGCCACACAGCCAGCCCCGCCGCACCGTTGTCGGATGGGATGGCGGACGCCTCGCTATGATCCTCGCAGTACTCGAATCCCGCTGCGGCATCCCGTTTGCGGGTATGGATGTGTACCTCAACGTTGCCGGCGGCATGAAAGTGTCAGAACCTGCCGCCGACCTCGCCGTCGCCGCCGCCCTTCTCAGCGCGCGCGAAGATGTGGCACTGCCTCTCGAAACCGTCGTCTTCGGCGAAATCAGCCTCTCTGGTGCACTCCGCCCGGTGGGTCAAACCGAAAACCGGTTGAAAGAGGCACAAAAACTTGGTTTTACCGCCGCCATTGTGCCAAAGGGTGGCAAAACGGGACCGCAAGACGGGATCAAGGCCACGGAAATAGACGCTTTGGCAAGTTTTGTGGGTGATGTGTTTGGCGCAGGGTAGCGCCGCCTGAGCAGAAGAAGGGCAAGAGGCCATGGACGGGTTCACAATTATTGACGGCGTGGTCGCCGTGGTTATCGTGCTCTCTGCACTTTTGGCCTATTCGCGCGGCATCGTGCGCGAAGGCATGGCGATTCTCGGCTGGATCGCCGCCGCCGTTCTCGGCTTCATGTTCGGCCCGCAACTGCGCCCCCTGATGACCGAAATCCCGGTGATCGGCGAGTTCATGACCGGCAGTTGCGAACTCAGCGTGATCGGCGGCTTTGCCGCCGTCTTCACCATCGCACTCGTGATCATGTCGTTCTTTACGCCGCTCTTTTCCACACTGGTGCAGCGCTCTGCCCTCGGCGGGCTGGATCAGGCGCTTGGATTCCTCTTCGGCGTCGCCCGTGGCATTCTACTCGTGGCAGTAGCCTTCTTTGTCTACAAGGTTGTGGTCACGTCACAGGACATCGCCATGATCGATGACAGCCGGTCCGCCGTGGTCTTCAGCCGCCTGACCGGCCAGATCGAGGATCAGAACCCCGAACAGGCGCTCGGCTGGATCACTGCGCAATACGAAGCGCTGGTCAGCGTCTGCGACGCGCCCGGCGGCAACGACGCTTAATCAGATCAAAAAATCGTCCAACGCTTGCATAAACACCTCGTAAGCCGGTTCACGCGGCGACATGAGGTGGTTGGTCGTGTCCAACTGCAACAATTCGGCATTCGGCAAATGGCTCGCAATCAACTGCGCCTGTGAAAACGGATGAATGCTGTCCCGCACCGCATGGGCCACCAGAACAGGTGCCTGCACCTTTTCCAGCACTGCCACTTCATTGTAATTCGCGCAGCACGACCTAATCTCGATGGCGCGCGTCGCACTTGCGGACGCCGATTGCAATTCAAGGATATCCGACAATTCGTCGTCCGTCGCCCCAGGCATAAACAACGTACCAAGCGATCGAAGATACCCGCTATCCGGCTGTCCCCACCCATTGCGGATCATCATCGCCATCGCATCAGTCATGGCATTCCCGGCCCCCGGGTCCCGTGTGACCGACCCTTGAACGAAGGCTCCACAGGTCACGATCCGGTCCACCCGCTCAGGAAATTGCGCCGCAAAGTGAAAGGCATAAGACGCGCTTTGCGACGATGCGAGGATCGAAAATCGCTCCAACTCCGCCGCATCCGCAACCGCTTTCAAATCCTGAACACTTGGCGCAATACCCAGCGCACCGCACTCCTGTGCCGACATGCCGGTGCCGCGCACGTCATACCGCACCAGCTTGCGCCCGCGCGACAGGCGTTCGATCCATGGCCCCCAGATGCAACTGGTCAAATCCCGCTCCAGATGCGTCAACCAATGCCCCGCCCGCATCAGAGGCTTCCCTTCCCCAATCGCAGACCAGGCAATCACCGTGTCATCCGCCGACCGCGTCATGCGCACCCGCTGGGTGATCGGAGCGGTTGGCTTGGGCTCCGATGTCGCCAAGCCTTGCTCCGCCACAGGCACCACCAATCGAATGCCCCGCCGCGCAATGGTCTGAATGATCTCCTGCCGCTGCCCACTGTCGCCAACAGCCGCGCGTGCCGCACTGATCCGCGCTGCAATGGTCGCATCTGATACGATCCGCCCGCCCCACACCACGTCAACG
This sequence comes from uncultured Rhodobacterales bacterium, assembly GCA_964500115.1. Lineage (GTDB taxonomy): Bacteria > Pseudomonadota > Alphaproteobacteria > Rhodobacterales > Rhodobacteraceae > Marivita. Next base: position 16,843 of record CAZCOX010000035.1, read on the forward strand.
AGGGTGTCATAGCTGACCAGATCGCCGCCCGAGCCTGCCAGCAGCCGCAAGACATCAAACACCTGCGGTTCGACATGCACCTCTGCACCACCCCGCATCAAGACATGCGCGTCGGCATCGAGTTCGCATCCGGCAAATTCATAGATCATGCGGGCATGCTGTTCGCCAATTGCCAGATTCACAAGAAAATTCATGCAAATTCCGCAAATCTTCAGAGCTTCTCAAGGAACTCTAAAGCCCGTCTTCAAGCGACAGGCGCACACATCCGGCACAGTGATGTCAGAAACGCAAAACGAGGACCCAAGCCATGACAAACGACATCCGCACCCGCGCCGACGGCTCCATCGACACTGGCTTCTACATGGAGCGCGCCCGCCACCTGCGCAGCCGCCAGGCACACGCCATGGTCCGCAGCACCCCATCTGAGACACGCCGCGCCCCAACCCTGCTGCAGCGCATTTTTGGCTGAGAAACTGAATTCGGGTGTCCCGGGCGCCCGATGGCCCGGCAACCGAAAAACCGATCAATGGTTTCTCCGGTCGCCGGGCACTTAAGCTGTGCATCGCTCTTTGTGTCACAGCCCCAGACGAAAGCCGCATCGTTACGTGACAGACCTGTAACAACACCCTAAGAGGGGGCACGTTCTGCTGCCACGGATTCGGAGTGCCGTTTTGCCCGACACCCAAATGCCCCCCGCGCATCCATTCGACGATGACAAGTTGAAAGAGGAATGCGGCATCTTTGGCGTGATTGGCGTCACCGATGCGGCCAATTTCGTCGCCCTCGGGCTCCACGCCCTCCAACATCGCGGGCAAGAGGCAGGTGGCATCGTCTCACACGATCCCGTCGACGGCTTCCACAACGCCCGCCGTTTTGGCTACGTGCGCGACAACTTCACCAGCCAAAAGCTGATGGAAACCCTGCCCGGCCCGCTTGCGATCGGCCACGTGCGCTATTCCACTGCCGGCTCGAAAGGTCAGACGCAGATTCGCGATGTGCAGCCATTCTTTGGTGAGTTTTCAATGGGCGGTGCCGCCATCGCGCACAATGGCAACATCACCAATGCAGACGCGCTGCGCAAAGAACTGATCGAACGCGGCTCGATCTTTCAAAGCTCGTCTGACAGCGTGTATCATCCACCTGATGGCCCGCTCGCTCCAGCGCAACATACCCGAGCGCATGGAAGACGCGCTACGCCGCGTCGAAGGCGCGTTTTCGGTTGTCGCTATGACCCGCACCAAACTCATTGGCGTGCGCGACCCGCTGGGTGTCCGACCTCTGGTGCTCGGCAAGGTCGGCGACGGGTATGCGCTGAGTTCAGAAACCTGCGCCCTCGACATCATCGGTGCGGAGTTCGTCCGCGAGATTGACCCGGGCGAAATGGTGGTGATCACCAGCGAAGGTATCGAGTCGATCCGCCCCTTCCGCCCGCAGAAATCCCGCTTCTGCATTTTCGAACATGTCTATTTTTCGCGCCCCGACAGCATCCTGGGTGGCCAGTCGGTCTACGAGACCCGCCGCCAGATCGGCGTCGAACTGGCCCGCGAGAACCCGGTTGAGGCTGACCTCGTCTGCCCTGTCCCCGACAGCGGCACGCCCGCCGCCATCGGCTACGCACACGAGTCGGGCATTCCCTACGGCATGGGCATCATTCGCAACCAGTATATGGGCCGCACGTTTATCGAGCCGACC
>CAZCOX010000036.1:0-9114 GCA_964500115.1 uncultured Rhodobacterales bacterium
GGCAGTCCGGGCGTTATGACCTCTGCATGCGCGATTTCTGGCGCGTGGCGAAGCACATGGTTTTTCGTATCGGTTGAATTGCACAGGACCATGTCTGCGTGTCTGGCGGCGCGATCCAGGTGCCTTTTGAATTTCAAATGCGATTTCTGCGTTTGGGTTTCGGGCCAATCAAGCGGGATGGTGTCGTGGATGTAGGTGACGATCTTTGAATCCGGAATCGTTTTGACTGCATGAATTACCCGGTCGGTCAGGTTTGTTTGCCCGATATTGAAATAGACTGTGCCGTCGGGCAGATGTCTTGAAAGCATTGCGGCCAAGCGCCTTGGCGTGGCGCGGTCTTGCGCGGCACGCCTCAGACCGGTTTCTGCAATGCCGAGTCTTAAGTTGTTTCGACGCGTCAGCCTCGAAATGAAATCTGTACCGCCCCAGAAGCCATGCGTGTAATGATCGACGAGATCCTGACACCCGCTTTTGTTCAGCAACAGGTACCCTAGTTTGGTTCGGAGCAACCCAGACAACGGAGTTTCGACGTTGATTAGTTGCTCGATATATGCCCGTTCGATGCGGTCTATGCCCGTTGCGGTCTGACCGGCCCGACTGACCGTGCGCGTGACGTCAATCAGGTGGGCTGTGGCCGGACTATTTTTGGTAATCTGCAACTTGATGCCAGCGCCACGCGTCCTCGATCATTTGCGCCATGGTCGATTTTTGAGGTTGCCAGTTCAACTCTTCCTCGGCGCGCACAGAGCCTGACACCAGTTTGACTGCGTCACCTGCGCGGCGTTCGCCGATGGTTGAAGGAACCTCGCGATTGGTCACACGACGGGCAGAGTCAATCACTTCGCGAACCGAGAAGCCCGATCCAGTGCCCAAATTGAACACGCGGTTTCCTTTGCCGTCCATCAACCAGCGCAACCCGAGAATATGGGCATCCACAAGGTCAGATACGTGCACATAATCGCGGATGCATGTGCCGTCGGGCGTTGCATAATCTGTCCCATAGACCGTGACTTGATCGCGGGCACCTGCGACCGCATCGAGGACGATTGGGATCAGGTGCGTTTCAGGGCGATGGAACTCACCAACCTCGGCGTCAGGGTCCGCCCCGGCAACGTTGAAATAGCGAAAGATGACATGTCGCAGACCGTAGGTCGCGCCGAAATCTCGCAGTATCTGCTCAACCGCCAGTTTTGACGCGCCGTAGGCATTGATCGGATGCTGTTCGGTGTTTTCGTCTAAGACAACGTTGTCGTGATCACCGTATGTCGCGCAGGTCGAGGAAAAGACAAAGTCCAAACAATTATGCGCCACTGCCGCTTCGATGAGATTGAGCGACCCCATCACGTTGTTGCGCCAATACAGCCCTGGATCAGACATGGCTTCATCCACCCGGCTCAAAGCCGCGAAATGAAGTACCGCTTCGGGTTGAAATTCCTCAAACGCCGCATCAATGGCCGTGCGGTCAGTCAAATCGCCTTTGACGCATGGGCCAAACCGGACGGCATCCTGCCATCCGGTTACAAAATTGTCGAAGGTGACCGGCACGAAGCCAGCTTTTGCCAATGCCTTACACGCGTGCGAGCCTATGTATCCGGCCCCACCCGTCACCAGAATATTCATGTGTTATTCAGCCGCGGTATCGATTTGAGTGACGGAATTCAAAAACTCTCGCAAATCATCCTTCAGGTCATCGCGTGCCAGCCCGAAAGCGACCGTCGCCTGCAAGAAGCCAGCTTTGGAGCCGCAATCAAAGCGTTGACCGCGGAAGCGGTAACCATAGACACCCGTTCCATTGATCTCCTTGGCAATCGCGTCGGTTAATTGGATCTCGCCACCCGCACCGGATTGTTTTTCGTTTAGATTGCGCAGTACGGCAGGGTTAAGGATGTAGCGTCCGATCACGGCAAGATTGGAAGGCGCTTCCTCTGGTTTGGGTTTCTCAACCATGTTCTTGACCGACACGATTGATCCCAAATCCTGTTCGACATCCAAGATGCCGTAGGCTGATGTTTTATCATGCGGAACTTCCATCGCGGCCACCACATTGCCACCGGTTTCGGCATACGCGTCAACCATCTGTTGAAGACACGGTTTTTCCGCAGCAATGACATCGTCGGGCAGCATCACTGCAAAGGGTTCTTCGCCGATCAGACGACGCGCACACCAGACGGCATGACCAAGGCCAAGCGCTTTATGCTGGCGCATATAGGCGATGGCACCACTGTCCATGTTGGTGGCTTCAAGCGTTTCAAGAAGCTTGTCTTTACCCTTTTTCCGAAGCTCATCTTCCAGGAATGGGTTTTCATCGAAATAATCCTCAAGAGCGCTCTTGCCGCGGGAGGTCACAAAGATGAATTCCTTGATGCCTGCAGCGCGCGCTTCGTCAATTGCATATTGAACCAGCGGGCGATCAACCAGCGTCATGATTTCCTTTGGAACGGATTTGGTTGCTGGCAAAAACCGAGTGCCCAATCCGGCGACCGGAAAAACAGCTTTTGTGACTTTGTTCCGCATGTACCGCTCCTTACTTTCTTGCGACCTGCACAGTATCGTCTGGGCTTCGGCGCGCCACCTTTATGATACACAACTTGTGACAGAACTGGGGAAAATCTTCGGTCTTTTCCCGGAATCTGCCTAATTTGCGGGCATCATTGGCGTTAGACTGCGAACACCTTTAATCCGGGTTAACGCACTTCGAACGCGGTGGTTCCGCAAGCATCGTTGAAACAAGCGCTCGTCGCGTTCTTCGCGCCCCCAGATTCCGCCCGTGTGAAGCCAGTAGCCGTCATCAACGAACGTGACTTTGTGAAATCGTGCGGATGGATCGAAGTCGAGAACCGTCACGCGGTGGCCTTGATGAACGAGCGTTTTTGCTTTTTCGAAAACTCGACCCCGCATCAGCGTCGAGCTCGTGAGGTAGACATCTTTAGCAAGGGTTTTGTCTATAGGCTTGATATCTCCAACTCGGACTTGATCCAATACTTGCCGGCCCGATTTGGGGGCCTGCATTCCGTGTGAATAGCCACGCCTAAGCGCACGCATTTTGATGTAAAGATCATCTGGCGTCAGCGTGCCTTGTTGAACGTGCTGCAACAACCATTGACGACGCTCGTGCAGGAACTCTGTCCGCGCAGCTTTGTGCAGCGTGGGTGCAGCATGCTCTGAATGAAATAATGCGGTAGAGTACCCGATCGCATGTAAATCGCGCGGAACCCGGTCGTGATTTCGTACGGCACTCTCAGCGCTGGTGTGATGTACAACTGCATTGGGTACATGAACTGTGGCACCTCCCGCCTTGGCGACACGGCAAGTCAGATCGGTTTCATCAAGGTAGAATGCGTAGCTTGGATCGAACCCTCCAACGTGAACAAGGGCGCTGCGACGGACAGCCATATTCGTGCCGTGTAACCGCGGCCAACATTCGTCTTGGACGCAAATCTCGATGGGATCACCGGTTGGCACCGCAACAGCAACGGTCTTGCCGAACGGCGTTACGCGGGCTGCTGCGTGCTGAACAGAGATCCCGTTGCGGCCCAGCGTTGTCCCGCCGGCTTGGTCGACGTTTGGCGCATCGAACACCGGAATCAGATGCGCGAGCCACGTTGGTTCAGGCACAGCATCATCATCAATGAAGGCTAGGATCTGCCCGAGCGAGTTGCGAACGCCCACGTTGCGCGCATCCGAGATATTGGCTTTGTCGAATGGAACTAAAGTGACAGGGCGCCGGGTTGTCGCGTTCTTTGCTGCCGCAATCCCTTTCGCGCATGCGACAACAACGACTTCGAACGGGTCGTAGTCGAGCTGATCAAGTGCGCGCAGACATCGTTGTAACCACGTCGGTCGGTTGCGACTGACAACAACGACGCTGACGGGTGCAGACAAAATACAGCCTCAGGCGGGTTTGAGGTCGATGCCGGGTGCTGTCGCGACAAAGAATGGGTTCGCAAAAGTGTGCTTGCCATATTCCAAGTCCTCTAACGTTTCCAATTTTAGTACCCGTCCGCCAGCACCGGAAAGCACGGCATGGCCTGCCGCTGTGTCCCACTCCATCGTGCGTCCAAGCCGTGGGTAAAAATCGGCTTCTCCTGTTGCGACGAGGCAGAACTTGAGAGATGAGCCAGCACTCTTGGAGTCTCTGACGGCATATTGATTGATGTAATCGTCCGTCGCCTGATCGCGGTGCGATTTCGAAGCGACAACCATCAATGCACTCGTGTCTGGATCGGACACGGTAATCGGTGATGTTTCACCGACCGTGGTTTTGGAGAATGGGCTGCTTTCCTCGACACTTTGCCCTTTGGCGTCGGTGTAAAACAAGCGGCCTTTGGCGGGTGCATACACAACGCCGCGCGTCGGCACGCCGTTTTCGACCAAAGCGATATTCACTGTGAAATCACCACGACGATGAATGAACTCCTTGGTGCCGTCCAACGGGTCAACAATCAGAAAATCACGCACTTGCAAATCATGCGTTTCAGACTGTTCTTCAGTCACAAGCGCGATCTCAGGAAAATCCGTGCGTAGACCTGCTGAAATCAAAGCGTCCGCCGCTTCGTCTGCAGCAGTTACCGGGCTATCGTCGGATTTTGACCGAACGTCGAAATCGTCTGCCTCATAAATCTCCATGATTGCGTCACCAGCTTCTAGCGCGAGGCGGCGCATGGTTTGCATAAGTGCATCATAGTCAACAGGCATCAGATTCCACATCAATTGATTTGAGAGCGCGCGTCCCTTATCCTCTGGTTAACAAATGTCCGCAACAACAGTCAGGCGAACTGGCGTTAGAATGACGGGCAGAGGCAAAGGCAGAGCAAGATGTTCGAAAAGAGTGTCCCCACGACACGGCGGGGGTCCGCCGTCAGTATTCTTGAACTTGTCTACCACAACACGGTGCGCACAATTCGCAAATCCCACGGGAATGCGTTTATGTCGATTGCCACTAACGTGTTGCAATCACTTCTTTTTGTGCTGTTTTTCTACGTGATGTTCACGGTGATGGGGCTCAAGGGTATGGCCTTACGTGGTGATTTCGTCATCTTTCTGCTTACCGGCATTTTCATGTTTATGACCCACAACAAGGCGGTTGGCGCGGTTTTGGGCAGTGAAGGCCCGACAAGCGGTATGATGCAACACGCGCCAATGAATACGGCGATATCGATACTCTCGGCGATGTTGGCGACCCTCTATATCCAGGTATTGTCGGTCATATTCATTCTTTTCGTCTACGACGTTGCGGTGAACCCGTATGTGCTGACGGAAATCGTCGACCCGATGCCGGTCATCGGGATGCTATTGCTATCTTGGCTGTCTGGCGGGGCTGTCGGTCTTGTTTTTTTGGCGATGAAGCCGTGGTTTCCTGGACTGACCGGTACGCTTTCCACGCTTTATAAGCGGGCCAACATGATTGCGTCAGGTAAAATGTTCGTCGCGAATTCGTTGCCCGCATTTATGATATCTATGTTCGACTGGAACCCTTTGTTCCACACAATCGACCAAGCGAGAGGGTTCGCGTTTATCAACTACGTACCGCGCAACAGCAATTGGGAATACGTCATGTATCTGACGCTTGTTTTATTGATGATCGGGCTGATGGGCGAATTCTACACGCGCAAACATGCCTCTTCATCTTGGGGAGCGCGGGGTTAGTTACGTCACAACCCGTAACGTCAGATTGATGCGTCCGCCATTTGGCAAAAGGGTAGAGCTATCGGCACGAATGCGGTCGATCCCATGATACCTAAGCCGGGCATTCCCTTGCATCACGACAACATCCCCTGAGCGAAGCCAAACGGATTCTGTCTTTCCACCACGGGTCAAATTACCCATGCGGAACAAAGCTTCGTCGCCCAATGAAATCGACAAGACCGGTTGGGAATAGTCCGTTTCGTCTTTGTCTTGATGCATCCCCATTTTGGCGCCCGCCTCGTACCAATTGATCAAGCAGCATTCCGGGTCTCGGGCATCGGGCACCAGCGCTTCCCAAATTCGAAGAATTTTTTCCGGTATGTCAGGCCATTCCGACCCGTTAGGATGCGCCCGTTCATACCTGTAGCCCGCTCTGTCGCTGACCCAGCCAAATCGACCAGCTGCGCTCATTCGTACTGACATTTGCTTGCCGCGTGGCGTCACGGGTCGGAACAAAGGCGCTTGTGCAAGGCACATCCGCAACGCTTCCACCAGCCCAGATTGCTCCTGCGCGGAAAGGTATCCAGGGTAAATCTCGAAGCCGCGAATGGATAAAACCGTCATGATGGCCCAATTATTTCGTCAGCAGCCAATTCCCATACTGAATTTTCAGAAATTCCCGGTAGCTGCGGCGCTTGCAGGTGTTTGATCGCCTCCTTATATACCCACCGGACCTGCTGACAGACTCGTTTGTCAGTGAAAACACGCGGGGCAAGATGCCGAAACGGGTCGACGCCTCGTGACATCGCCTTGAGACATGAAGGGATCGAAAAGACATGGCCAAAGTTATTGGTATCGACCTCGGGACAACCAACAGCTGCGTTGCAATCATGGATGGCTCGCAGCCGCGCGTGATCGAAAACGCCGAGGGTGCCCGGACAACTCCATCCATCGTTGCGTTCACCGATGATGAACGCCTTGTGGGCCAGCCGGCAAAACGCCAGGCGGTCACAAACCCAGAAAACACCGTCTTTGGTGTGAAGCGTTTGATCGGTCGTCGCAACGACGACAGTGCGCTCGCCAAAGATCGCAAGAACATGCCATTTTCCGTCATCGATGGCGGCAATGGTGACGCGTGGGTTGAAGCCAAGGGTGAGAAATACTCCCCATCGCAAATCTCGGCCTTCATCCTGCAAAAGATGAAAGAAACAGCCGAAAGCTACCTCGGCGAAGAGGTGACACAGGCGGTTATCACCGTTCCAGCGTACTTCAACGACGCGCAACGTCAAGCGACCAAGGACGCTGGTAAGATCGCGGGCCTCGAAGTGCTGCGGATCATCAACGAACCGACGGCTGCTGCGCTGGCTTACGGCCTCGACAAGAAAGAAACACGCACCATCGCGGTCTATGACCTTGGCGGCGGTACATTTGACGTGACCATTCTTGAAATTGACGATGGTCTCTTCGAAGTTAAATCCACCAACGGTGATACATTCCTCGGTGGTGAAGACTTTGACATGCGCATCGTCAACTACCTTGCCGACGAGTTTAAAAAAGAAAACGGCGTTGACCTCACGCAAGACAAGATGGCGCTTCAGCGTCTGAAGGAAGCGGCGGAAAAGGCAAAGATCGAATTGTCGAGCTCCAGCCAGACGGAGATCAACCAGCCATTTATCTCGATGGACGGCAAAACCGGCCAACCGCTGCACCTTGTTCTCAAGCTGACCCGCGCAAAGCTGGAAAGCCTTGTCAGTGACCTGATCAAAGCGTCGATCAAGCCGTGTCAGGCGGCTCTGAAAGACGCTGGCCTCAGCACGTCTGACATTGATGAGGTTGTTCTTGTCGGTGGTATGACGCGAATGCCAAAGGTCATCGAAGAAGTGACCAAGTTCTTTGGCAAAGAGCCGCACAAGGGCGTGAACCCTGACGAAGTGGTCGCCATGGGTGCAGCCATTCAAGCGGGCGTTCTGCAAGGTGATGTGAAAGACGTTGTTCTTCTCGACGTAACGCCTCTGTCGCTCGGCATCGAAACACTCGGTGGTGTGTTCACACGTCTCATCGATCGCAACACAACCATCCCGACGAAAAAATCCCAGATCTTCTCGACCGCCGAAGACAACCAGAACGCTGTGACCATCCGGGTCTTCCAGGGTGAACGTGAAATGGCGGCTGACAACAAGATCCTCGGCCAGTTCAACCTCGAAGACATCCCGCCAGCACCGCGCGGCATGCCACAGATCGAGGTGACATTCGACATCGACGCCAATGGCATCGTGTCCGTGTCGGCCAAGGACAAGGGCACCGGCAAAGAACAGAACATCACGATCCAGGCCTCTGGCGGTCTGTCGGATGAGGACATCGAAAAGATGGTTCAGGATGCGGAGGCGAATGCCGAAGCGGACAAGGATCGTCGCGAGATGGTGGAAAGCCGCAACCAGGCAGAAAGCCTGATCCACTCGACCGAAAAATCGGTTGAGGAACATGGCGATAAGGTTGACCCAACAACGGTTGAGGCGATCGAACTGGCCATCGCGGCGCTTAAGGACGATCTGGAAGACGAGAAAGTCACCGCCGACAAGATCAAGTCTGGCATCCAGAACGTCACTGAAGCGGCGATGAAGCTGGGCGAGGCCATTTACAAAGCGCAGCAGGAAGAAGGCGATGCCGAGCCTGCAGCGGCGGATGAGCCAAGCGACGACGACACCATCGTTGACGCCGACTTTGAAGATCTCGACGACAACAAGCGCGCCTAAGCTTGTTTAGGCGGAACCACTAAGGGGCCGGTCCGGACACCGGGCCGGCCTCTGACGTTCCGCGAAAGGAGGGCATGATGTCCAAACGCGACTATTATGATGTGCTCGGCCTCAAGAAAGGCGCCTCGGCAGCTGAGATCAAAAAAGCCTATCGCTCAAAAGCCAAAGAACTGCATCCAGACCGCAATGCGGACAACCCGAAAGCAGAAGAGCAGTTCAAGGAGGCCAATGAGGCTTACGAAGTTCTGAAAGACGACGACAAGAAGGCAGCGTACGACCGCTATGGTCATGCCGCGTTCGAAGGTGGCATGGGTGGCGGCCCGCGCCCTGGCGGCGGTCAGGGTGATTTCGCCAGCGCGTTTTCGGATGTGTTTGACGATCTTTTCGGCGATTTTATGGGCGGCCAGCGAGGCGGCGGTGGTCGCCAACGCGCGTCGCGTGGCTCCGATCTGAGATACAATCTCCGGGTCACGCTCGAAGACGCCTTCAGTGGCATGCAAAAGACCATTCAGGTGCCGACCTCGGTGCAGTGCGATGACTGTTCAGGCTCGGGCGCTGAGGGTGGTGCAGAACCCACAACCTGCCCGACGTGCTCGGGCATGGGTAAGGTACGCGCGACGCAAGGCTTCTTTACGGTTGAGCGCACGTGTCCGACATGTTCCGGCATTGGCCAAACTATCAAGAACCCGTGCAAAAGCTGCGGCGGTGCAGGCCGCGTGAACAAAGATCGCGCGTT
>CAZCOX010000036.1:9214-18430 GCA_964500115.1 uncultured Rhodobacterales bacterium
CTGTTCGAACGCGATGGTGCACATCTGCATTGCAGGGTGCCGGTCTCCATGACCGTGGCAGCGATGGGTGGCAATATCGAAGTGCCGACCATCGACGGTGGCCGCAGCCGGGTTTCCATCCCGCAAGGCAGCCAATCTGGTCGTCAGATGCGTTTGCGTTCGAAGGGCATGCCAGCGCTGCGTGGCGGTGGGCAGGGCGACATGTTCATCGAGCTTGCCGTCGAAACGCCGGTGAACCTCACGGCACGGCAAAAAGAGCTGCTGCGCGAGTTCGAGGAACTGAGCGAAGACAACAACCCTGAATCCAAAAGCTTTTTCAAATCTGTAAAAGGGTTTTGGGATTCGATGAAAGGGTAACGCCGACGGCCCCGACTGGGGCCGTTAGCATTTCCTTAAGCATGCTGCGCGCAGAGTTGCAGCATGTCACGCCACACTCAACTTTCCTTTTTCGAGGCCCCGGCCAAAGCGCCGGTGAAGGCCGGTGCGCTCTTTATTGATCCTCCGCCGAACAAAGCGCCAAAGCCGCAAGAGCTTTCCTATGTGAAAGGTCACCGCAAGCGATTGAAAAAACGTTTTCTGGTTGGTGGCTCAGACCCGATGCCGGATTATGAATTGCTTGAACTGTTGCTGTTTCGATCAATCAAAACCCGAGACGTGAAACCTTGCGCACGGGCGTTGGTTGATCACTTCGGCGACTTCAATCGGGTCCTCGCCGCCCCCATCGAGCGGTTGCAGGATGTCGATGGCATCGGCCCCGAAACGGCATTTGACATAAAACTGATTGAAGCCGCGGCTCACCGCATGTCGCAAGGCAAAGTCTTGCAAAAACCGGTGGTGTCCAGCTGGTCTGCATTGCTTGATTATTGTCGCGTGTCCATGGCGCATCGCGATACCGAACAGTTCCGCATCTTCTTTCTCGACCGCAAAAACGTTCTGATCGCGGATGAAATGCAAGCCAAAGGCACGGTTGATCACGTGCCGGTCTACCCGCGCGAAGTCATTAAGCGGGCGCTGGAACTTAACGCGTCAGCGCTGATCCTCGTGCACAATCACCCATCAGGTGATCCGACGCCGTCGCAAGCTGATATCGCGATGACCGAAGACATTATTCGCGCTTGTGATGCGGTCGATATCACGGTGCATGACCACCTCATCATCGGCAAATCGCAAGAGGTCAGCCTGAAATCCGAGGGCTATATTTAGCGCACCCAAACCTCGACACGACGGTTGACCTGTCGGCCCCAACGGGTGTCGTCACATGCCATCGGCATCGCTTCGCCAAATGCGTCTGTCGCCAAGGTAACCTGGCCGAGGTTGGCCGACTCAACCGCCCCTTCTATGGCTTGTTTGACCGCCTGCGCGCTGCGTCGGGCAATTTCCAGATTGCCCGCAGAGGGGCCTTGGCCATCGGAAAAGCCAACGAATAGCAACTTCCGACCGTCGTAAACACCTGCCTCAATCGCGCGGGCCAAGTATTGCACGTTGGATCGCGACTGCGCGTCCAATCGCGATGCACCCGGGTCGAAACGAAACGACGCGCTCAGGCGCCGCAACGACGACAGCGTGTCCACCATACGTTTCAAAACGCCCAATCCGTCTTCGCCTTCAGCAACACTGATCGCATTTGCAAATCTGTCGCCCTGCGCATTGACAGCAATTTCTTCGGTTGCCTGATCGACAAATCCTGCGCGCCTTGCCACGATTTGCGCTGGGCCGCTTCCTGTATAGGCGAGGAAATCTCGTGCCAGTTTCGGCAAGCGCCGTGCAGGGACGTAAAGAAACATGGGGGCCGACAGTGGGTAATCTTCCGTTTTGATCGCCAAACGGCTCGCACGAAGCGAGAAACCGCAGGTGCCGGAAAGCGCGAGCGCCTTTGCGTTCCCAATTTCGGAATAGCTCGCAACGCCCAAGCCCAACGGATCCGTCGAAACGGTGTCTGACAACGCTTGGTTTGTTGCATGCCGGATCACAGAAGGCGCCAGTGCCTGTGATGCGTCAAGCACCCTGTCTTCGACAGCTTGCGACAGACCCGACTGCGCATCTCGCATGTGGATCGAAATTGGTGCATCCGGCCCGCCCAGCATGCGCCAGTTGTCAATATCGCCAGACAGAACGCGGGCCAGATCAGACAGTGAGATGCGCGACACGGGATTTGTGGGCGAGACAATCACAGCCATGGCATCGAGCGCCAAGACACGGCTGCGGCGCACATCGTCCAGCTCACCCAGACCTGCCTCACGCGCGAGTGCCAATTCGCCGTCGCGTATTTCGCGTAAGGCCATCACCAGATCGGCCTCATCTGCCAGTAAATCTGCAAATCCTTCGTCCGTGCTCGACACACGAAACCGGAAGCGGGCGACCAACTTGTCCGATTGCACCTCGGATAGCTGATACACGAAATGCGTGTCGTCTTCGGTCACGCGCTGAGATTTCAGACCGCGTTGCAGCGCGAAGTTTTCGATCAACGCCGGCATCAGCACGTCGCCTATGGTGGAAGACCCTGAAATCGAAACGTCGGCCACAAAATCGGTAAGTGACGGGCAACCGGGCCCCTCGCAGCGCACACCAGAGCTGTCGACCGTCAATTCACCGTATTGCGTATCGACCCGGTAGAAGTCGCCATCAAAGCCCAAGAGCGTGCCAGACAATTCGATTGCGCCGTCAGGAGAACGCAGCACCACGTCTTGAGCGAATGCTGGCCATGCATATACAAATGCAAAGAGCGCGGCGCAAACGGCCGCCCGCAAAAGCTTGATCAAAAGGTGCCTCAGGTCGCTCGATTATCTCGATGCGATTGTCAGGTCTTCGACGATGTTTTTCAACATCAAGAAATCGCCAACTGTCTCGCAGTCGGGCACTTCGATCGTAAGCTCTTTGGAACGCAGATCGCGGTCGGCTCGAATTTCCAGCGTTTGTGCCTCGATCCGCGATCCGCAATTGGCCGTCTGGATTTCCGCTTCGACCGTTAGCGTAACTGTGCCCGCCTCTTGCGTCATGCCGGACGGAAAGGTGTAGACCTCGGCGAACAATCCGTCAGGTGCATCAGCGCTGCCCAGCGTGGTCAAGAAACCACCATCGCCAGTCGCTGCCCGCGCTGGGCTATTTTCAGAGCCTTGCCAAATGTGACCATCCGAAAAGTATTCCGCGTCGAATTCCCGCGCATGCAGCTGTAACCCCGCATTCCCGCGCCATTGCAGGACGACACGTTCGTAAAATGGTACAGATGTGACGTCGGTTTTTGCCACAGCACCAGCACCGTCAAAGAACGACGCAATGACCAGAGCATTTTCGGCCAATGCCGGAATTTCGAGGCTCAGCGCGCCATCAGGCTGCACGATTTCAGTGAACATCAGCCCATTGTGGTGCAGCGTCACGCGTTCGCTGCCGTGGCAAGGCGCCGTCAGATCGACCGCGATCATGGCACCGGCTGTTGCATTCGCAGTCAAACTGACATCGCAGTCAAAGCCCGAGGTCTCGGGCGTTTCTGGTAACTCAATGACCGGTGCAGGTGTTGTTTCAGCGGGGGCGGAAACCAGTGACGCTGGCAAAGCCGCCGTCGTGGCGACATCCATTGGCATCGGCATTTTGGGTGTCGATGACACCTCTTGCACATCCGACACTACCACTGGACCTTGCGCTGTACTCAAAGGTGTCACAGGGCTTGGCCAATACTGCATTGCTGCACCTATCCCAAGGGCGGTGGTGACGGTTCCTGCGGCGATCAGCCGTGTAGTCCTGCGGTCCATGACAGACTCCCGGTGCGTGGATTGCACCGGTTTGTCTGCATGACGATTTGGGAACGCCTAGGGCAGGGATGAGGTCACTTTTCGACCGCTTTGTGGCCGCGGTTTACGCCAACCTGCCGTGGCAATGCTTGAATTTCTTGCCTGATCCGCAAGGGCAGGGGTCATTCCGGCCCGGGTCACCCCAAGTGGTTGGATCGTTTTCATTAAAGCCTGCGACCGCGTCTCCGGTTGCTGGATCTTGCGCACTTGCCGGGGCAGGCGCCGCCGCTTGCGCCATCGCCGCCTGCTGTGCCGCCATCTGTTCCAGCATGGACTTCTGCTCTTCTTCGGTCATTGGGCGCACCTGGCCCAATTGCTTGCTCACATCTTCACGCAGGCTGTCGAGCATCGATTCAAAAAGCTGGAACGCTTCCGATTTGTATTCGCTCAGTGGGTCGCGCTGGGCATACCCGCGGAACCCAACCACGGAGCGTAAGTGCTCCAGCGTCAGTAGGTGTTCGCGCCATTTCCTGTCGATGGTTTGCAGCAGAACCTGTTTCTCGATCTGCCGCATGGTGTCGGCGCCAAAGGCTTCTGCCTTTTCCGCCATGAACGTATCGGATGCCTCTTCGAGCCGTTCGCGGATTACTTCGGCATCGACGCCTTCTTCGTCACCCCACGCCTGAACAGGCGCCTCGATCCCAATCATTTCCTTAACAGCACTGTGAAGGCCTTCGGTGTCCCACTGATCTGCGTAGGATTTTGGTGGAATGTAGGTGTCAACCAGATCGTCAATGACCTGATGGCGCATGTCTTGCGCGATCTCAGCCAGGTCTTGCGCTTCCATGATTTCGCGGCGTTGACTAAAGACGACCTTCCGCTGATCATTCATGACATCGTCGAATTTCAGCAACTGCTTTCGGATATCAAAGTTGCGGCCTTCGACCTTGGCCTGGGCGCGTTCAAGCGACTTGTTTACCCATGGGTGAACGATGGCCTCACCATCCTTCAATCCAAGCGTAGAAAGCACCTTATCGAGGCGCTCAGACCCAAAGATCCGCATCAAATCGTCATCAAGCGACAGAAAGAACGAAGACCGACCGGGGTCACCCTGACGCCCAGATCGCCCACGCAGCTGATTGTCGATACGCCGGCTCTCATGGCGCTCGGTGGCCAGAACAAACAGACCGCCCGCATCTTTCACGGCCTTTTCGTCGGCGACATGGGCGGCTTCGATCTTTTGGCGCAGTTCTTCTGGGTCCGCCTCGGGCTCTGCCGCTATGGCTTCCATGATTTGCATCTCGACGTTGCCGCCGAGTTTGATGTCGGTTCCACGACCGGCCATATTGGTCGCAATGGTGATCGCGCCAAGTTTGCCCGCATCGGCAACGATCTGCGCTTCTTGCTCGTGCTGGCGCGCGTTCAGAACGTTGTGTTTGAGCCCTGCCTGCGTCAGCATCTGGCTGAGCATTTCCGATTTCTCGATTGACGTCGTGCCAACAAGTACTGGTTGACCCTTGGCGTGTGCCTCTTTGATTTCGGTGACGATCGCGTCGTACTTTTCTTTGGCCGTGCGATAGACTTTGTCGTCTTCGTCAATCCGCGCGATTTCTTTGTTCGTCGGTACTTCGACGACGCCAAGCCCATAAATCTCGGCAAATTCTTCGGCTTCAGTCGCGGCCGTCCCGGTCATCCCGGCCAGCTTTTCGTACAGGCGGAAGTAATTTTGGAAGGTCACGCTCGCGAGCGTGACGTTCTCTGGTTTGATCTCGCAGCCTTCCTTGGCCTCAATCGCCTGGTGCAGACCTTCTGACAAACGGCGGCCAGGCATCATGCGACCCGTGAATTCGTCGATGAGCACAACTTCGCCGTCGCGCACAATGTAATCTTTGTCTTTCTGAAACAACGTATGTGCACGTAAGCCCTGGTTCACGTGGTGCACAACCGTCGTGCTTTCAGGGTCGTAGAGCGACTGTCCTTCGTCCAGCATGCCTTGCTGCTGCAGCGTCTCTTCAAGGTACTCGTTACCCTCATCCGTGAAGGTTACGTTGCGGGTCTTTTCGTCGATCGAGTAGTGCTCTTCGGTCAGGCTCGGGATGATCTTGTCGATGGCGACGTAAAGCTCGCTGCGGTCCTGTGCCGGACCAGAGATAATCAGCGGAGTTCGCGCCTCGTCGACAAGGATGGAATCCACTTCGTCCACCACCGCGAAGTGATGGTCGCGCTGATACATCTGGTTCAGCTCTGACTTCATGTTGTCGCGCAGATAGTCAAAGCCCAGTTCATTGTTCGTCGCGTAGGTGATGTCACAGGCGTAGGCGTCACGCTTTTCTTCGTCGGGCTGGCGCGGGTAGACAACACCGGTTGTCAGGCCAAGCGCACCATAGACCTTGCTCATCCATTCGCTATCGCGGCGGGCAAGGTAATCGTTCACGGTGACGATGTGCACACCACGCCCTGTCAGCGCGTTCAGATACGATGGGAAGGTTGCAACAAGGGTCTTCCCTTCACCTGTTTTCATCTCTGAGATGTTGCCCTGATGCAGGAAAATGCCACCCATCAGCTGCACGTCAAATGCACGCAAGCCAAGCGCGCGTTTCGCGGCTTCGCGGCAATTGGCAAAAGCTTCGGGCAGCAGCTGATCGAGAGTTTCACCCTGGGACAGGCGGGCTTTGAATTCGGCGGTCTTTTCGATGATCTGAGCGTCGCTCAGCTTTTCGAATTCAGGTTCGAGCGCGTTGATCTTGTCAACCGTCGGGCGCGTCGCCTTCACTTTTCGGTCATTCGGCGTTCCGAACACCTTGCGCGCGACTTTACCTAATCCCAGCATGCACTCTCTTTCAGCTTTGACATCTTCGTGTGCGGCATCTGCTTGCCCGCCTCGCGCACAGCCCGTATGACACAGGGGAGCGACCGGCCTCGCAGTGCCATAGGGCGATGTAAGGGTCGCGAAATACAGTGTCAACGTCGCCCAATCGTAAGGGTGGCCGTGGAAGGATCAACAGATGTCAAAACTCATCACTAAATTGTCCGCAGGCGCAGTCGCGCTGTTTCTGGCACTGCCAGTTCAGGCGCAGGATACACTGACGGCGGATAGCGTGGTGGCAACTGTAAACGGGACAGAAATCACCCTTGGCCACATGCTGATGGTGCGTGCGTCTCTGCCGGAACAGTATCAATCCTTGCCGGATGATGTGCTGTGGGACGGCATTCTCGACCAGATCGTGCAGCAAACGGTTTTGGGCGATCAGATCGATGGTGACGACAGCCGCCGCGTGGCACTGGCGCTCGAAAACGAACGTCGCTCTTTGCTGGCTGCCGAAGCTGTCGAAGGGATCGTAGACGAGGCCGTCACAGACGAGACAGTTCAAGCCGCTTACGAAGCGCAGTATCTGCAGAGTGAGCCAGGCGAAGAGTACAACGCGTCACATATTCTGGTGGAAACGGAAGAAGAGGCAGCGGCGCTTGTGACCACTCTGCGTGAGGGTGCCGATTTCGCCGAAGCCGCACGCGAAAACTCAACCGGGCCATCGGGGCCCAACGGCGGGTCGCTTGGTTGGTTTGGTGCTGGTCAGATGGTGCCCGAATTTGAGACTGCCGTGATGGAGATGGAAGTTGGCGCAATTTCAGACCCCGTACAGACTCAATTTGGATGGCATGTGATTACGCTGAACGACAAGCGTACCCTTGAGGCCCCGACACTCGACGCTGTGCGCGCAGAGATCGAGGCGCAGATCAGCCAGGAGGCCGTCGCGCGCCGTATTGATGAACTGACATCAGGGGCCGAGATCACGCGCACCGCGAAAGATGACGTTGATGTCTCTGTCCTAAGCAACATCGGCCTTTTGCAGGAGTAAGCACGTGGCAAAGATCACTTCTGTTTCGCCGCTTGCTCCAGCGCAGTTTCCGGATCTGCCCGTTATCAAAGGTGCACGCTTTGCCACCGCTGCGGCGGGCGTGAAATACTCCGGGCGAACAGACGTGATGTTGGCCATGCTTGACCCAGGCACAACAATAGCCGGGGTCTTTACAAAGTCCGCAACGCGGTCTGCCAACGTGCTTGATTGTCAGGCCAAGATCGGGCGCTCCGACGATGGGAGCGCCGCTATAATCGTAAACTCAGGCAATTCCAACGCGTTTACTGGTCGGTCAGGCGACGCCTCGGTCGAGGCGATCTGCAAAGAGGTGGCGTCAGTTACCGGCGTGTCCGAAACACGCGTTTTCACAGCGTCGACCGGCGTGATCGGAGAGCGGCTACCCCACGAACGCATTTGCCAAAAGGTCGCTGAACTTAACGCATCCCTAGACGAATCCGCGCTGGATTCGGCTGCACGTGCGATCATGACAACGGACACGTTTGCCAAAGGGTCAGCGACGACGGTCGATACCTCGGATGGGCCAATCCAGATTGCCGGAATTGCCAAAGGGTCCGGCATGATAGCGCCCGACATGGCAACGATGCTGGTCTATATCTTCACGGACGCATCGATCAGCCAACCCGCTTTGCAAACGCTTGTCTCTCAGCTCAATGAAAAGACGTTTAACTGCATCACTGTTGATAGCGATACGTCAACCTCTGACACCTTACTGGTTGCGGCGACCGGGGCATCTGGTGTCGAAGTCTCTGACAGTGACGCGGCATTTGCCGAGGGATTGCATCAGGTCATGACCGATCTCGCGCATCAAGTTGTTCGCGACGGGGAAGGTGCCACAAAATTTGTGACGATCAACGTGAGTGGCGCTTTGAACGACGCAGACGCTAAGACCCATGCACTGTCGGTTGCGAATTCGCCATTGGTAAAGACCGCGATCGCGGGTGAAGATCCAAATTGGGGGCGTGTCGTCATGGCCATTGGCAAATCTGGCGCACCTGCAGATCGCGATACGCTTGGCATCCGTTTCGGTGACGTTCAAGTGGCAGAGAAGGGGTGGGTTCATCCTGATTATCAGGAGGAAAAAGGCGCTGCTGTGATGAAACAGCAAGATATCGAAATCTCGGTCGATCTGGGCATCGGCGAGGGCCGTGCGACTGTCTGGACTTGTGATCTGACCCACGGTTACATTTCCATCAACGCGGACTACCGATCTTGAGCCGCAAGATAATCCTGGTGTCGGCTGTTGCTCTGATTGACCCGGACGGCCGGATTCTGCTTGCCCAGCGACCCGAGGGCAAATCGATGGCTGGTTTGTGGGAATTCCCCGGTGGCAAGGTTGAGCAAGGCGAAACGCCCGAGGTCGCTTTGATCCGCGAATTGCAGGAAGAACTGGGTATCGATACGTGGGAAAGCTGCCTCGCGCCGTTGACCTTTGCATCGCATAGCTACGAGAATTTCCATTTGCTTATGCCCCTTTACGCCTGTCGCAAATGGAACGGCATTCCCGAATCGCGCGAGGGCCAAACCCTGGCGTGGGTGCACGCGAAGCATTTGAAAGACTACCCGATGCCGCCTGCAGATATCCCTTTGATCCCGATATTGCGGGATTGGCTCTA
>CAZCOX010000037.1:0-1500 GCA_964500115.1 uncultured Rhodobacterales bacterium
CTCGATGTAATCGACATGGTTTCCCTTGATCTCCGACAGGTCCGGACTGTTTCAGCATGCTGTCAGCGCGCTGACGTCAGGTCAAGACAGGCTGCCCTATTGGTCAAGCGATTTCGACATCGCGGCGCGCGCCAGAGCTTCACCATTCCGGTCGACTGTTTCATGGTCGTCGACCACAAACCCGCGCCGCGCAAAAGCCGGTTGCGCCATCAGACTAGCATGGGTGAAAAGCCGATCGATCCCGTTCTGCCGGGCCGCGTCCTCGACCTTGTCCAGCAGCCGCGCAAAGAGCCGCTTTCCCCGATGTTCGGGCAAGATAAAGGCCAGATCGACATAGCCGGTCTGGGTCAGCGTCATGAAACCGCAGAGAGAATTGTCGACGGTTCCGACGAAGCAGGTCTCGGCAGACAGACGGGCGGACCACTCCGCGCCTTGCAGCGGGGCCGCCATCCAGGCGCGCCGCTGCGCCGTTGTGTAGGGGCTGTCACCTTCGTGGATCGCGCGGAACATCACCTGCCCGAGCGCATCGTAATCGGCCTCAACGGCTCTGCGGATCGAAATCTCTTGCATGACGCCCCCCCGTCGAGATGCGCTTGAAACACAGTCAAACCTGCGCTGCAACAGGGCCTTGGCGATGCCACAGCCCACGCCTATAACCCGGCAAGACCAAAGCAGGAGAGTGCGATGCGCACCGCCACAGTGACCCGCAATACGGCCGAGACCAAGATTACGGTTGAGATCAACCTCGACGGGACCGGCGCTTATGACAACCAGACCGGCGTCGGGTTCTTTGACCATATGCTCGACCAACTGGCGCGCCATTCGTTGATCGATATGACAGTCCGCTGCGATGGCGACCTGCATATCGACGATCACCACTCGGTTGAGGATGTGGGCATCGCCTTGGGTCAGGCCCTGACGCAGGCTATGGGCGACAAGAAAGGCATCGTGCGCTATGGCGCGTGTCTGTTGCCGATGGATGACGCGCTGGTGCGCGCGGCCCTTGACCTGTCGGCGCGCCCCTTCCTTGTCTGGAATGTGGAGATGCCCACGGACAAGATCGGAACCTTCGACACCGAACTGGTGCGCGAGTTCTTTCAGGCTTTCAGCACCCATGGCGGCATCACCCTGCATGTCGATCAACTGCACGGGATCAACAGCCACCACATCGCCGAAGCCGCGTTCAAAGCCGTCGCCCGCGCGCTGCGGGATGCATTGGAGACCGATCCGCGCAAATCCGACGCGATCCCGAGCACCAAAGGCGCACT
The DNA here is from genome assembly GCA_964500115.1 of uncultured Rhodobacterales bacterium. GTDB lineage: Bacteria > Pseudomonadota > Alphaproteobacteria > Rhodobacterales > Rhodobacteraceae > Marivita. The sequence continues at coordinate 1,269 of CAZCOX010000037.1, forward strand.
CTAGTGCTGACCGCGATCATTGACTACGAAAGCGGCAATCTGCACTCGGCAGAAAAGGCCTTTCAGCGTATGGCGCTAGAGGTGGATGGCGGCACAGTGACCGTGACCTCCGACGCCGATGTCGTGGCCCGCGCCGACCGGATTGTGCTGCCCGGCGATGGCGCGTTCCCGGCCTGCGCCAAGGCCCTGCGCGCCGCTGGCACGTTTGACGCCATGGTTGAGGCGGTGACCA
>CAZCOX010000037.1:1600-7404 GCA_964500115.1 uncultured Rhodobacterales bacterium
TCATCCCCCGGCTGGGTTTTCCACGTGCCCAACACCGGATCAGCGCTGGCTGTTGTTGCCGCCAGCAGCAAGCCTGCCGCCCATGCAAATCGTTTCATCTCTTAACTCCTCCCGAATTGGTATGCGCGCAGCAGGGCGCAAAAACGGGCCGCCGATCAAGATTGACGCCGGGTCGCGTTGCATGTGCCGTTCCGTCATGTCAAAGCGCGGGCCAGAAAACCGGAGATGTCACGATGATCCTTTACCCTGCAATTGACCTTAAAGACGGGCAAGCGGTGCGGCTGTTGCGCGGGGATATGGAGAAGTCGACCGTCTTCAACGACGATCCTGCCAGCCAGGCGATGGAGTTTGTCGACGCAGGCTGCGCATGGCTGCATCTTGTGGACCTGAACGGCGCATTTGCGGGCGAGCCGGTAAACGACGCTGCGGTGGAGGCCATCCTGTCGCGCACACAAGTGCCCGCCCAATTGGGTGGCGGCATACGCGATATGGCAACCATTGAGCGCTGGCTCGACAAAGGTCTGCAACGGGTAATCCTTGGCACGGTGGCGGTTGAAAACCCCGATCTCGTGCGCGAGGCGGCCAAAGCCTTTCCCGGTCACGTCGCTGTTGGCATCGATGCCCGCGACGGGCGCGTTGCGACCAAAGGCTGGGCCGAGGAAACGGATGTCATGGTCACGGACCTTGCCAAGTCTTTTGAAGACGCGGGCGTGGCGGCAATCATTTACACCGACATTAACCGCGACGGCGCGATGCAGGGGCCGAATATTGAGGCCACCGCCGATCTGGCGCGTGCCGTCTCCATCCCGGTGATCGCATCGGGCGGTGTGTCGTCACTAGACGATCTGATCGCGCTGCGCGATTGCGGCGCGGGCCTCAACGGAGCAATCTCGGGCCGCGCGCTTTACGACGGCGCGATTGATCTGAAAGCGGCTTTGGCGGCGCTTAATCCAACCTAAAGCTTCATCTTTTCTGAAAATATGCACGACGCTCTGTCTCCCCACTTTTCAAGGCGTGGGTGGCGCGTTAATCCATCGCCATGCTCAAGACGCGTATCATTCCCTGTCTCGATGTCGCCGATGGCCGTGTGGTCAAAGGTGTGAATTTCGTCGATCTGCGCGATGCCGGTGATCCGGTTGATGCCGCTCGCGCCTATGACGCGGCGGGGGCGGATGAGATCTGTTTTCTCGACATCCACGCGACGCATGAAAACCGGGGCACGATGTTTGATGTGGTCACACGCACGGCAGAGCAGTGCTTTATCCCGCTCACCGTGGGCGGCGGCGTGCGCACCGTGGCGGATGTGCGGGCACTGTTGCTGGCAGGGGCGGACAAAGTCTCGTTCAACTCTGCCGCTGTGGCCAACCCGGATGTGGTGGCAGAAGCGGCAGACCAGTTCGGCAGCCAGTGCATCGTGGTCGCAATCGATGCCAAGACGGTCAGCCCGGGCAAGTGGGAGATTTTCACCCATGGCGGGCGTAAACCAACGGGCATCGACGCGGTTGAGTTTGCCAAAACCGTAGTGGCCAAGGGGGCCGGGGAAATCCTGCTGACGTCCATGGACCGCGATGGCACCAAGGCAGGGTTCAACCTGCCCCTGACCCGCGCAATTTCGGATGCGGTGGATGTGCCGGTGATCGCCTCGGGCGGGGTTGGCACGTTGGATCACCTTGTTGAGGGCGTGACAGAGGGCCGGGCCAGCGCGGTGCTCGCGGCGTCGATTTTTCACTTCGGCGAATTCACAATCGGCGAAGCCAAAGCGCATATGGCCGCGGCGGGTATTCCGGTGAGGTTGCAATGACCCTGAGCGAGCTTGAAGCCATTATCGCAGAGCGTGCGACAGCCAGCCCGGATGAGAGTTGGACAGCAAAACTCCTGCTGAAGGGGCCGGAGAAATGCGCCGAGAAGTTCGGCGAGGAGGCCATTGAAGCCATCATCGAAGCCACGAAGGGCGACACCGAGAAGCTAACATCCGAGGCAGCCGATGTGTTGTTTCATTTGCTTGTGATGTTGCGCGCGCGAGGGGTTTCCGTGGCCTCCGTTATGGCCGAACTGGACCGCCGTCAGGCGCAAACCGGGTTGCAGGAAAAGGCCTCGCGCGGGGAATAATCACAGTTTCAGGCCGATATTCTGCTGCGATCCGAAAGGCTTGCCGCGCCTTCACACCCTATTCACAGAGACCGACATTGAGTGAGTTCCGGGCTTTGTTACCCTGGGGCTGCGCAACTTTTTCTGCGCAGTGACCATTTAACCCTCAATTTCTTAACCCAAAGGTGTTTTCATGAAAGACGTATCCCATGCCTCCCCCGTTCGTGTGACCATGCCTGCTTCTGTCGCGGCAGACATTGGTTCATTCAAAAAGGCTGTTGGCTCTATTCTCGACAAGCTCGGTTGCCCGGCTTGCTGTTCGGGTCATGACATCCGGTTCGACATCCACCGCGATCTCGTATTCCGCGAGCTGTCGGGCCGCGCCATGCCGCGCGCCAAGGCCGAACTGGCTGCGGCACCAGCGGCGAACACAGTGGCGATGGCACCGGAAACCGGTGCACAGATCGACAACGTGTTCACTGCCATCGACAAGATCGCCGAATTTACAGGCTGCCGCGCTTGCTGTTCGGGTCACGACCTGCGGCTGCAATTCGAGCAGAATTTCCTGCTGGATGAGCAGTTGAATGTCGAAGCCGCAGCCGTGCGTTTCGGATAAATGGCCGCGATGTTCCAGCCCCCAAAGCTGGGCATCGGGATGATCTTTTCGGCGGCGCTGAACCCGTTTCTGCGCCGTCGTCCCGATGCTCTGGATGTGCTTGAGATCGAGCCGCAGACGCTTTGGCTGGCTGATGATCCGATCACCGGGCCGTTTGCCCAATACCGCCCCGCGATGGACGCGTTTGCCGAATTGCCACAAACCAAGCTGGTGCATTCGGTTGGTGTGCCTTTGGGTGGCACACGCGCGCCCGATCCGGGCCAGATGGCGCTGTTGCGGGACACGGCAGAGCGTTTGGATAGCCCTTGGGTGTCTGAGCACCTGTCGGTCGCGGGCACGCCGCACCGGGCCGCAGGGTTTCTGCTGCCGCCCTTGCAGACAGACGATGGTGTGGCCACTGCCGTTGCCAATATCGCTGCGTTCAAAGCGGGGATCGGACGGCCCGTGGCCGTAGAGACCGGCGTTGCCTATCTGCAGCGCAAGGCGTTCGAGATGCCGGATGGCGTGTTCCTGCGGCGTGTCTCGGAGGAGGCGGATTGCGGGTTGCTGCTCGACCTGCACAACTTGTGGTGCAACCATTGTAATGGCCGTATCGATCTGGACGAAACGCTGGCGCAGATCCCGTTTGACCGCGTGTGGGAAGTCCATTTGGCCGGTGGGGAAGAGATGGGGGGCGTCTGGCTTGACAGTCATTCTGGTGCCATGCCCGACGAACTGGCGGCGCGCGCGAAAGAGGTGATTGCCGATCTGCCCAATCTGGGTGCGATCAATTTCGAGATTTACGACACGTTTCTGGAACGGGTTGAGGTTAAGGAATTTGACGAGATTGTAGATGGGCTTCGCGTGATTTGGGATGGGGCGGGTCAAAGCCGATCCGATATCAGGCCATCCGAGATTGCCGTCCAGGACAAACCGCCCCAAACCTCGCCGACCCATTGGGAGAACAGCCTGACCCATGCGGTCTGGAAGTCCGACCCGACGGGTCATGCCTGGCCCGAAGACCACCCGCTTTTGTCGCTTTACGCGTTTCTGGCGCGGTCTTTTCGCGGGTCGATGCTGACCAGCGCCATGCCCCGGACCATCCGCTACGGGTTGCTGCGCGACGGGGCGGCGTTTGAGGCAAAGCTATCGGCGTATTTCGACGCCGTCTCACCCCGCATGTACGCCCCGATCGAGGCGAAGGCGTTTCGCGGCTGGATGACGGTGGAGGGTGAAGACGACCCGGTGATGCATGGGCTCATGGATTACGATATGGCCTTTGTTGACATGCTGACCTCTGACACGCCCAAGGTTATTCGTTTTCCCGGCGACCCTGCCCCAGTGTTTGAAGCCTTGGCTGAAGGTCGCCTGCCCGCGCCACCGTCGCCGCCAGAATGGGAATTGGAAATCCTGCCAGAGGCGGTGGCCGAGGGGTTTGGACCAGCGGTTGCCGTTTGAGCGGGAAAGCGGTTTGCAAACCGCTTGACCCAAGCCCGTTGCAACGGGCTTGCCGCCTCGTTCAGAGCTTGGACGAGATCACGCCTGTATTAAACCCAGCCATGCGCAATTCCCCGTAAAGGCGCTGGTATTCGATCTTTGGGCAGCGGTTCATGATCACGTCAATGCCCCGCGCTTCCGCCTTTGCGGCAGCTTCGGCATGTTCGACCCCGATCTGCATCCAGATGGTTTGCAGGTCTGGAAAGACATCAAGCGCCTCGTCGACAATCGGCGGAACAGCCTCTGACCGGCGGAAGATGTCGACCATATCAACCGGCTGCGGCACATCCGCTAAGGATCCGGAAACCGTTTGACCAAAGAGCGTCTCGCCCACGTGGCGGGGATTGACCGGATAAACCGCGTACCCCTTTAGATCGAGGTATCGCGCCACGTAGTAAGAGGGCCGCACCGGGTTCATCGACACACCGACCACGGCGATGGTTTTGGTGCGGGTCAGGATCTTGCGGAGATATGCGTCGGAATATGACATGGGCGCACCGTAGTCGTTCGCCCGGAAAAGAAAAAGCGCCCAAGGCAACCTTGGGCGCAAGTGTTGGAACGAGGGACAGTGAAGGTGCGGCAGGTGTTCCAACCCCGCGCGCCTTGCCATGAGAGATAGGTGTGGTGCGGCGCAGTTAAAGGAAAATCTGCGAATTTCCGGTCACAGAAAAGTTATGTGCCGCTACGTCACTTCGGCCGCTTGACCCGATTCCGCGCTGTGACCGAGCGTTTCGTGCAGCCGTTCGGATGTGTCAGCACCGATTTTGCGCCGTCTGCGGTGCCAGAAGAGCTTGCCCCACCCCCGCCAGTTGCCGGAGGATGGCGCGGTGACATCTTGTGGAAACCGCGACCGCCAATCGTCTGGCAAGACAAGACCCACCGCCTCGGCCCGGTTCAGCATCCAGACCAGCGGAATGTTCGCCAAGGGTCGCGCTGCCTCGTGCCCGCGCAACTGCCCACCGATGTCGCCATGCACGCCGCGGAACCAGACCTGCTCCACATGGCCTTCCCAGCCCGGCGGGCAGGACCAGAGCACCGGCGCATAGGCCATGCGGCGTTCGTCAACGGCCAGCGCGTGAAACCCGTGTTCGATGGTCGGACCAAGCTGATCGTTGTGGAACGCGTGGCTGGCCTCGGTCAGACGCCAGAGGACAGGCAGGCGCAGCCCCAACGCCTTGACCGTATCCCAGACACCAACGACGGCGATGGGGGCCGCTTCGTGGCAGAAGGCGGAGGCGAAATCGCGGACGACCTGCGGGTCGGCGGGGCCGCGATAGAGCCGGTAAGCCTGCCGGATATTGCGTTCGGTCGCGTGTTCGGACCGGATCAGGCCGATGCGATCAATCACGCCCGCCAGAGACCGGACGGCAAAAGCGCCGCGCGAATAGCCAAAGAAAAAGATGCGGTCGCCGGGGCGATAGCGCGAGGCGAGAAAGCCGTAGGCGCGGCAAATCTGGCGGTTGATCCCGCGCCCGGTGAGCAAATGTGTGGTGCTGCGCCAGTCGGCCCATTGCAGGCCGGACTCGTAGAAAAGCGACAGGTCGCCGCCCAGTTCCTGTAGCAGGCGGTAGAGTTGTCCGGCGTTGGTTTCTTGCCCCGGTTCAAGCGAGGACATCGTTCCGTC
>CAZCOX010000037.1:7504-18269 GCA_964500115.1 uncultured Rhodobacterales bacterium
CATCATCGGCGCGGGGCATCGCGTAGTCCATGAAACTTGCCGTGAGCAATTGGCCATCATCATCGTAGACGACGCGTTCGGTAATCGCCTGACCGATGCCTTGAACGACGCCGCCGTGGACCTGCCCCTCGGCCAGCATCGGATTGATAAGATTGCCGAAATCGTCAACCACGGCATATCGATCCACGGTCACAACACCGGTGTCGGGGTCGATCTCAACTTCGCTCACATGCGCGCCATTGGGGAAGGAGCGCGCCTCAAGCGTGGCGGTCGCGGTGAAGGTCAAAAGGTCGTCGCGCCCGGCCTCCCTCGCCATTTGCGCGGCTTCGAGGAAGGTTGGCGTCACGTTCGACGTGCCGACGCGGAATTGTTCGTCGTCAAAGGTGACGTCGTCTTGTGCCACGCCCTGCGCCTCGGCCAGGAACGCGCGGTACGCGGTGATCATCGCATCAACCGCCTTCAACGTTACATTTGCCTGAACTGTGACAGACCGAGAGCCCCCCGTGCCACCGCCCCGCGCGATCAGGTCGCTGTCACCTTGGATGAAGCGGATTTTATCTGCTGGGATGCCGGTCTGATCGGACAGGAATTGCACAAACACCGTTTCGTGCCCCTGCCCGTTGGATTGCGTGCCCACGTAAATCGACGCACCGCCATCGTCGTCAAAGGTGATCTTTACGTCCTCGGACGGCGCACCAAGGATGCTTTCGATGTAGTAGCACAGCCCCATACCGCGCAGTTTGCCTGCAGCTTCGGACGCGGCTTTGCGCGCCGCATATCCGTTTCGATCCGAGAAATCGGCAACGCGATCCAGCACGCGGTCGAAATCGCCCACATCGTAGGTTTCGCCGGTGGTCGTCACATAGGGAAACTGGTGTGTCTTGATGAAATTGATTCGGCGCAATTCCCACGGATCAATGCCGAGTTCGCGTGCGGCGCGATCGATCAGGCGTTCGACAAGATAGATCGCCTCGGGCCGACCCGCCCCGCGATAGGCGTCAACCTGCGTCGTGTTGGTGTAGATTCCCTCCACCCGCAGATAGCTGGTCTGAACATCGTAGACGCCCATCAGAACCTTGGAAAAAAGATCTGTCTGGATGGCTTGGGCGAAGTGCGAGTTGTAGGCGCCCATATTGGCGGTTGTATGCACACGGTAGGCGGTGATGCGGTTCTGATCGTCAAACGCCATCTCGGCGATATGCCACAGGTCGCGGCCAGCATTGTCCGAAAGCATCGCTTCAGTCCGGTCCGACATCCAGCGCACGGGGCGGCCCAGTTCGCGGGCGGCAAAGCCCACAAGGAAGTTTTCGGGGTACGGCATGGCTTTCATCCCGAAGCCGCCGCCGGTGTCGGGGTTGGTGACGCGGATATCCGCTTCGTCCATGTTCAGAACGCGCGCGAGGTGGGTTTTCTGGCCCCAGACGCCTTGTGCGTTGATTGCCACGTGCAAGCGTCCATCCTGCATTTCGGCGTAACAGCCGCGTGGTTCCATCGAGTTGGTGATGATGCGGTTGTCCTCAACCCTGAGGCTGACTGTGCGGTGTGCCTTGGCAAAAGCCTGCTCCGTCGCCGCCTCATCGCCCATGCCCCAGTCGAAGGCGACGTTGTTGGGTGCCTCCGCATGGATTGCGTCCCCCCCCGGGGCAACGGTGAGGTACGTGGGCAGGTCTTCGGCATCAAACGTGATCAGTTCCGCCGCATCGCGGGCCTGTTGCAAGGTTTCGGCGACAATGAACACAAGCGGTTCGCCGACAAAGCGCACGCGGTCTTTGGCCAGCAGCGGGCGGAACGGGGCTGCGCCCTTGGTGCCGTCGCGGTTGGGAACTGTTGCGCCCCAAAGGCCTTGGGTGATGCCTGCGGCCTCAAGATCGGCGCAGGTGAGTACCATGTGCACGCCCTCAGCCGCTTTGGCATCACTGGTATCGAGGTTGGTAATTTCCGCGTGTGCCATCTGGGAGCGCAGGACGTAGCCGTGCAGGGCGCCGTCCGGCGTGATGTCATCCACATAGCGGCCGTGGCCGGTCAGAAATCGAATGTCTTCGGTCCGGGTGACCGATTGCGATTTGCCGAACTTTTCCATGTCGCCCCCTGCTCTGTCTTCTGTGGCCAAGGGTAGCTTGGCCTGTCGTGCCGTCCAATGGTGTGCGTTGGTCTTAATCTTCGGTTTCGATGGCATATCTCTGGATCAACCCCGCCTGCGCGATAAAGAAGAAAAAGAGCGCGCCGGTCAGAACAAAAGTTTCGAAATACACCCAGAATTCCGTGGTTTGCGTGCGCCAGACCAACTCGTTGGACGCGGCCAATAAAAAGAAAAACGCCGTCATGCGTTTTGTGAGGATCATCCAGCCCTCGTGCTGCATCGGCAGGAGCTCCCCCATCACAACCCGCAGATAGCTTTGCCCGCGCATGAGGCCTATGGCGAGGACGCCGCCTAACAGCAGATACACCATGGTGGGTTTCATCTTGATGAATTTGTCGTCGTTGAGCCAAACCGTCAGCCCGCCAAAAACCAGAACCAACACCGCCGTCAGAACCTGCATGCGGCTGATATGCCCCGTCAGCCACCAAAGAAGGCCCATGGAGGCCAGGATCACCGGGATAAACCCGGCGGTGACCACGATGAACCCGTCATATTCGGTGCCGCCAAAGGTGAATACCTCATCCTTGAGGTAGAGATAGGCGACAAAAAAGCCGATGACCGGGCCCATTTCGAGCGCGGTTTTGACCCATTGCGGGATATTGCGTTGTGGCAAGGCTCAGCCTCCTAATTCGACGATAACCGCCCCTAGCGCGATCAGCGCCATGAGCGCAATCCTGCGCGGGCCAACGGTTTCTTTCAAGAACACCCAGCCGATGATTGCGGCGAAAACCGTTGATGTCTCGCGCAGGACGGCGGCTTCACCCACCTGATCAAGCCGCGTAGCCAACATGATGGAGCCGAAACTGAAAAAAGCCACCACACCTCCGATCACACCTCTGAGCGCCAGGGGCGGCAGGCTGGGTTTGTGTTCCATGTTGCGAAAGCGCAGAAAGGCCAAGACCGGCATGGCCAGCCCATCGATCATGAAAAACCACGCCAGGAAGGTGAACGGGTCTGCCGTGGCGCGAATGCCGTAGGCGTCGTAGGTGGTGTAGAGCGCCACGAACAGGCCCGTGGCGATGGCAAGTCCCAGGGCAGTTGGCAGCGTGTCACGTTCGGCTTGCAGGAAGATCAGATTGTAGATGGCCAGCCCGAAGATGCCCATTAGCAGCACCGCAAGACCCATCCACTGGATCAGTGTGAAGCTTTCGCCAAAGATCAGATATGCGCCGATGACCGCAAAAAGCGGACCGGTGCCGCGCACCACAGGGTAGACGACTGTGTACGCGCCCTTGGTGTAGGCCTGCGCTTGCAGGAGCTTATAGCCGAGGTGGATGACAAAGGCCCCCGCAAAGATCACCCACATATGTGGCTCCGGCCATGGCACGACGAAGAGCGCGAAAGGTGCCGCCATCAGACAGTAGCTGGCATCAATCGCGCCGCGCGACAGCCAGGGGTCGTGACGGCCCTTTTGCAACGCGCCGAACACGGCGTGCAGGACGGCGGCGAAAATCGCCAGCGCCAGTGCCATCTGGTGCCCGGCAGCGGTGCCTTCGAGGGAGACCAGCCAGTCGCTCATATCGCGGCGGGCTGATCTTTGGCGGCGTTAGCCATGTGTGCCGCGGATGGGATAATCATTCTCCAGCACGTATTTGATGCGCGACGGCAGGCGGTCGAGTTCGGGCCGCAGGAACGGTGCGTTCGAGATATCGACCATGTGGAGCGCGCCGTCGGGGTTGATCAGGAACAGCCCAGGTTCAGCGAAAGGACGGTCCGTTTCTTTTGGCGAGCGCGGGTCAGAGATGTAAAGTCCAAGCGTCTGCATCTGATCGATGGTGAGGCCGTAGCCAAGCGGCACCGTCAGGTTGAGGTCGGCGACCAGATTCTCCGCTTTTTCTTGCGTGTCGGCGGAGGCCACGATGACATCGATACCGATCTCGGCAAACTCGACCAGTTTGGGTTCAAGGTCAGTGAGGTACTGGCGACAGATCGGGCAATGGATGCCGCGATAGATAAAGATCAATTGCCAATCCGCCGTAGTGGGCTTGCCCAATGTCAGCGTTCCGCCGCCGTGGCGCGCGATTTCGGTGACGGGGAAAGCTTGGGCAGAAGACAGAGCGTTGGGCATATGGGCCGTTCCTTTTGCGTGGCGTGCGCGGGGCGCAGTTTGGGGCATCTATGCAATGCGGCGCGTCAAACAAGGGCGGCGTCTGTGTTCTGCGCGGTGGAAGGATTTTGCAAAATCCTTCCTGGGGGCTCTGCCCCCGTCCCGGACTATGTCCGGGACTCCCCCGCGGTATTTTTGGCAAGAGGAAAGCATCAGTCCGTGGCAAGACCGGTGAGTGCTGCGGCGAATTCCTCGGGGTCGAAGGGGGAAAGGTCGTCGATCTGTTCACCGACGCCAATGGCGTGGATCGGCAGGCCGAATTTGTCCGCCAGCGAAACCAGCACACCGCCTTTGGCTGTGCCGTCAAGTTTGGTCATCACGAGGCCCGAGACATCGGCGAGGTCCTGGAAGGTTTTGACCTGGCTCACGGCGTTCTGGCCGGTGGTGGCATCCAGCACGAGGAGCGTGTTGTGCGGGGCGTCGGGGTCTTTCTTGCGGATCACGCGCACGATTTTGGCCAGCTCCTCCATCAAATCCTGGCGGTTTTGCAGGCGGCCTGCGGTGTCGATCATCAGAAGGTCAGCCCCATCGGCTTGCGCCTGCGTCATGGCGTCGAAGGCGAGGCTGGCGGGATCGGAGCCTTCGGGCGCGGTTAGAACCGGCACGCCTGCGCGGTCGCCCCAGACTTGCAACTGTTCGACAGCGGCGGCGCGGAAGGTGTCGCCTGCGGCGATCACGACCTTTTTGCCTGCCGAGCGGAATTGGCTGGCGAGTTTGCCGATTGTTGTGGTTTTGCCGGAGCCGTTCACACCTACAACCAGCACGACTTGCGGTTTGGTTGGGTAAAGCGGCAGTGGCTTGGCAACCGGTTCCATGATGCGCGCGACCTCGGTGGCGAGGAGTTCCTTGATCTCGCGCACGCTGAGTTTTTTGCCAAAGCGGCCCTCGGCGATGTTGGCAGTCACGCGCAGGGCGGTGTCGACGCCCATGTCAGACTGGATCAGCAGTTCTTCCAGCTGTTCCAGCATGTCGTCATCAAGCTCTCTCCGGACCTCGGAGGGGGCGGCGTTGCGGCCGAGCAGACGGCCGATCAGACCCGGTTTGGAAGCGTCTGATGCCGGCGTGACGCCCATCTCCGCCAGTCGCGGTTGTTCGGGTTCTGGCGTCGGCGGCTCCGGGATTTCGACGGGTGCGGGTTCGGGGATTTCAACCGGATCCGACGGTGGGATTTCCACAGGCGGGGGTGGCGCAACGGGTTGCGGCGGCGCGACGGGGGTTGGTTCAGGCGCGTGCGCAGGCTCTGGCGGCAGGTCGGGTTGCGGGGTTTCGATTGGTTCTGGTTCCGGCTCCGGAACCGGCTGCGGCGCTGGTTCGGGAACGGGTTCGGGTTCCGGCGCAGGCTGAACCGCTGGTGGTGCCGCTGGCGGCGCAGGTTCGGGCGTGGGTGTCTCTTCGCCGCCCTCGGAAACGATGGCATCTAAACCTTCGTCGAGTTTCGACGAGGATTTGAAGAGTTTCGATTTCAGCTTGCCGAAAAAGGACATGAGGGCCGTCCGCGCTTGGGAGTGTGCCTTTCACCTAGTCCTTATCCGGGCAAGATGGAAGGCTCAGACCTCGTCTGCGAAGTGCTTCATGGTCAGGCGGATGGGATTGGGGGCGGCTTGCCCCAGACCGCAGATGCTCGCGTCGGCCATGGCCGTGCAGAGTTCTTCCAGAAGCGATTGATCCCACTGATCAGCTTGCATCAGCTTGACGGCTTTTTCGCAACCCACGCGGCACGGGGTGCATTGGCCGCAGCTTTCATCCTCGAAGAAGCGGAGCATGTTGAGGGCGGCATCGCGCGCCTTGTCCTGATCGCTGAGCACGACCACGGCGGCGGAGCCGATGAAGGTGCCGAGCGGTTGCAACGTGTCGAAATCAAGCGGCACGTCGTTGATGCTGGCAGGCAGCAGGCCGGAGGACGGCCCGCCGGGTTGGTAGGCTTTGAAGACGTGGCCTTCTGCCATGCCGCCTGCCGCTTCGATGATATCCATAATGGTGCTGCCCGCAGGGAGCAGGTAGACACCGGGATTGGCGACACGGCCAGAGACAGAGTAGCTGCGCAGGCCTTTTCGACCGTTCTTTTCGGTGCTGCTGAGACATTCCGGACCTTCGCGGCAGATGCGCGCGACCCAGTGCAGGGTTTCGACGTTGTGCACCAATGTGGGGCGGTTAAAGATGCCGACCTGGGCGACGAAAGGCGGGCGGTGGCGCGGCAGGCCGCGTTTGCCTTCGATGGATTCAATCATCGCGGATTCTTCGCCGCAGATATAGGCCCCTGCCCCGCGACGCAGGTCGATATAGCCCGGTGCCACCATGCCTGTTGCTTCAAGAGCGGTAATCTCGCGGCGGAGGATTTCCAGAACGGCAGGGTATTCGTCGCGCATGTAGATGAAACATGTTTCGGCCTCGACAGCCCAGGCGGCGATCAGCATACCTTCGAGGAAGAGGTGTGGGACACGTTCGAGATAGAAGCGGTCTTTGAATGTGCCGGGCTCGCCTTCGTCGCCATTTACGGCCAGATAGCGCGGGCCAGGATTGGCGCGCACAAAGCCCCATTTCTTACCCGACGGGAAGCCCGCCCCGCCAAGGCCGCGCAGGCCGCTTGCGAGCACTTTTTCCTGCACCTCTTCCCAATTGCCGTTGGCGCGCAGTTGGGTCAGCGCGGAGTAGCCGCCGGTTTTGAGGTAGGCGTTGAGGTCTTGATAGTCGGGAATGTGGGCGTGGGTGTCTTCGGCCGCGATGGCGGTTTGCACCTTGTTCAGCGTGGCGTGGTCGATGTGGTTGTGGCCCAGCTCCAGAACCGGCGCCGTGTCACATCGGCCCATGCAGGGCGCGCGCACGACGCGGACCTCCTCGGGGTTCAGCCCCTCTTCGAGCGCGGATTGCAATTGCGCGGCCCCGGCGAGTTCGCAGGACAGGCTGTCGCAGACGCGGATGGTGAGTGCGGGTGGCGGTGTTTCGCCTTCTTTCACGATGTCGAAATGGGCATAGAAGCTGGCGACCTCATACACCTCTGCCATGCTGAGGCGCATTTCTTCGGCCAAAGCACGCAGGTGTGCCGCCGACAGGCAGCCGTATTTGTCCTGGATCAGGTGCAGGAATTCGATGAGCAGATCACGGCGGCGGGGTTGGTCGCCGAGCAGCGCCTGAACATCCGCCAAAGCCTCATCGGTGTACTGACGCCCTTTGGGCGTGACACGGCCCTTGCCTTTGCCCGATTTCCAGACGCCTTTGCGTTCATCCAATGCCATGCCGGTGATCCCTTTCGAAGTGCCGCCAAGCTGCCATGGCACTGCCGTTCTGACGAGCCTGAAAACGACGCCACACGCGGCCCTTGCGCCGGTTGGGTGGGTCGGATGGGGAACGTGGTGCGAATTTCGGAAATCTTATGCCGATGTCATTTGTTCTGGTCGAATAACGCGGCTAGGTTTGCGGTATGAAACAGTATCTCTTGCAGGCCTGTCTGGCCGTGTGTGTGGCGCTGCCGGTTTCGGCGGCGGAACCGATGAGCGGGTCGGAGTTTGAGGCCTATGTCACCGGCAAGACGCTCTATTTCGGGCAGAATGGTGAGGCCTATGGCGTTGAGGAATACCTCGATAACCGGCGCGTCCGCTGGTCGTTTCTGGACGGACAATGCAAGGATGGTGTCTGGTACGAGGATCAGGGCATGATCTGTTTCGTGTATGAAGACAATCCGAACCCGCAATGCTGGACGTTTTTCGAAGAAGGTTCCGGTTTGCGGGCGGTTTTCGAGAATGACCCGGACGCGACGACGCTCTATGAGGCGCAGCAAAGCGAAGAGCCGATGGTGTGCCTCGGGCCGGAGATTGGGGTCTGAGACAGAGATTCTGGCGCTATGCCCCAAGTGTCGGCTAAGACACTGTCATTGACCACTTGGCCGGGGCCGGACGTTGAAGACCCTTCTATATCAAATCTATGGCACGCAAAGCGTGTATCACCTGGAACTGACCTACAGCGTTCTGTCGGCTGCACAGTTTTTGAAAGACGGTGCCGACGACATTCGCATCTGTTTGCTTGCTGGTCCGGGCAATGCGCGACCGGACCTACCTGTTGAGACGATTTCGGTCTCTGACGAAACTTTGAATCGCTGGCAATTGGGTGGCTCTTACAACCATGCGATTCAGGCGCTTGCGTTGAGAGATGCACTGAACCAGTTCGACGCGCCGGTTGTTTTGATCGACAGCGACACGGTTTTTCACAAGCATCCCAAACACATCTTTGATCGAATCGAACCGGGCCGAACCGTCATGCACACCCGTGAAGGCACGTTGCGGGACGGGTTCGAATGGGCGGACTGGGACCGGATCATCCGGCAGACGGATGGGCGTCTTGCCGGGATCGACATGAGCCCGGAGAGCGTGATGTACAACGCCGGTGTGCTGGGTGTGCACCCGAAAGACATCGGTGCCGTCGATGACGCCATCACCTTGATGCAAGGCGTTCGGGACATCAGTGACGTTTTTACGGCGGTGCAACTGGCGACCTCGTTGGCCTTTGCGGCGCGCACCGAATTGTCGGTTTGTGACGACGTGGTCGAACATTACTGGGCCGGGCCGCGCGCCTATTATCAGTACCAGATGAAGCAGATGTTTAATGGCACGACCGGGGCGGATCGGGATCTTTCAAAAGATACCGCACTTGCACCGCTGAGCGACCAGCTGACAGGCAAGTTGAGCCACCGCTTGCAGGCGCGATTGAAGAACCTGCGTGCTGGCAACGACTCGCGCTATGTCTACGCTGTGACGGCTTATCTGAGCGCATTGGACAGGTGCGATGACGATCCGGACCTGGCAAATGTCTGGGCAACAACGGCGCTCAATATCCTGCAATGGGGTTTGCGCGAGCATGCAGAACAGGTTCGGATTGCGGATTTCAAGCAGTTCGCCCCAGACCTGATCAACGAGCACGGTTGGATGCAACCGGCGCTTCGGCAGAAATGGGCGGATTACTGGAGGAATGCCGCGGACAGCAGGGTATCCAACTCCGCCCAGTGATATTGCAGGATCAAAACGGTCGTTAAGAGCCCGACCGCAGCGTAGACAACGTCGTGCAAAGGATCCCATGCGCGGTGTCTGCGCGCAAGCCAGATGACCACGGGATGCACGAGGATCTGCGACAGCCACAAGCCGACGAACGCTCCGATCAGGCCGTACATTTCCATCCCGAGAATAAAGAGCGATGTCTGGGCTGCAGCCTTGAACAACAGGAGGATGAACACGCCGCGCGAGTCGCCCTGACTCAGCGCCGCGTAATCGTAGGTCATCCCGATCAGGTAGGGGATGTTCATACATGCCACGACGACGACGATGCCACCGGAGGCGAGGAAGTTGTCGTCGTATAGAAAGTCGACCAGCCACAACCCGGAAAACGCGAGCAGGAACTGCATGCTCAGCACAAGGAATGTGAGCGCGAAACGGATTTTGCGGATCGATGCGAAGTTCTCGGCAGACTCGCCGGGTGGCTTTTCGCGGTAGAGCGGGATCATGACCTGCGACAGCACCGTGGCGGCCATGAGCTGGGGAAAGCTGGCGAGGAAATAGCCGACATTGTAGATGCCAAGCCCCTGAAGGGAGATGTATTTCCCGAGGATCGCCTTGTCGCCCTGTGTCAGCAGAAACCCACAAAGCGTGCTGAGAAAGATCCATTTCCCGAATTTGATGATTTCGCGCGCCGCATCAGGGGACCACAAAAACCGGTTGTTTGGGCCGGGCAACCAGATCGTCATCAACACGAGCTTAAGGGCCGCTGCGATCACGCCACCCAACACCAACGACCAGACACTGCGCGTGATGTACGCCAAGACTAGAACGGCTGCGAGGCTGACCACTTGGCTAATAAGGTTGAGCACTGTGACGCGGCCCAGCGTCAGATGTCGGCTGGCCGTCAGGATGCGGGTGGGATCGAAACCGTTGATCAATAGCGCAAGCCCGGCCACGGGGAGCATCGTTTGCAACTGCGGGTCGTCGTAGAACCACGCGCCCCAGAACCCGAGCACGCCGCACGCGACCCACAAGACGACACCGCGGATCACCTGAAGCGTCCAGGCGGTGTTGATGAAATCCGGTTCGTCGCCACGCTTGCTCTGCTGGATCGACGGCGCGACACCGATATCGGACAGCATGGTCAGGCCAATCAGAAACACATTGATCAGCGCCATCAGACCGAAGGCTTCGGGGAAAAGAATGCGGGTGAGCAGCAGGTTCGAGGCAAGGCGGATAAACTGCGAGGCGGCGTAGCCAAACGCCACCCATCCGGTGCTGCGGATCAGCCGAGCGACCACATTTGATCCGCGCCATGCCAATTGCACTTATTCGTCCTTACCGCTGCACTTGTCTGTCGCGTGACATGTCTCAAATCCCGGCGCGGATGTCATGTGCTTGTTGCGCGTCCCCTTCAAAGAGGTCCATGCCTGTTGCAAAGGCTTCAGTATTTTTGCCGGAGTGACGGGTTTGGATGCGTTTTGGGTCCTGAAAGAAAACCCATCGAAGCAACAAATCGGCCTATCCGTGAGGTCT
>CAZCOX010000038.1:0-2460 GCA_964500115.1 uncultured Rhodobacterales bacterium
TTCGATCTCAAGTTCGGGGTCACCGACCAGCTGACGCGCGACGTTGGTAGCCATCGCCTCATCCACCACTGGCGCGGGTTCGTTGATGTCGTAGCCCCAGACAATCAGCCATTCGTTCCAAGGCCGGATCATCCGCACGAGCCCCATGCCGATGCCGCCAACATCGGCACCCGGCTGCATGACCCAGTAGAGAACGGATGGCCGGTGCGCGACGTATTTCGAAAGGTCCGCCTTGAAGAGGATGTTCATTGAGCCGCCGACGCCCATTTTGCCTTCGATGGGTGTGTCGATGTGTTCGGCCACCAAGGAATTGCCGCCATCGGCACCGACGAGATACTTGGACCGCACCTGGAATTCGCGGCCAGACAGGCGATCAAGCAATGTGGTTGTAACACCGTCCGCGTCCTGAACATGGCTCAGGTATTCGGTCGACATGCGCGCCTGCGTGCCGCGTTTGCAGGCGGTCGAGAACAGGATCGGTTCCATAAACGTTTGCGGCAGATCGTTCATGTGGCAGGGCGACGATAACATGTGTTCGGCCCGGGACAGCGGGTGCTTGCCCCAGCTTTTCATACGGCCCAGTTCTTCGCCGGCGAGGCTTTCGCAGAACACGTTTTCGCCCATCAGGTCTTGCTCGGTCGCGTGCATATAGGCTTCGGCCTCGACCTCTTGCCCAAGGTCGCGCAGCACCTCCATCGTGCGCTGGTTGGTGATATGCGCGCGCGGCGTGTTGGCGAGCCAGCGATAGCGGTTCACGACCATGTTTTCGATGCCGTAGCTGGCCAGCAATGCGGCTGTGGCCGACCCCGCCGGGCCGGTTCCGATGATCAGCACATCTGTTGTGATTTCCGCCATGTTTCTTCCTCCCGTTCTTGGGGCGGAGCGTGGTCGAGACTGGAGCGCGGTGCAAGCCCCGAGGTGTCAGAACGCGACACGATCTCCGCCTTTGAGGTCAAGGATTTCGCGCGCTTCGGCGGGGGTTGCGACCTCTCCGCCAAGCTCTTCGATCAGGTGGCGGATTTTGCGGACCTGTTGCGCATTGGAACTGGCCAGTTCGCCCCGCTTGATAAAGAGGCTGTCTTCGAGGCCCACGCGCACATTGCCCCCCATCTGTGCGGCAGCAATCGCAAGGGGGATCTGCGCGGCCCCGGCGGCCAATACTGACCAGCGGTAGTCATCGCCAAAAAGCTTGTCTGCGGTTTTTTTCATGAAGACGAGGTTGTCGATATCCGCGCCAATCCCGCCAAGTATGCCCATCACAAACTGGATAAAAATCGGTGCTTTGAAGAGGCCCGTGTCGACACAGAACTTCAGGTTATAAAGGTGGCCGACATCGTAGCATTCATGTTCGAACTTAATGTTTTCGGGGGCCAGTGTTGTGGCTGCTTCGCGAATGTCACGGAAGGTGTTGCGAAAGATGTTGCCGTCAGAGCCTTCGACGTAGTCTTTTTCCCAATCGAACTTCCACGTGTCGTAGCGCTTGGCCAGCGGATGGAACGAGAAGTTCATCGACCCCATGTTCATCGAACACATCTCGGCACTGAAGGTTTTGGCGGGTTTGATCCGGTCCTGAATGGACAGCGTCAGCGACCCACCGGTCGAGATATTCACAACCGCATCAGTCGCCTGTTTGATCCGCCCGAGGAAGGGTGAGAAATCATCAGGATCCACCGATGGCGCGCCGGTTTCGTTATTTCGCGCGTGCAGGTGCAGGATCGAGGCCCCCGCCTCTGCAGCCTCAATGGCTTGCGTCGCGATGTCGTCATAGGTGTAGGGCAGCGCGTCTGACATTGTGGGCGTGTGGATTGCCCCGGTCACGGCGCATGTGATGACAACCTTTGATTTCTTGGCCATGGATCAATCCTTTTTGGTTCGCACGCGATAGCTGAGCGGAAAGAGTTCGAGGTCAAAGCGGTCGCGGATGAGGCCCCAGACCCCTTTCGGCGCTTTGAGCATGACGACGATGGCAACGAGGCCCAGCACCATGAGGTAGATGGTGCCAAAATCTGCCAGCACTTCGCGCAAGGCAAAGAACAGCAATGTGCCGATAATGGGTCCTTCGAGGGTGCCAATGCCGCCGATGACAACGATGAAGATCACAAAGGCGGTCCAATCGTTCACGCTGAACGCCGCGTCGGGAGAAATCCGCAGCTTTTGCAGAAAGATCAGACCGCCAATGATCGCGGTAAAGGCAGAGGTCACGACATAGACCTCCAGCTTTGTACGCCAGATGTCGATGCCCAGCCCGCTCGCTGCAACTTCGCTGTCGCGGATCGCCGTGAGGGCCAGACCACGACGGGACCGCAGGAAAAAATAAACGGCGAGGATCACGAGTACCGCGGCACCGAGGGCCAGCCAGTAACTTGTCGCTTCGCGCGCCGCTTTCTTGTCGCCAAGCTCTTTGACGATTGCCACGGGCAAGGATGTGCCCGATCCGCCACCAAGCGCCTGGATCTGCGC
>CAZCOX010000038.1:2560-12819 GCA_964500115.1 uncultured Rhodobacterales bacterium
GAGCGTGTGACGACAGGGCGGCTCAATGTTCGACCCTCGGGAAAAGGCCGCTTGGGCGAATGGCCAGAACGATCAGAAAGGCGATATGACCGGCGAGTATTTGAAACCCGGGGTCGATCTTGGCCCCGACGGTTTGCGCAACGCCCAGGATCACGCCGCCGGCGAGCGTGCCCCAGAGGTTGCCCAGCCCGCCAATGATCACCGCTTCAAAGCCAAAGATCAGTCGCCCGCCGCCAATCGCCGGGTCAAAGCTCGTACGCATGCCAAGGAGGATCCCGGCGATGGCGACCACCGCCAAAGCCAGCGCCATGGCTAGGCCAAAAACATGCGCTTTGTTCAGACCCATGAGCTGCGCGATGTCCTGATTATCGCTCACGGCGCGAAACCCGCGCCCCAACGCGGTGCGGTAAAAGATGAATTGCAGTGACGCGATGACGGCGACTGCGATTCCGAAGGTCAGAAGTGGCAGCACACCAATCCCGATCCCAGCGATGTCGAGGCTCGCTGTGTCGATACCTGCACCGTCAAGCTTGCGCGGATCAGCAGTGTAGGTCTCAAGCAGCACGTTCTGGATGATGACCGACAGGCCAAATGTCACCAGCAAGGGCGGCAGGATATCCGGCCCCAATGTTCGGTTGAGAACCCCGCGTTGCAGAACGTATCCCAGCCCGGCCATCACCGGCATGACCAGAAGCAGTGCCAAAAACGGGTGAACCCCCAGCATGACGGTTGTTGAGAGGCCCATATAGGCGGCCAGAACAATCAGATCGCCATGCGCGATATTCACCAGCCGCATTACCCCAAAGATGAGCGACAAACCTGCAGCAAAGAGCGCGTAAAGACCTCCCAGCAAGACACCCTGAACGACAACGCCTACCCATTCCATCATGTGTCCAACCCGAAATAAGCCGCGGTGATCTGATCATGCGTGATGTCCTGCGTCGCGCCTTCGAGAGAAATGCGGCCCTCTTGCAGGCAATAGACGCGCGAACACACCTTCAGCGCCTGCGCGATGTCCTGTTCGACGATCATCGCTGTCATGCCTTCGCCCACAATGCTGGGCATGGCCTCATAGATTTGGCGTATGATTACGGGGGCGAGGCCAAGACTGATTTCGTCGAAGAGAATAACGTCGGGGTTCGCCATCAACGCGCGCCCGATGGCAACCATCTGCTGTTGCCCGCCGGATAGAGATGTTGGGGCCTGATGGCGGCGTTCATCGAGGATCGGGAATAGCTTGTAGACCGAAGACAGCGACCAAGGTCCCTTGCGCCCGACCTGACCGCCGATTTGCAGGTTTTCCTCAACGGACAATGACGCGAAAAGCTGTCGGCCCTCTGGCACCAAAGTGATGCCAAGACCTGCAACCTGGTCGGCGCGCAAATCGCCGATGGGCTTGCCCTGATAGCGCACCGCATCGGATCGGTTTTCAAGCAGGCCTGAGATGGACCGCAGCAAGGTCGTTTTACCGGCCCCGTTGGCTCCGATAATGGCCACAACCTCGCCAGCAGAAAGCTGCATATCGAGGCCGAACAAGGCTTGGAAATCGCCGTAATGCGCATCCAGCTGTTTGATTTCGAGCATCGTGTCAAGCATCTGGATCAACCCCCAGATAGATTTCCTTGACCTCTGGGCTTTGCATGATCGCCTTGGGTTCGCCCTCTGCAATTTTCTTACCGAAATCGATGACGATCAGACGTTCGACCACAGCTAGTAGCGCGTGCACGACATGCTCGATCCAAACGATGGTCGTACCGCTTTTGTGGATGCTCTGTATGGTCTCGATTAAAGACTTGCATTCCGCCTCGGTCAGGCCACCAGCGATTTCATCCAGCAATAGGAGCTTTGGTTTGGCCGCCAATGCGCGGGTCAGTTCCAATCGCTTGCGCTCCAGCAGGGTCAAAGTATCTGCCCGCGCGTTTGCTTTGGCCAATAGACCGGTGTCGTCCAACACGGCCAGCGCGTGGTCCTCGGCCTCGTGCCCCGACATGCCAGCGCCCTGCGTTGCCCCAACCATGGCGTTTTCGAAAACGGTCATCCCGCCAAACGGCTGCGGGATTTGAAAGGACCGCGCGATGCCCATTTTGCACCGCGCGGCTGCGGATTGAGATGTGATGTCCGCCCCGTCAAAGACGATTGACCCGTCATCGGCGCGCAATGCACCTGTGATCAGATTAAAGAGCGAGGTTTTCCCAGCCCCGTTCGGGCCGAGGATGCCTACCGCCTCCCCCTTTGCAATGTCAAAGGAGGTGGCGTCGGCAACCACAACCGCACCAAAGGACTTTTGAAGCCCCGACACCGAAAGCATGGCGGACACGTAACTTATCCGAGCAGCTGCAACTCCCCGCCGACAGGGATTTGTGGCGCATGGGCGTTGTTGGTGATCACCAGTTCTGCCCCATTGCCGTTGTCCTGCCACTGGCCGGAGACGAGCGGCGTTTTCGAGACATTCGGCACCGGCCCGTTCGCCCAGTTCACATCGCCAACAATCGTCGAGATGTTTGTGCCTTTGATGGCGGCGGCGACCGCCTCGGCATCGTCAAGGTCATCTGCGCGGCCAATGACGTCTGCGACCACTTCAAAAAGCGCGTGTTTAAAGCCAATGGGCTGCGTCCACGGACGCCCCGTCGCGCTGGAATAGCCGTTTGCGAGGTCTCCTGCCGACGTGCCGGTGAGAGACGAGTTGAATGGGTGGTTCGGCGACCACCAAATCTCGGTTGTCAGCCCGATGCCCCGATCCCCAAGCGCTTCGATCGCGGAGGGGAAGAGCAGCGCCTTGCCAATTGTTGCGACCTTGGGCTGGAAGCCCTGCTGCGCGGCCTGGCTCCAGAACGTGCCGAAGTCGGGCGGGATCATAACCCCGGTGACAATCTCGCATCCCGCATCCTTGAACGCCGAAATGTAGTTCGAGAAATCGTCAGTCAGTGGCTGGTACCGTCCCGGATCGGTCAGTTCAAACCCTTGCGCGGCCAAAGGCGTGGGCAGGCCAAGTTCGGGATGCCCCCACGCGTTGCCGTCAGCATCGTTGGGGAACAGGCCACCGACTTTCTTGGCAACACCTGACGCTTCCCATAGACCGGTGAAATTCGCGATGACGTCTTCAAGACCCCAGAAGAAGTGATAGGTGTATTCGAACCCTTCCGCTGGGTTGCCCCCGCGCCCAAAGAAATAGGGCTGCCATGGTGCGTCGGTGGTGATGCAAGGGATTTCGTTGATCTCGGCCTGATCCGCGACCGGGTTCGTTGTGTCCGGCGTTGCGGCCGCAGTGATTATGTCGACCTCGTCATCCAAGATCAGCTCGGCCGCGACTTCCGCGGCACGGTTTGGGTTTGACTGGCTGTCTTTCTTGATGATCTCGATGTTGTAGGATTTGCCGTTGTTCTCAACGCCACCCGCAAAATGCGCGCGCAGGCCTTCGAGGATGTAGTCATCCGCTTCGGCAAACCCTGCCAATGGCCCGGTCGAAGGTGTTACGAAACCAACCTTAATGGTGGGCGATTGCGCATAAGCGCGGGTGCTGCGCAAAATGGCTGGTGCGGCGATACCTGCGGCCAGACCGCCCAATACGCGACGTCGTGTTGTGTGTTTCATGTGTTTCCTCCCATGTCGGATCATTCGGGCAGTATCGCCTCTAGTTGTCTTAGGTGATCCGCGATCCGCTGCTTTGTTTCAGCCAGATCACCCTCTTTCCAATCGCGAAACCCGGCGCCAGAAGACATCCCTGTGCGCCCCTCATCGCGAAGTTTCTGAAGATATTGCGACGGTTCGGTGCTTCGATCCAGATCAAAGAGAACCTGATGGTGGATATCCTGCGTCAGTTCGATGCCAACCAGATCCGCGTTTTCCAGTGGACCCAGCACTGCAAGGCGTCGCCCAAAGCTGGCCTTGACCACATCATCCACAGCCTTTGCGCTGCAAATCCCGTTCTCGACGAGGCTGATCGCTTCGCGCCAAAGCGCGTGTTGCAGTCGATTGCCAATGAACCCGGGCACGTCTTTTTCGACCATGACCGGAGTCTTGCCCGCCTGCGCCAAAAGCGCGTGCATGGCCTCGGCTTTGACCGGATCGGTCCATTCGGTTTTGACCACTTCAACCAGCGGGATCATGTGCGGCGGGTTCCACCAATGTGTGCCAAGCGCGCGGTGCCGTGTTTCCAGCCCGGCCATGATCTTGCTGATCTGAATGACCGATGTGTTCGACGCAATGATCGCATCAGCCGGAGCATACGCCTCCAGTTCCGCAAAGATGCTTTGTTTCAGCTCAAGCTTTTCGGGCGCGGCTTCGAACACCACGTCTGCATCGACAACCGCGTCTTTGAGCGCGAGGTAAACCGAAACCCGGGACAAGCTTTGGGATATTTCGCTCTCACCTGCACCCAAAAGGGCTAGGCTTTCGCGAATGCGATCGATCAGCGTTGCTCGCATATCGTCCATAGGCTCGGCCACGGAAACATCATGTCCTGCCCGGGCAAAGATCAGCGCGATGCCGTGGCCCATGAGGCCGCCACCGATGATCGCAACCTTAGTCAAAGCGCAGCCCCATCATCCCGCCGTGTACCCGCCATCGGCGTAGAGAATATGCCCGGTGTAAAATGTGCTCGCATCGGAGGCGAGAAACAGCAGCGGTCCGGCAAGGTCTTCAGGCTCACCCAAACGCCCTTTCGGCACACGCGACAAGAAACCGTCGCGCACGTCTTTCGCGTCTTCTTCGAACATCCATGCGGTAAGCGGAGAGCGGAAAACAGTTGGCGCAATCGCGTTGACCGTGATGCCAGTGGGCCCGAGTTCACACCCCAGCGCCTTGGTGATCCCATCCACGGCAGCTTTCGACGCACAATAGGCGGTGTAGCCCGCCGGGTGGCCCAGCAATCCGCGTGCCGAGGACATCAAGACGATCTTGCCGCCATCGCCCTGCGCTTTCATCTGCTTGGTCGCGGCGCGCGCCATGAGCCAGCTTTGCGTGACATTGGCGTCCATGACACCCTCGAATGTCGCAGGCTCCATATCCTCGATCTTGGCAACCTTGTTCATGCCCGACGCGACGACCAAGATGTCGAGTCGCCCAAATTGGGCAACGGTTTTCGCGACCATGTCTTCGCATGCGGCTTCACTGTCGGGGCGGCCCTTGATCTGGAATGTTTCGCCAGAACACTTGGCCGCGACTTCGGCCATGGCATCCGTGTTGCCCGCTGCTAGCGCCAGCTTGCACCGGGCGGACGACAGCGTCTCGGCGGCAACCGCCCCAAACGCACCCGACGCGCCGGTGATGAGCGCAACTTTTCCGCTGACGTCAAAAAGGGAATGTGGATCCGTGAGGCTCATTTCGGGCGTCCTCCTTCGGGATAGGGAATGACCACGAGCATTTTGCAAACGTGGTTCGACTTGTTCTCGATGCGGCGCTCCTGCCCAGGTGGCACGGTGCAACTGTCAAACGCGTGGAGAACTTCGGTCTTGCCGTCCCATTCCACAGTCATCTCACCTTCGAGAACCACGTAGACCTTCTCAAAAGGCGTCGAATCCGGCCCTGCCCCGCCTCCGGGCAAGAACTGGCTTAACCCGACCCATTGGTTTTCGGGGCCACCGTCTTCAAACCCCTGAAGCCGCAGCCCGGTGACACCCCAGTGGTTTGGGGCGTCGTAGGGCTGCGCATCAGCGAAGCGGTTGATACGCATCAGAAATCCTCGCCGGGTTCGATCCGATACTTCTGGCCTTTGTCGATCATTGCGACCAGGCGGATGATACAACCGTCGCCGCGATCCCAGTTCCAAGGGAAGAAGGCAAAGGTGCAACGCTTGCCGGTGACAGCATCCAGATCACCGCCGACGTTTTCGATCCCAAGAATGCCGTTAGAGAAAAGCGTGTTGTGCACCGGCTCCCATTCCGGGAATGCCTCATCCCACGGGATGCCGCCGGACCATTCGAGGTATTCTTGCTCAAGATGCGGCATGATTGGGCCGTTGCGCTGTGGGCCGATGGCGGTGGCCAGCGGGTGGTCATTCGCTTGTGTGTCATGGCCGACAACCTTGACGCCCTTTTCGACCATCCAATCGGCTGCGGACGGGACCAGACCCGGGCAATAGGCAAAGTAATCGCCGTCTTCGTACTGTTTGTGCCAGCCGGTGTTGATGATCAGCACATCATTTTTGCGGATCGCGTGACCGCAGGCTTTCTCAAGATCATCCGCTGTAATCTGTTCCCACTTTTTCTTTGGGATCGACACAACGAGGCCTGACCCAAAGAAGTGCGGCAGGGGAACTTCGTCAATGAAGGGCGTGCCCTGAACCACGTGCGCGGGCGCGTCAATGTGGGTGGTTACGTGCATCGTTGTGGTGATGGTCTGGCTCAGCACGCCCGACTTGGCCATGTAGTGCTTGCGGTCGATCTGAACGTCTTTGAAGTACGGCCAGTTCGGGCACTGGAAACCATAGCGGTGGCTGAGGTTGTAGAATTCCAGCCCCATGTCGTTGTTGGTGTTTTCTTGGAAATCGATTCCACGAATTGTGACCGTCATGTTTCCTCCCAGGCACAAGCTATTTGTTTCGCATGATGGTGCACATGTATCGGATGTCGGTCAATAATTGATTTGCACCGCATTACGGGATATCGTAGCACGAGGCATATATCGTGCTGGTCACAAGGGGTGAAACGTGTCGGCTGACGGGTCAAGCAAGCATAGCAGCATTCAAGTGATATCGCGGGCGGCGAATATCCTGCGTGTTTTGGCCGGTGACACAAATGGATTGAGCCTTGGTCAGATCGCGAATCGCGTAAATTTGCCCCGTTCTACGGTACAGCGTATTGTGGGCGCATTGAGCGCTGAAGGGTTGGTTTCGACCGAAGGGCGGAGCGGTGGAATCAAGTTGGGGCCAGAGATCCAGTCGCTCGCGCATGCGACGACAGGCGATCTGAAGCAGCGCATGCTGCCTGTCATGCGCGATATCGCCGCCAAAACCGGAGAGACGGTTGACCTTGCCATCCTGGAACGCGGGCGCATGCGGTTTCTGGATCAGGTGGTAGGCAGCCAGCGATTGCGTGCGGTCTCAAGCATCGGCGAAAGCTTTCCGTTGACCACGACTGCCAATGGTAAGGCGGCACTTGCCTGTCTGGATCAGGCGGAAGCCGCGCGTTTGGTTTTGTCCGAATTGGAGGCAGAAGATCGCAGCGCTGATTTGGTGCCTGTGCTGGAAGACATCGCGGGCATTCGTGACGGCAAACTTGCGCGCGATAATAATGAACACACCGATGGTATTTCCGCGTTTGGGTTTGCGCTGCAGGATGTATCGGGCGACGTGATTGCGCTGTCGGTGCCGGTGCCGTCCACACGGGCCGCACGCGTTGAGGCATTTCTGACTGATGTGTTGATCAAAGCGCGCGATGCGCTGCTTTAAGCTAGCTGGCGTAGCGCTCTGCAACATGAGCACGCAGGTGCTCTTTGAATTCCCGCATCAGCTTGGTTTCATCACGGGTTGCACGCGTCATCATTGCAATGGTTTGCTCTGCAGTCGGCAGATCAACGGGGAGCACGGCCAACCCATCGTTGCCATCTGATCGCAGCGCATAGTTCGGCAGCACGGTGAGTGCGTCGCTGTGCTTCAGAAACTCGATCACGGCGCCTGCGGATTCGCTTTGAAACGCAAAGCGCAGATTGGCGACGCCCATCAGACGCAAGGCGGTCTCCATATCGTTGCGCAATTTGCTGCGATCCGAATGGCCAACCCAAACAACATCCTCCAACGCGCGGCTGTTGATCTTGCCTGACAAAAGCGGGTGCCCTGCCCGCCCGACAAGAACGTTTTTGTCGCCAAAAAGCGGTTCGAACGCCAATTCAGACAAGCCAGGATCAGCAGATTTGGCCGGCCCGATGATGATGTCGATCTGGTTGAGAAACAGACGTTCATGCAGCCCCGGAAAGTAATCCGGGAACAGATCAATCCGAACAGCCTGTCGCGTAGACAGGAAGTCATAGATCGTTTCGGCGACCAGACGGTCACACAAAAACGGTGGCGCGCCGATCTTTAGAACACCAAATGATCCGCGCGCGCCAACCTCAACCATTTCCGCGGCACGTTCGCGTGCGACACGAATGGCGCGGCCCTGATTTGCCAGCTCAAGCCCCAGCGGCGTGGCACGCAGAGGTCTGCGATTGCGTTCAAACAATTCGGCATCCAGCCGCCCTTCCAGCGTTCGGATCATCCGGCTGAGTGCGGGCTGCGACGTGCCGATGCGGATCGCAGCGCTGTAAAGGGTGCCGCTATCGACAATAACAGAGACCTGTTCAAGGTGGCGTGGATCAATAAACATATCAGCCTGATATACTAAATTACCGAGAAATTATTGGACTGTTATGTTTCCGGGGTCAATTATCTAAATAAATAACAAAAAAGAACCTTTTGGGAGGACACCATGAAATTCAATGCGCTTGCGCTCACTGCGGCGGCCGCTTTGACGCTGTCGTCGTTCGGTACAATGGCATCGGCCAAGACACGATTGATCGTAAACTGCTTTTGGCCGCCACAGCACTTTGTATGCCAACAAGTTCTGCCGGGCTGGCTCGACGCGGTCGAAGAAGCGACGGAAGGTCGGGTCGTTGGTAACATCCCACCAAAATCTGTCGCGCCGCCGCCGGAACAACTGGCGTCGGTCGAAAAAGGCATCGTGGACGCTTCGGTGCAGTTTAACGGTCTGATCGGCAACCGCGTGAACGGCGCGCTGACAGCCATGCAGCCGTTTTCCGGAACCTTCGACGGCAAGGCGATGACGCAAGCCGCGTGGGAAACAAACCGTCAGTTCTATCCTAACGAATTCGACACGGTTGAGCTGTTGTCCCAATGGGTTATCACGCCGGGCCGCTTGTTCTCGAACACGGACACACCCATCACGACGGTTGACGAATTCAAGTCCCGAAAGATTTGGGCGCTGCCCGGGCCGCTTGCCAACATGGCAAAAGGCATTGGCGCTGCCGTGGTGGCAACACCTGCGGTGAAATCGAACGAAGTGATCGCCAACGGTGTTGTCGACAGCCACATGGGCCTTGGCGGTGATGCGATTCAATCGTTTCAGGTGATCCCATACACCAAGTCGATGACGGAATTCCCCCAGCCTATCTACACAACCACGTTTTCCTTTGTGATGAACAAAGACAAATGGGCCGAAATCTCTCCCGAAGATCAGGAAGCGATCCGCGCCCTGTCACAGGAAAAGATCGGTATGGTCGCAACTGGCCTGTGGGATTCGGTGAGCGCAGATGTCTATTCGCGGTTCGACGAACTTGGCATTACTGTTCATCAAGGCGATGAGGCCCTGTTCCAAACCTTGCAGGATGCTGCCGCGCCGATCACGGCGGCTTGGGCAGAAAAAGCAAATGCTGCGGGCATTGACGCCGAAGCGGCACTCGCCTTTTACCGCAATCGCGCGCAAGAGCTGTCGCAATGATCGATGCGCCCGATGAAAAGGGCGCAGTACGGTCGATCCTGAAGAAGACACTCACCACGCTTGAAACAATTTCCTGCGTGGTGATCTTCATCATGATGATCCTCACCTTCATCGATGTGATCGGGCGCTATGTGTTTCACAAGCCGATCTTTGGTGGAACCGAGATCATTTCGGCATTGCTGGCGCTGACAATCTTTTCCGGCCTTGGCGTGATCAATGCGCGGGATGATCACATCGTGGTCGAACTTTTTGAAACACAGGTCCGGCGCATGTTTTCACCGGTGGTCTACGAAGTGATCATTCAGGTCTTTTCCGTAGGCGCCATGGGCCTGATCGCGATGGTTTTGTTCGAACACGCGTTGGAAGCGTACCACATCGGCAAGCTGACCGAGGTGTTGGAGATGCCGGTCTATTACATCACCGGAACCGTCGCCGTGTTTGCTGTGATCAGCATGCTGTCGCAAATCGCAGGCGTGGTCCTCAAGGTTCTCGATCTTGCGCAAGGACGAGCAGGTAGCAAACTATGACAACTGCGTTGATCGGCTTTGCGATCCTTTTGAGCCTGTGCTTTTTCGGTTTTCGCGTTGGCTTTGCCACGCTCATCGTTGGCTTTGTCGGGTTTGCGTTGGAACGCAGCTGGGGGGCGTCGCTTGCCATGGTGGCGCAGCAGGTCACCGAAGACGCGCAAAACTACAACCTTTCGGTGATCCCGCTCTTCATCCTGATGGGTGTGTTTATCTACCGGTCTGACATCAGCCGCGATTTGTATGATGCCGCCTATGCCGCCTTGGGGCGGTTCCGTGGCGGGTTGGCCCTGGCAACCGTTCT
>CAZCOX010000038.1:12919-18072 GCA_964500115.1 uncultured Rhodobacterales bacterium
TTCATCGTGGTGCTTGGTGGCATCTACGGAGGCATCTTCACGCCGACCGAAGCCTCCGGGATTGGCGCTTGCGGCGCGGCGGTAATCGCGATCTTGCGGGGTCACTTGCGCAGCTGGGCCGAATGGCGCGCCTGCCTTGTTGAGGCGGCGATGACCACAGCGAAAATCTTTATCGTGCTTTTTGGTGCGGTGGTGTTCACGCAGTTCATCAACCTGTCGGGCATGCCTTACGATCTGCTTGATCTGGTCGACGAATGGGATCTCGACGGTCGAGAGCTTGTCATTTTTATCTGCATCATCGCGCTGCTGATGGGGATGGTCTTCGAAAGCATTGGCATCATCGTGCTGCTGGTTCCCGTTTTCCTGCCCGCGCTCTACGCGCTTGATGTCAACATGATCTGGTTCGGGATCATCGTTGTTCTGGTGACCGAAATCGGGCTGATCACACCACCCATCGGGATGAACGTGTTTGTCGTGAAATCTGTTCTGCCGCAGGTTCGGTTGATCGACATCTTCCGGGGTGTCGGCTTTTACATCGCCGCTCTCGGCCTCGGGCTAATCGCCGTTTACAGCATTCCGCAAATCGCGACCTTCCTTCCGTCAATTGCCAGGTAAGACCCCATGACCAAGACCAAGAACATCCTATTTATCATGGCGGACCAGCTGCGCTGGGATTACCTGTCGTGCTACGGACATCCGCATCTCGACACCCCCAACATTGATAAGCTTGCGTCCAAAGGTGTGCGCTTTGACCGGGCGTATGTGCAGTCGCCGGTCTGTGGCCCATCGCGCGCATCCTACTACACCGGGCGCACTGTCTTTAGCCACGGCGCGACATGGAACCAGGTTCCACTGCCCATTGGCGAGCTGACACTGGGCGACTACCTTCGGCCCAATGGTGTTACCACCGCCGTCGTTGGCAAAACGCACATGGTTGCCGACGAAGAAGGGATGGCGCGGCTTGGCCTTAACAAGTCAACCGATATTGGCTGCTTGGTCAGCCAGCCCGGGTTCGACCCGTATGAACGCGATGACGGGCTTCACCCAAACAAGGGCTTGCGCAAGCGCGGCGGAAAACTGCGCTACAACGACTGGTTGCGCGAGCAGGGTTACGAGGGCGAAAACCCTTGGAACGACTATGCCAATTCGGGCGAAGGTCCGAATGGCGAAGTTCTCTCCGGGTGGTATCTGAAGAACTCGAACCTTGAGGCGCGCGTCAAGGAAGAACACTCCGAAACCGCCTACATGACAATGCGCGCCAAGGAGTTCATCACTGAAATGGGTGACACTCCGTGGCTGTGTCACCTGAGTTATATCAAGCCCCACTGGCCCTACATCGCCCCTGCCCCGTACCACGACATGTACGGTTCAGATGACATCCTGCCCATCATTCGCGACCCCAAGGAGAAGGAAGACCCGAACCCGGTGTTCGACGCGTTTATGGGCATGGAGGTCAGCGAAACTTTCTCACGCCAAGGCGTTCGGGAAACGGTCATCCCGGCCTATATGGGCCTCGTCAAACAGATCGATGATCACCTGGGGAAACTGTTTGAATGGCTGGAAGAGTCGGGGCGCATGGACGACACGATGATTGTCGTCACGTCAGACCATGGTGATTACCTGGGTGATCACTGGATGGGTGAAAAAGAGCTCTTCCACGAGGTCTCGGTACGCGTGCCGCTGATCATTTACGATCCCAGCCCAGAGGCAGACGCTACGCGCGGCACCGCCACGGATGCGTTTGTCGAGGCTATCGATCTTGTCCCGACGTTCATGGATGCAACAGGCGCGCCACCTGCTGCGCACCGGCTTGAAGGGCGGTCGATCCTGCCCTTGCTGCATGGCGAAACACCCTCTGATTGGCGCGATGCGGTATTCTCGGAAATCGACTACGCGTTCTACACAGCGCGCAAAACGCTTAACCTTGGCGCATCCGAGGCGCGGGGGTACATGCTGCGCACGGACAAATGGAAATACGTCCATTTCAAAGGCTTCCCGCCGCAGCTGTTTGATCTCGAAAACGATCCGAATGAGTTCAACGATGTCGGCCGCGACGCAGCTTACGTTGAGGTCGTGACAGAGATGCACGCCCGCCTGATGGACCGTTTGACAGACCGCAAGAACCGGGTCTGCATGACCGACGAGGAAGTGCTGAACATGCGCGACGGCGAAAACAGCAGCGGTGTTATTATCGGGGTTTGGGAAGAACCCTAACTACGCCGCAGTGGGAATATTCGCAGGTCCAGCATTGCTTTGATCGCAACAACAACGGCCAGGACCGACAGGATGATCTTGGTCGTTTGCTCCATCGTGCCTTCGATCAAGAGGACATGCACAACCGTGCCCGCAATCGCTATGGATGTCAGCGCAGCATGACCCCTGCGCCAAATCCGCGGAGGAACCTTCAACGGTTTTCGCAGCAAGGCAAATAGTGCGGCTGCAAAAAGCGCCCACATGGCCAGTGCGCCCCAAACGGAGAATGGCGTTGGTGAGCGGAACAGCAAGACGTCTATGACGTCAGGCGGGCTGGTTATCCATAATCCGACAACGTGGCCCATGACAGCCAGGACCAGTACAATCCCAACAACGCGATGGACATGCCGAGATGTCACCGGGGAAAACTGCTTCAAATAACCGGCGGCCAGCACGGGTTGGACCAGCATCAATCCCATCGCCAGTATTCCGGCGAGTCCGGACCCGATGTAAATCGGGTCACGCCATTGCAGCAGCGGGCTAAAGCTGGCCAGAACCAGAGGCACAGCAATGGCGAGGATTAAACCCGCGCCGATCGCCCATGATCTGAACATCGCCGAATGTAAGCTCAAGCAGACTCTAGCACGAAATGCGCGGCGAGCGTTTTGTCTTTGGAACTGGCCATCACGGGGCGCAAGAACACTGTTTTGAAATCACCGCTGTCATACGCCAGATGCCCATGCGCCTGCCCAAAGGCCGGCACGATCTGTGGCATCTCAAGGCGAAACTCCCCGTTCGCATCGGTCAGGGTCGCACCGTGACTGCGCGCGTCCCGTTCGTGCCCTTCGGTCGTGTGCGCCCAGACCTGAATGCGCTGCCCGGCCAATGGTGCACCATCGCCCGCGCGGCGGACTGTGCCCGTCATCCAAAACCCGCCACCACCGATCCGGTCAACAATCGGCGCGCCCGCACGATAGTTGTTTGACCCCCCGCGCATGGAGCGTGTCGGCGCGAGACCATTGGCGCGGGCCGGAACAACGAGGCCGGTGCCGGCCGTCAACGCGGCGGCGCCTGTCAGGGCAAGGACGTTGCGGCGGTTGGGATGCAGGATGGTCATGGCAAGTCTCCTGTAAACGCGATCAGTGTCTTTGTGGGTTGTCTCAAACATAATCGATCACACCCCGAATACGAGTTCGGGCGAGGTAAATTGATTGTGCGTTTTTGCGCCGCGCAACTCCTTGCCGATTTTAGCCGCGTTTTGGTTTGCCCTTTGCATCGTCCGGCGGCGCATCGCGCTGCGTGACCCCATCGATCAGAACAAAGGCAATGACGCACGGCTCTGTCCCGCGATTGGACCACGCATGGTTGTTGCCGCGTTGGATCAGAACGTCGCCCGCTTTCAGCAGCAGATCGTCCTCTTCCTCGTCCATCATCATCCAGATCTCGCCAGTGAGGACTATGGCGTAGTCGAGACTGTCCGTGCGATGCATGAAGGGGTGACGCCCATCCTCCACGATATTGGCGCTCGCCCCCATTTCGCCAAAGGCAGTTTTGCCATCAAGCTTGGCCAAAACCTCCGGGTCTTCGGGCAGAAACTCAACGCAGCGAAAGGTCGACCCAAGGGGCGGCGGGTGCAGAACGAATTCGCCCGTGCAGGTCTCGGTCGGCCCGTCGTATTCTGCAGGACTGCCCCGCTCGATCCAGAAATTGGTTAGGCGAACGCCAGGCCGGTTCGGGCGCTCCAGATACTGGGTAGCGGTTTCATCGCTCACGACGATGGCTTTGCCGTGTTCATCATGCCCCGTGACCACACGGCGGAATTCTCGTGCCATAGTTCAGACTTTCTGCATTTGAGAGGTGCCACGGCGGTCAAGGACAAACACCGTAGCCAATAGAACGACGCCCAAGGCGGCGGTGAGCCAACCCTGGAACAAAAGGCAGGCCCCGGCAGCACCAGCCGCCACGCGCATCACTGGCCCAAGCGGGCGCGACATGCATCCAATCACCGCCACGGCGACCGCCCCGATGCCAGCAAAGCTGGTGACCACGGCAACACCGTTTTCGATCAGCGTGCCTTGCATCGTCAGCGCAGGCGCGAAGACGATTGCGAAGGGTAGAACAAAACTGGTGATCGCGTAAGCAGCAGCCGTCCAACCGACCTTGTTGATGTCCGCACCTGCGATGCCCCCGGCGACATAGGCGGCCAGCGCTACAGGCGGCGTGATCGTGGAAATACACCCGTAGTAGAAGACAAAGAAATGTGCCGTAAGAACCGGCACGCCCAGTTTTACGAGCGCGGGCGCAACAACGGTCGCGAGGATCAGATAGGCGGCTGTTGTGGGCAAACCCATGCCAAGAACGATT
The DNA here is from genome assembly GCA_964500115.1 of uncultured Rhodobacterales bacterium. GTDB lineage: Bacteria > Pseudomonadota > Alphaproteobacteria > Rhodobacterales > Rhodobacteraceae > Marivita. The sequence goes on from CAZCOX010000038.1 coordinate 17,477, forward strand.
GAGGTGATCATGGTGAACACCAACGCCAGAAACAGCCAACCGTTCGAGGCTGTTTCGATCAACAACGCGATCTTGGAACCCAGCCCCGTGATGCCCAGCGTTCCCGCGATGATACCGGCTGCGGCACAGGCGGCAGTGATGGTGACAACCCCTTTCGCACCTTCGGCGATACCACCGGTGATCCGTTGCACAAAATCCAGATCGATCTTACGGCGCACCAGAACGTCCATGATCAAAAGCGCGGCCATCGCCCACAGCGACGCTTTGAACGGCGAATAACCCATCAGCATCAATGCGATCAAAGCGACAAACGCCGATATGAAGGGCAAGCCATCCCACAAGACGCGGCCCAAAGACCGCGTGTCGCCGGTGCCTTCGGTCGACGGCTCAAGCCCCGATTTCACCGCTTGTAGGTGCACGATGAAAAAGGCCGAACAGAAAAACAGCAGTGCGGGCAAGATCGCGACCGCCATTACGCTGGTGTAGGGAACGCCCACAATCTCGGCCATGATAAAGGCCGCCGCCCCCATAACCGGCGGCATCAACTGCCCACCCGTCGATGCAACAGCCTCCACCGCGCCCGCCTGATGCGGTGC
>CAZCOX010000039.1:0-4472 GCA_964500115.1 uncultured Rhodobacterales bacterium
CGTCACTTTTCGGCGATCGCCTCGATTTCGAGCAGCCATCCCTCTTCGAACATTCTGGCCAGAACAACCGTCAGTGCAAAGGTGTGCCCGCCCAGCATGGCCATGCGCATATCCCTATTTTCATCTCGATATTTGCGATCCACAAGAAATGTGGTGGCTTTCACGATATTCTCCGGCCCCAAATCTGCGGCACGAAGCTGCGCAAGAATGTTGTTCCAAACCGCTTCAGCCTGACCCTAAAAAGTGTCTGGCAGTTCACCGTCTGGTGTGACCGGCGCTTGACCGCTGACATAGACGCGGCGGGTCGTGTTTGTGACCTCAAGCGCCTGAACGTAAGCACCGAAAGCGGGTGCCCCATCTTCTGCGTTAATTCTTTTGATCGTCATGGTGTGACCTCCCAAATCCGGCTCGCGCGCGAAAGCAAAAAAGGCACCCACGAGGTCGTGGGTGCCATCTACAAAATCGTGAGACGTGTCGCGGAAATTAGTCCCGCAGCAACTCATTGATGCCTGTTTTGGATCGCGTCCGCTCGTCTACGCGTTTCACAATCACCGCGCAGTAGAGGTTGATGTTGTTTTTGGACGGCATGCTGCCCGCGACGACCACGGAATATGGTGGCACCTCGCCATACATCACTTCGCCGGTTTCGCGATCCACAATCTTGGTGGATTGGCCGATAAAGACGCCCATGCCCAGCACAGAACCTTCGCGGACGATACAGCCTTCGACAACTTCGGAACGCGCGCCGATGAAGCAGTTGTCTTCGATGATGGTCGGGCCTGCTTGCATCGGCTCCAAGACACCACCAATGCCGACGCCGCCGGAGAGGTGCACGTTTTTGCCGATCTGAGCACAGGAGCCGACAGTCGCCCATGTGTCGACCATGGTGCCTTCATCCACGTAGGCGCCAAGGTTGACGAAAGATGGCATCAGAACAACGCCAGGCGCGATGAAGGCAGACTTGCGGACAACGCAGTTGGGCACGGCGCGGAAGCCAGCGGCTTTCCACTGATTGTCACCCCAGCCTTTGAATTTGCTATCGACCTTGTCCCACCAGCCGCCAGCCTGCGGGCCGCCGTCTTGCTGTTCCATGTCTTTGATGCGGAACCCGAGAAGCACCGCTTTCTTGGCCCATTGATTGACATGCCAGCTGCCATCCGCTTGCTTTTCGGCGACGCGCAGTTTGCCGCCATCCAGCGCGTTGAGCGTGTCTTCGATGGCTTCGCGGGTTTCACCGGTGGTGGCAGGCGTGATCGTATCGCGCGCCTCCCATGCGGCTTCGATGGCGGTTTCAAGCTGAGCGTTTGACATGTGGTGATCCTGTTTAGAGCGGCAGCGTTGGGAGGCCCTATAAATTGCCGCACAGCGGATCACAATGCTGATGCGATGCGTGTTGCGTGTGCAGAACGGGTTCACGAAACGCTTCGACCTGTTGCGTGAAGTTCACACCTTTGCAGTTGCGGTTTTGCCGCCCAACTGCTGCCGCAATCGCTTCGCAGGCTGAGGTATGTTTTGAGTACAACCACAGGTGACCCCGATGACGGCGCATTCCGTACATCACAACGCAGCCGAAGCGGTGACGCTTCCTTCACCCCTCGACTCTGAGACTGTCATGTTGCTGCGAACGTTTCTGCTGAGACATTTCGAGCAGGCGCAAAGCTGGGATGATCTGCGGAAACGGATGCGCAAAAAGGGGTACGAAATCGCCTTCCGCGCCGGGCATCTGGTTTTGATCAATGAGCAAGGCGACGCAATTTGTACCGGCTCTATGCTGGGTTCACCCTTGGCGAAACTGGCGCAGCGACTGGGCCGTCCGAAGCTGCGGGTCGATCAAAACGGCGCGGCGTCGTTCTTTAACGGCTGACGTTTAAGCTGCGCGGGCCTCGGCCAAAGAGATCGCTTCGAAGGCGCGCAAGACCTGGTATCCGGCGCGGTGATGTTCCGGCAGCAGCGCCTTTGACAGACCGCCCAGAACCGACGCGCCAAGGAGCGTCTTGTCCCGTCGCATGCGACCGACATAGAGCGTCTCAAGCGCTGCATCCGGCGTTTGAATGGCATCATGGTGCGGAAGCAAGACCTGATGGTAGGTGGCAAATCGCGGGGCCGGTTCGAAGTGGCCGGCGTACCCATTGGTCAGTGCGGAGGCCGGGATCAAGACCTGTTCGCGCCCGAAGAGGTATTCCACCTCTGGCCCGCTCACCAAAAGCCGCTGGTGGCGTGAGACGACGACATCCTGCTTGAGACCGAAATAAGGTGCGCGGAGGCGAACGGGGCGGAATGATCCGAGGCTGGGCACCGTGCGTGTCACTGTTTCGAGAACGGGCACCAGTTTGCCACTGGCTGCGCGGACAACGTCGCCCTGTTTGAGCGAGACTGCCATGCGTAGCCCGAGTGGTGTTTCCAGCGGGACGGACGGTGCGAGGCTTGGCATGGGACCAACAGGTTCGATGCTGGTTGAGAGGGCAAGGAAAATAACGTCAGGATCAATCTCGGTCAGGCCCTGTGGACGCGCGAGTGCGAGGAGATCAGACAGGAGTGGTGCATGGGTCATCTTGAAGTGGCGGATGATTACATGTTCGGTTTCGGGGCGGGCAACGACCAGACGGCCAGTGGATTTCGCGTAGTCCCAGCTGACTGTGACCTGCAGCGTTTCGGTGCGTGCTTCACGCCCGCGTTCGATCACCTCGTGCACGATGCTGTCGCCTTGCGCCATGACCAGAACGACGCTGCCATGGGGCGTGGACATGACCGAAAAGCTTGTCTCGCGCGCGCCGCGGCGGCGGTAGGACAGGAGGCTTTGCGGGCGGGCATCCGGGGACAGGTGTGTTTCGAGAACAATGGAGCCTTTGGGCACGCAAGCATTTGGCCGCGCGGTGGCGGTTGCGCTGACGTCTTCGCGGAGCCAACTGTCTTGTTGACCGCAGTTCAGAAGTGCGAACCAGCTCATGCGGCATTCCCAAAAAGCATGCGGGCTTCGTGCTTTTTCAGGATCTGGCGGGCCGCATCGCCGTACCCTTCGCCCGTTTCCAGATCGAGGTCGGGAAAGAGTTGTGCGATTTCGTTGACGATGTCGTCTTCGAAGGCATCGACCGTTTGTGGGCCGGGCAGGAAGCTTTCGGTTGCCAGCCCGTTGGCCATGACAATCTCGTGCTGGTCAAAGAGCAGGTGGACGTACGTGACGCTGCCGCCCTCGACCAACTGGACGGATTGCCCGTTGATCAGGTGTTTGGCGGCGATGAGGACTTCGGGTGTTCCAAAGACCAGATCGGCAAGCGGATCGCGAACGAGGATGCGGTGTTGCGGCGACAGGAGGAGGTTAGCGTGGTCGCCGAATGTGCCAGCTGTCACGCATACCGGTGCGAAATTGCCAAGCGCTGCGACGGTACGTTGCCCGATCCAACGGAGCGGTTGCAGACCGTGGTCCATGGTCCAGACAAGATCACCCGGTTTCAGCTCTTCGACCTTGCGTTGCCCTGCATCGGTTTCGATCATCGTGCCCGCGACAAAGCACGGGACCGTGGCGACTGTAACAAAGCCGACATCTTTTTCACCTGTCGAGCTTTCGACCTCGTAGGTGAAGTTGACGGTTTCGAAGTCGCTGTCCGACGTGACAGACAGCGTGCCGTCCGCGTTGAGTGACACAACCTGCCCGGTGGTGAGTGTCACGCTGTCACCGACGGAGACGGCAATGCCGTTGATATGCGTGATCGTCAGCGTACCGCCGGTGTTGTTGATGTCGTTGGACAAGACATCGAGGGTTTTGGTCTTGTCGATATACATGTCCAGCGTATTGGACTGCGCGACAAGTCCGGTTTGAATTGAGTCCCCGGCAATGAGCAGGTTCGAGTCGTAGCTTGAGTCTGCCACGTCTGCGATGCCGATGCGGATCGAGTTCACCTCGCCGGGATTGACGTTCATCGTCATTGTGAGCGCGACGGTGAAGCCATCCATTTCGGTGTTGTAATCGTCGCCGGTGTTGTCGTTGAACAGGTTGACGTTGTCGGTTGTATTCAGGTTTGCCGGGTCAACGTCACCATCGCCCGGCATGATTTCAACCTGCTGGCCGTTGACCCAAACGCCGACGAAATCCTGGTAAATGGAATTCGTGAATTCCGGGTATTCTTCGGATGAGAACACGAACCGGATGGTCATGAAGCTGGCATCGGGGATGAAATCAACGTCGAGATAAGACGCGTCATAAGTGTTCGCGCCAGCTGCAGCGTTGAAATCGGCGTTGTTGTTTGGGCCAAAGGACCAAGTGGTCGTCGCGGAACTGACGTTTGGGTCACCGGAACTGCGTGTGAACGCTGTAGCCTGGCCCGTTGACAAGATGACACCGGTGTCGCCTGGCGTGACACCCGGGGCGAGTGCATCGCCATTCGCGTAGGTCCCGGAGGCGCGGCTGTCGCCCGTATATGTGGCACTGACAACTGTGACACCGGTGCCGAAAATCTCTTCGGCCATCGCGGTAG
>CAZCOX010000039.1:4572-12272 GCA_964500115.1 uncultured Rhodobacterales bacterium
AACCCGATGCCTGCGATGGCGCGGTTGATGGATCGGTTGTCCTCGCATGTTCTGGACGAGGGGACAGAGCATTTCGACCCGTCCACGCTTGCGGTGCTGACCATCGACACTGGCAATCAGGCAACCAATGTGATCCCGGCGGAAACGCGCGCCTGTCTGAACATCCGCTTTAACGATGCGCATACGGGTGCGGGTTTGACGGACTGGTTGCGGAAAGAGGCGGCGGCGGTGGACGCCGCTTTTGGGACAACAACCGAGGTCAAGGTCAAGATCTCGGGCGAAAGCTTTATCACGCCGCCTGGGCCGCTTTCTGATCTCGTGGCAAAAGCGGTTGAGGCGGAAACGGGTGTCGTTCCCGAGATGTCTACCACTGGCGGCACCTCGGACGCGCGGTTTGTGAAAAACCATTGTCCGGTGGTCGAGTTCGGGTTGGTGGGGCAGACCATGCATGCAGTGGACGAGCGTGTTTCTGTTGAGCAGATCGGGCAGTTGAAATCGATCTACACGCGCATCTTGCAGGATTATTTCGCGGCATGAGCATTGAGGTCTCCAAGGTTACGGACCTGACGGATTGTCTGGCCATCCGGTACGACGTGTTTGTTGTGGAGCAAAACGTACCCGTCGAATTGGAGCGCGATGAACTCGATGCAACGGCACTGCATTTCTTGGGTCGCGTTGATGACGTGCCAACGGGCACAGCGCGGATTGTTGTCAAAGACGATACCGGAAAGATTGGGCGGGTTGCGGTGTTAAAAGCGGCGCGGGGCAACGGCCTGGGGACTGCATTGGTCCGCACGTGTCTTGACGAACTTCGCAAGACACCCGGCGTGATGCGTGCCGCGTTGGGGGCGCAATTGGATGCGCTTGGGTTTTATGAACGGTTGGGTTTTGTCGCCTATGGTGATGTCTTTGACGATGCGGGCATTGATCACCGGATGATGGAATTGCGCTTCGACACCTGAGAGCCTGCGTGTTACGCCGGATGTATGAGTAGATTGCCGAGCAAAGGCGATATTCTTGAATGGATATCCGCCAACCCGACCCTCACTGCGAAACGCGATATTGCGAAGGCCTTTGGCATCAAGGGGGCGGCGCGGATCGACCTGAAGCGGATTTTGAAAGAGCTTGAGGCCGAAGGGCATCTGGAAAAGCGCAAGAAGACCTATCGCGACCCGGATCGGCTGCCGCCCGTCAGTGTGTTGCAGGTCAAGGAACCGACGGTTGATGGTGATCTGTTTGCGCGGCCCCTGGAGTGGCACGGCGAAGGGATGGAACCGGTTGTTCTGATCGTGCCGCGCGCGTCAGACCCTGCTTTGGGCGAAGGCGACCGCATTCTCGCGCGGCTACAGGTGGTGCACGAAGAAGATCACAACTACGAGGCGCGGCTGATCCGGCGGATTGGATCGAACCCGCGCAAGGTGGTTGGGATTTTCAAGAAAGGCTCTGACGGGGGGCGGATCAAGCCGGTCGATAAAGGCTCGGACAAGGAATGGGTTGTCGCGGCGGATGCGGTTGGTGGTGCCAAAGACGGCGAGTTGGTCGAGGCGGAGCAGGCCGGACCTGCGGGGCGCATGGGATTGCCACGCGCGCGGATCGTTGAACGGTTAGGCGACCCCTCTGCGCCGCGTGCGGTTTCGCTGATTGCCATCCACCAGCATGGCATCCCTGACAGTTTCCCAGACGATGTGATTGCCGAAGCGGACGGGATGAAACCGGCAGGCCTGAGCGGGCGCGAAGACCTGCGAGAGATGCCGCTGATCACCATCGACCCAGCGGATGCGCGCGATCATGATGATGCGTGCTACGCGCATGCCGACGATGACCCCAAGAACGCGGGCGGTTTTGTTATCTGGGTCGCGATTGCGGATGTGGCGCATTATGTGACGCCCGGGTCGGCGCTGGATGCGGAAGCACGCAAGCGGGGAAATTCGAGTTATTTCCCGGACCGCGTGGTGCCGATGCTGCCGGACCGATTGTCGGGTGATCTATGTTCGCTGCACGAAGGTGTGCCGCGCGCCTGTATTGCGGTGCGCATGGTGATCGACGCCAAGGGGCAAAAGCTGTCGCACCGGTTTGTGCGCGGCTTGATGCGGTCACCGGCGTCGCTGAACTATACCGAAGTGCAGGCGGCGATGGATGGTGACCCGAACGACAAGGTCGCGCCGTTTGTGTCTGACGTGATCCGGCCTTTATACGCCGCCTATGCTGCGTTGAAGAAAGCGCGGGCAGAGCGGCAACCTTTGGAGTTGGACCTGCCGGAGCGCAAGATTGTTCTGGATGACGATGGCACGGTCAGGTCTGTCGATTTTGCCGAGCGGTTCGACGCGCATAAGCTGATCGAAGAGTTCATGGTTCTGGCCAATGTGGCTGCCGCAGAGACGTTAATCGCCAAGAAGACGCCCTTGCTCTTTCGGGTGCATGAAGAACCGCCGCCGGAAAAGCTGGACTCCTTGCGCGAAACAGCGGGGGCCGCCGGGTTTACGCTGGCCAAAGGTCAGGTTTTGAAGACCGCACATCTGAACCAGTTGCTCAAGGCAGCGGAGGGATCAGACGATGCGGAGTTGATCAATATCTCGACACTGCGGTCGATGACGCAGGCCTATTACAACCCGGCTAACTTTGGACATTTCGGGTTGGCGCTTAAGACCTACGCGCATTTCACCTCGCCCATCCGGCGCTACGCGGACCTGATCGTGCATCGCGCACTGATCACGGCGCATGGCTGGGGCGATGACGGGCTGACACCGCAGGATATCGAACGACTTGAACAGACGGCGCAGCATATCAGCGACACAGAACGCCGGTCGATGATGGCAGAGCGGGACACGACCGACAGGTATCTGGCGGCGTTTCTATCGGACCGTGTGGGTGCCGAATTCACAGGGCGGATCAGCGGGATCGCCAAGTTCGGTGTTTTTGTGAAGCTCGATGAGACTGGTGCGGATGGGCTGATCCCGATGCGCAACCTTGGGAACGAGTACTTCCACTTCGACCGCGACGCAGCGACGCTGATGGGGGCGGATACCGGAACGTTGATTACGCTGGGTCAGAAGGCGACGGTCAAGCTGATTGATGCAGCCCCGGTGACGGGTGGCATTGGTCTTGAATTGCTGACTTTGGAAGACGCAGAATTGCCGTCCGGCTCTGGCAAAGGGCGCATGGGCCGGGGTCGGCCAACAGGCAAAGGCGGCCCCAAACGCAAGGCCGCAAAGGCGAAACGGAAAGATGCCAAAACCAAGCGCAAGGTCACGCGGCGGCGGCGACAGGGGTAAACTTGGGGTAGAGCGCGTCACGCCCGCGTTCGATGTAGGCCATGAGCGTTGCGTTTCCGCGAACGGCTCGGCGGAGCGCGGAGTCGCTTGGTAGTCCTGCGATCATGCTGAGCACCGGAACGCCAATGGTATCCGGCGCGGTTGGGCTGTTCCCGAGCAGGTACGGCGTTTCCCACAGGTGATCGGTGAGCAGTTCAAGGTCCGGGGCAAAGCACCGCATCCGCTCCGCCTCGGACATCCGGCCAATGCCATGACCTTTGAGACCGGCGCGAACCTGACGACGCGCCATGTTGGCAACGGCTGGGCGGAGCGGCATTGGGATGCCTGCGAAAGCCAGAGGCATGAGGTGCACCCAGTTTTCGTCGACGCACCAGCGTTCGTAGGCGATGCCCACGCGCAGGTGTTCTTCGATCATGCGGATCAGCGCGTGGCCGTGCCGTTTGTCTTTGGCGGACACGCCCGCGTAGAAGTCGGCTCCCTGCCCTTCCAGATAGGTCTGGATGAAGCCTGATTCAGGCAACACGCCTTCGGGTGTTCGTAATGCTGGGAGGCGACCAAGCGGCGCAATGGTCGGGTTGCAGGTGTATTCCGGTTGCCACTCCAAACCAGACATGTCGAGCTGGATCATGGATTTGACGCAGAAAGGGCTGAGGCTCGGTTCGTTGAAGCCTTCGGGATATGTGATCAGGGTCAGCATCGGTGTCTCCGGTAAGTGATGTCAGGTTCTGATCTACGCGGACCTACTGCCAATTTTTGTCAGGATGGTGCACAGTGTGTGCACCATGAGCCGCACTCATCGCCTTTTCCAATTGATGCAAGCGCTGCGCAGTTTGCCGCCACCCGCAACCGCCGCGCAGTTGGCGGAGGCAACGGGCGTTTCCGAGCGAACGCTTTATCGCGATATCGAGACATTGCGCGGGCTAGGTGCGGTGATCGATGGTGAAGCGGGTTTTGGCTATACCCTGATCGAAGACGCGCATTTGCCGCCGCTTGGGTTCAAGGATGATGAGTTGGAGGCCTTGGTTCTGGGCCTGCGTGAGGTTGCTGCGGTTGGAGACCCTGCGCTGGCGGATGCGGCACAATCGGCACTGAACAAGCTGCGTGCGCGTTTGCCTGACCGGCAAGCGCACCGGTTGCGCCATGCTGTGCTGGTGGCGCATCGGTTCAACCCGCCACCCGCGCCAACGATTGATGCGGGAGTGCTGCGGCAGGCCTGCTGGGATGAGCGGATTGTGGCGTTCGATTATCGCGACAAGGCGGGTGCTGCGACCACGCGGGAGGTGAAGCCGCTGAGCGTCATGCTGTTCGACCAGTCCCACTGCCTGATGGCGTGGTGTCTGATGCGGGATGACTTTCGTGCCTTTCGGCTCGACCGGATGACGGCCCTGCGCGTGACCGATGCGTCGTTCCGACCGGAACGTGTGCCGCTGCTCAAAACCTACCTGGCGCGTTTGGAGAAAGCGGCGACAGATCGCTTGGTCCGGTTTTGATTGCTTCGCAAATGGAAACAATCGGGGTAGATTTGGCTCAACGCCCGGAAACACGGGCACGAGCAGCGGGATCATGTGACATGCGGTATTGGGTGATAGCAGGCGTTTTGGCGGCATTGAGCGGTACGGTGGCTTTGGCGCAAACCGTGGATCAACCAACACGCCCGGTGAGCCGGGATGCGGATGCCGTGACGCGCAGTTCGGTATCCTTGGTGTCGGTTGTGGCACCGCAAAATTCCTTGCGTCCCATTCTGCGCCCTGCCGCGGCTGCCGTTGTGCCTTCCTCAACGCAAGCCGGGTTTGACGGCTGGATCAAAGGGTTTCGCGCGCGCGCATTGGCGAAAGGGATTTCGGCGGACGTGTTTGACCGCGCGTTTGCTGGGGCCAAATACGATGCGGATGTGATCCGCCGGGACAGGAACCAATCAGAGTTCACCAAAACGATCTGGGATTACCTAGACAGCGCTGCATCCGATGCCCGCGTTGCGAACGGCAAAGCCGCGCTGCGCAAAAACGCGGCGCTATTGGAACGGATTGAAGCGGCCTATGGCGTGGACAAGGATGTCATCGTCGCCATCTGGGGGCTGGAATCGGCCTATGGCACGTTTCGCGGGTCCAACCCGGTGATCGGTTCGCTGGCCACGCTTGCCTATGACGCGCGGCGCAGTGCGTTTTTCGAGGCGCAGTTGCTGGACGCGCTGCGGATTTTGCAAAGCGGTGATGTGGCGCTAGCCAATTTTACGGGCAGCTGGGCGGGTGCCATGGGGCATACGCAGTTTATCCCGTCGTCTTACCAATCGCTGGCGGTGGATTTTGATGGTGATGGAAAGCGCAACATCTGGTCGGATGATCCGGCGGATGCATTGGCCTCGACCGCGAACTATCTGGCAAAGAACGGCTGGGTCAAAGGTGCGCCTTGGGGTGTCGAGGTGACTGTGCCGGACGGTTTTGACTACACCCTCGCCAATCGGGACATTCAACGGATGCCATCGCACTGGGCCGAGGTCGGGATTGTCGGGTTGGACGGCAAGGCGGTGGCGGATCACGGGTCAGCGTCGGTGCTTTTGCCCGCCGGAGCCGAAGGTGCTGCGTTTCTGATTTTCAAGAATTTCGATGTGATCGAGACATACAACACAGCGGATGCCTACGTGATTGGGGTCGGGCATCTGAGTGACCGGATCACGGGCGCCGGACCGATCCAGTCGGACTGGCCGCGCGGGGATCGGGCACTGACCTTTGATGAGCGCACGGAATTGCAGCGCAGGCTGACCGCGAAAGGGTTCGATACCAAAAAGATCGACGGCAAGATCGGCCCGCTGACCATCAACGCTGTGCGGGCGTTTCAGCAATCTGTGGGCGCGGTGCCGGATGGGTACGCATCGCTTCGCTTGCTTAACCGCCTGCGCTGAATTCGTCATACGCTTCGAGCGCTTTCGCGCCGTAGGCAATCGACGGGCCGCCACCCATGTAGCCGATCATCTCAAGGGCCTCGCAGAGTTCCTCGCGTGTCGTGCCTAAACGCACCAGCGATTTGGTGTGAAACGCGATGCAACTGTCGCAACGGGTTGAGATGGCAATGCCCAGCGCGATGAGTTCCTTGGTTTTCTCGTCCAAGGCGCCGTTGCGTTTGGCCGCTTTCGACATGGTGTTGAACCCGTCAAACATGCCGGGAGCTTCCTTTTGCAGGGTGCCGATCCGGGCGACGGTTTCGTTCATGAAGCTTTTCCAGGACATGTATTTTCCTTTTGACGTTAGCGGCTTTCGTCGGCGCCCATTTTGCGTTCGAGCCAGCGGACAAAGAAGCTGATGATCAGAACCAGAACAAGGTATTCGAGGATCAGCAGCGTGTAGATTTCCAGCGGTCGATACTCGGTCACCACCAGTTCATTGGCGCGACGGGTGAGTTCCTGCATGCCGATGACAGAGGCAAATGCTGACATTTTGACGATGTAGATGAATTGGTTTGCAAGTGGCGGCAGGATACGTTTGATCGCCTGAGGGAGGATCACGTAGCGCATAGTTTGGCGGTAGTTGAGGCCAACGGTTTTGGCTGCCTCTGTCTGGCCTTTGTTGATCGACTGGATGCCGGAGCGGTAAATCTCTGCTGTAAATGCGCTGTCTGAAATGGCGAGCGTGATAATCGCGCCCCAGAAGGCATCGATGCTGACGTTGATGCCGATGGATTTCAAGACAACTGGCAGGCCGTAGAACACCCAGAAGAGCATGGGTAGGAGCGGGATAGAGCGCACAAATTCGATATAGATGCGCGACGGCAGGCGCACCCATCGATTGGTGGACATGCCCGGCAGGGCGACCAGCAAACCGATGGTCATCGACAGGGCAGCGGCAATCAGCGACAGGGATATTGTGGCCCAGAAGCCGCCGATGAGGAAGCGGATGTTGTTTTGGCCGGCGGTGGTCGACGGGTCGATAACGTACCAGCCCCAGTTCCCGGATGCGCCGCACCCTGCGAGCAGCAAAACAGCACCAAGGGCGAAGAAGGTTCTCGTTTTCATAGCGCGCCTCAGTGCTGAAGGATTTGGCTGAGGAACAGCTTGCAGCGTTCCGATTTGGGGGCTTCGAAGAAGTCTTCTGGCGTCCCTGTTTCGATAATCTGGCCCTGATCCATAAAGATCATGCGGTCCGCGGCCTTGCGGGCGAAACCCATTTCGTGAGTGACAACAATCATGGTCATACCTTCCTCGGCCAGGTCGATGATCACGTCGAGCACTTCGGCGATCATCTCGGGGTCGAGGGCGGATGTGGGTTCGTCAAAGAGCATGATCTTGGGCTCCATGCACAAAGACCGGGCAATCGCGACGCGTTGCTGTTGTCCGCCCGACAGCTCTTTGGGGCGTTTGTGCGCCTGATCCGGGATGCGGACGCGTTCGAGGTATTTCATCGCGCGTGCCTCGGCCTCTTTGCGGCTAAGCCCGCG
>CAZCOX010000039.1:12372-14548 GCA_964500115.1 uncultured Rhodobacterales bacterium
CGCGTTCGAGGTATTTCATCGCGCGTGCCTCGGCCTCTTTGCGGCTAAGCCCGCGCGCCTTGATGGGGCCAAGGGTCAGATTGTCGAGGATGCTGAGATGCGGGAAAAGATTGAACTGCTGGAAGACCATACCGACCTCGGCACGAATGGCCTCGGCCGCTTTGACATCGGTGAGTTTGATACCTTCGACGATGATTTCGCCATGGTCGTGCTCTTCAAGCGAGTTCACACAGCGGATCAACGTCGATTTGCCCGACCCGGACGGGCCACAGACGACGATGCGTTCGCCCAAAGACACGTCAAGATTGATGTCTTTCAGCGCGTGGTATTCGCCGAACCATTTGTTCAGGTCCCGAATTGTGATCACGGGTTGGGGGCTTTGCATGTGGACCAGACCTTTCTGTCCTGTTAGCTTAGGCGACTGTTGCCTTTGGGAAAAATCGCCCCAACATACGCAGCACCAAGACATAACTTGCGCGGTTGTGCGCGAGACAGCAACAGGGGAAACTCATGAAATTCTTTAAGTCTATTGGCTTGGCCGTCAGTCTGGCCATTGGCCTGATCGCCAGTTCTGCCAGCGCGCAGTCCGCGTTGAACGAAATTCTGAGCGACGGTGTTCTGAAAGTTGGCACAACTGGCGACTGGAACCCGATGTCGGTGCGCGACCCGGCGACCAATTCGTACAAAGGCTATGACATCGACGTCATGACCAAACTTGCGGAAGACCTTGGGGTCGAGCTTGAGTTTGTGCCGACAGACTGGAAAACGCTGGTGAATGGCGTGGTTGCGGGCAATTACCACATGACCGGTTCGGCCTCGATCAGTCCGGCGCGCCTGAAGGCGGCTGGCTATTCTGACAGCTATATCTCTGTCGAGATTCTGCCGTTTACAACCGACGACAAGCTGTCGCGGTTTGACGGGTGGGACTCGATCAATATGGCAGATGTGAAAGTCGCCACAACGCTTGGCACAACCTTTGAAAAACTGGTCCGCGAGTGGTTTGCCGACTCCGAAATCACCGTCGTTGAAGCGCCTGCGCGCGGGTACCAGGAAGTTCTGGCAGGGCGTGCCGATGTGTTTGTAACGTCGAACATTGAAGGATCGACGTTGATCGAAAAGTTCCCGAACGTACGTCAGATCTCCGTTGACGCGCCGCGCGCGCCAACACCGATTGCCATGCTGTTGCCGCAGGGCGATCAGGTTTGGATCAACTACGTGAACAGCTGGATCGAATTGCGCAAGGCGCAAGGTTTCTTTCAGGAAACCGCCGCGAAGTGGGGTCTCTGACACCTGACTTGGTTTCGTGACCAAACGGCCCGTACCGACCCCGGTGCGGGCCTTTTTCATGTGATCAGGAATAGGCGCAATCCGGTCCACGCTCTAATGGCGTGTCGATGGTGATCTCGGTTGGAATCCAGTCGAAAATGGCCAGTGCTTGCCCGCCATCAAATCCTATATAGAGCGTTCCGGTTTCCGGCTGCAGCGCAACGCCTTCGGCATCGCGCCCGAACTCTGACAGCGGTTCGATTGCAATTACCCGACCATCCGGGGCGAGTTCAAAGAGCGCATTCAGCCCTTCGTTGTCGTCCACCACAAGGATGTTGCCGGAATACGGGTCGCGGGCGACACCTTGTGGTTCGACCATCGGCGGATCAAACGTGTCGCCGAACAGCTCCATCAGGACATCTCCATTGGGTGCGATCCTGAGCAGGCGCGATGGGTCGTCCTCAACCACCAGAAAGCTTCCATCGGCGTCACGGTGCAACCCTTCGGTATCGTAGAGTGTGTCGCTGAGCCGGAACGCATCGTCAATCGCCCGACCGTCGCGATCAAAGCGGCGGAACTCGCCCCATCCGTTGGCAACAAGGATGCCACCTTCTTCGACGGTCACGCTGCGGGTTACGGTCAAACCGGTTTCGAAGCGGCGCAACTCTTTGCCCAATGTGTTGAGCAGAACAATTTCACGGCTCTCATTTGCGACCCAGATGCCGCAAACCTGCGCATCATAGGCGATGCTGACGGCGCGGAAATTTGGGATCGTTTCCCGATGGTAAATCTCGGACTGCGCCATTGCTGGCAACGCGAGACAGGCGGCAACAGATAAAGCGGTGAGGTGTGATAAACGCATGGCGAACCCTCCTGCCTCAACAACATGCGTCACCTACCAATCCTTTCA
>CAZCOX010000039.1:14648-18065 GCA_964500115.1 uncultured Rhodobacterales bacterium
AACGCATGGCGAACCCTCCTGCCTCAACAACATGCGTCACCTACCAATCCTTTCAAGCAGAAGTGGATGTTGCAGCATCATTCGCTGTTTCTTTCCGTGGAACCATGGCAACGTGCCGCAAAATCGTGCGGAACGGCAGGGGCGTAATGACCAAACATGTGGTTGTGATCGGTGCGGGGATCGTCGGGGTGTCTACCGCGGTCTGGCTGACCCGGATGGGTCAGACGGTGACTGTGATCGATCGACTGCCACCAGGGCAGGCCGCATCTTATGGAAACGCGGGTCTTTTGGCGGCCTGTGCGATGGTGCCCGTTACGACGCCCGGATTGTTGCGCAAAGCGCCGAAAATGCTGTTTGACAAAGACGAACCTTTGTTTTTGCGGTGGCCGTATCTGCCCAAGCTGCTGCCTTGGCTCGTGCGGTACGTCAGTCATGCAAATGATGCGGACACGCGGCGCATCAGTGCGGCGTTGAGCGACATCACGGGCGATGCTGTATCACAGCATCTGGCGTTGACGGACGGGTTGCGCGCGCGGGAATTTGTGACGCTAAGCGATTACATTTTTGCCTACCCCTCTCGCGCGGCATTTGAAAAGGAGCGTTACAGCTGGGATCGTCGCCGCGATGCCGGGTTTGTCCCGACAGTGATCGAAGGCGGGGCCGTTCAGGAGTATGATCCCAATTACGGCCCCGATTTGAAGTGCCTCGCGGTCGTCAAAGACCATGGATATGTGATCGACCCCGGTGGGTATGTTGGCGCACTGGCCGAGGAGTTTGAAGCGATGGGCGGGCGCATTTTTCAGGCAAACGTCGAAGACATCTCGGCGTCTGATGGTGCGGCGCCGCAGGTGATGACGGATCAGGGAGCTTTTGACTGCGATAGCGTTGTGCTGGCCTCTGGCGCGTGGTCGAAATCGCTGATGAAAAAACTGGGTATCAACATGCCTTACGATACCGAACGCGGGTATCACATCGTGATGAAAGATGCCGTTGGCGGGCCGCAGCGCCCGACGATGATCACAACCGGCAAGTTTGTGACAACGCCAATGAAGGCGGGTCTGCGCTGTGCTGGGATTGTGGAGTTTGGCGGCTTGGAAGCGGGCCCGTCGGAAGAGCCGTTTGCGTTGTTGAGGCGTCAGGTGCGGAGGGCGTTTCCAAACCTATCCTTCGACGTTGAAGAAACGTGGATGGGCCATCGCCCTGCGACGACCGACAGCCTGCCACTGATCGGGGAAATTCGAAAGACCGGTGTATTTGCCGCCTTTGGGCACCAGCATATTGGTCTCACAGCCGGGCCAAAAACGGGACGGCTTATTGCGGGGCTGATATCGGACCAGCCGCCAAACCTTGACCTTACGCCATACGCCCCACAGCGATATTCGTGACCTTGCTCCATCGCATTGCGCGCCATGGCCGGTGGTGCCTTGTCGCGGGTTTGCTGGTTGGCGTCGCCCTTCCGAACCTTGCAGAAGTGCTGCGCGCATACCTGCCACACCTTGTGGCGTCGCTGCTGTTTCTGACCGCTTTGCGCATTGGCCCAACGGCCGCTTTTGGGCGATTGACGCAAATCGGATCGACGGTAACGGCCGTGCTCGTATTGCAATTGGCTCTGCCGTTGGCCGCCACCGGCATGTTTCTCTGGTTTGACGTGCTCGATTACCCGTTCGCATTGGCCGTTGCGCTGATGCTGTGTGCACCATCAGTGACCGGCACGCCGAATTTTCTGATCATGATCGGGCAAAGACCTGACGATGCCATGCGTATCTTGGTGATTGGAACCGCGTTGTTTCCCGTGACCGCTTTGCCAACGCTCGCGTTGTTGCCGTTCTCTGACAGCACTGTCGCGTTTGAGGCAACCGCGCGTTTGATCATGGTGATCCTCGCCGCAACAGGGCTTGGATTTGCCTTGCGCCACCTGTTTGCGCGCGACCTTTCACCCGATGCTCAGAAAAACCTTGATGGGGTCGCCGCGATAGCTCTGGCCATCATCGTGGTTGGTCTGATGTCAGAGATCGGCCCTTTGTTACGGTCTGACCCGGGTACACTCGCGATTTGGGCAGCTTGCGTGTTTTTCCTGAATTTCGGTCTGCAGATCGTGGCCTTTCTGGTTTGCCGGCGTTTGAAGCCTGAGATCGCACCCGCTGTTGGCATGATCGCGGGAAACCGAAACATCGCACTTTTTCTGATCGCTCTGCCACCGGAGGTGACGGGGCCGCTCTTGATCTTTATCGGGTGCTATCAGATCCCGATGTATCTAACCCCGCTGCTTTTGCGCAGGCTTTATGCGTCATAGACAGACAGCTCGATCAAATTGAGATCAGGGTCGCGAATATAGATCGATGTGACCGGCCCGGTGGCACCGGTCCGTGCGACGGGGCCTTCCAAGATCTCGATGGTCTGCGTGTTGAGATGCGCGATGGCATCGTCCAGTGTCACTGTCAGAATAAAACAGAGATCGGCGCTTCCCGGTGTTGGGGTTTGCGCTTTTGGCTCAAACTCGCGCCCAGCCTCGTGCAAATTGATCTTTTGCTGACCGAATGTGAGCGCGACACGGCCCGCGCCAAAGGCGACAGATTTCATCCCCAAGGCTCGTTCGTAAAAGGCAACGGTCTCCGTGATGGACCGCACGGTCAGCACCAGATGATCCAGCCTGTCGATCTCCATCACAAACTCCCTTACCCGTCGGCAAAACACATCGCCTTTTAAGTGTTAAGCCACAGTTTACACTCACTTGATAGCTATTCGGCGGGGCGAATGGAAAGGTAGGGTATGGCGTCCGACAGAAATGTCGCGCCAGTCATCAAGCGTAAGAAAATCATTGTCGAAGACGGGCATCATGGCGGTGCCTGGAAGGTTGCGTATGCCGATTTCGTAACCGCGATGATGGCGTTCTTTATGCTGATGTGGCTGTTGAATGCGACAACAGAAAAGCAGCGCAAGGGCATCTCGGATTACTTTAGCCCAACCGCCCCGATCAGCAGATTGTCCAGCGGATCAGACGGCATGTTCATGGGCGACTCGGTTTTCGCCGAGGATGTACTTCCGCAAACTGGCGTCGGTGCAAGTTCGATGCACGAGTCCGAGCGCGATTCCGATGGCCAAAACGCGGATTTTGAAAAGGTTGACGACATCCTTCTCGGGCTTGGCGGCGAAAGCATGGAAGACGACAACTGGCGCAGGCATGTCGTGACCCGCGTCACCGATGAAGGCTATGTGCTGGAGTTCTTCGACACGCCGAACGAGCCTTTGTTCACGGATGGCGCAACGCCAACGCAACTTCTGATCGATGTCGCGTACGCCGTTCGCGAAGTCAGCAAGCTGTTGAACAATGATATCGCGATCGAAGCACATGTCGCCACACGACCGGTGGTGGAGCGGGACAACCCTGCTTGGGAGCTGACATCGGACCAGGCTTTC
>CAZCOX010000040.1:0-8133 GCA_964500115.1 uncultured Rhodobacterales bacterium
GGCTGCTTCTGTTCTTCGATGACGCTGAACAGGCGGCCGTTATAGGTGGAACCCATGAAGATTTCGCCATCCGCCAGCAGCTGCGGCGTGTCCGCACCGGCAGACCACCAGATCACTTCGTCTTTGATGGTATCGAGCTTAGCAAGCGCCTGGTCCTGACCTTCGTCGGTTTCCAGAACGTCATAGACGTCTTCCTTGGCAACGCCGTCACAGAGCAGGGCCCATTCCATGTTGTTGATCGGGCGCTTTTCGAGCGCGCGCTTGCCCGGGTATGTCTCAAGGTCGAAGACCGAGCAGATTTCGGACGGCGCATCAACGCCTTCTGGTACCATGTCGGTGCGGTAGCCGAAGGTTGTGGAGTAAACGATCTGCGGAATGAAGCAGTCCGAGACGATCAGATCGCCAAAGTCATCGCTCGCGCTTGTGCCGTCAGGCGCGGCTGCGAGCACTTCGTCGTGGTCGACTTCAAGTGCCAGGCCTTCGTCACACAGACGGATCGCGTCAGCCGCGACAACGTCAACCAGATCCCAGGTGATGTTGCCCGCTTCGTTCATCGCGCGCAGCTTTGCCACGGCTTCGGCAGAGCTTTCGTCCCATGTGGCGCTCAGGCCGTCGTTCATGGCGAGGTATGGCTCAACATACGCCTTGTGCTGCGACGACTGGTAGGCACCTCCCCAGCTGACGAGCGTCATGCTGTCGGCCATACCGTGACCAGCAGCGTAAGCACCCGCGGCGGCAACGGTCAGAGCGCTGGTCGCCAAAAGTGTTTTCGATAGTTTCATGTGTATTCTCCCATGTCGGCCCGCTTTTTACACTGGGCGTAGATTGGCGGGCCGACCAACCTGCACCGGTGATGGCACGTCGCCTTCCTACGGCGACGTGCCAATTCCACTATTGCTGGGCGTCCAAGGCGCGGCAGTCTTCGGGCAGCCAGCCAATTTCAATCTGAGCGCCGGGTTCAAGCCGCACCTGATCAGGCGCGTTGCGGGTTTTGATGATGAACTCATCATTACCAGCAACTTTGAGCCGCGTGCGGAAGATGTCGCCCATGTAGATGAACTCAAGCACTTCGGCTTTCAGCGTGTGTGCGCCCTCTTGCAAGCGGTCCTTGTTGAACTCCACGCGCTCTGGTCTGATCGACACACGCGTACGCTCGCCGACCGCGCTCACATTGACTGGCATCGCATCAATCAGGTCACCGGCGTCCAGTTGGACAACACAATGATCGCCTTTGATCTCGCGCACGGTGCCTTCCAACGTGTTGTTTTCACCGATGAATTGCGCCACGAAACTGTTTTGCGGTTTTTCGTAAAGCTCATCCGGCGGCGCAAGCTGCTGAATACGACCGTCATCAAACACCGCCACGCGATCCGACATTGTCAGCGCTTCGGTCTGGTCGTGGGTCACGTAGACCACGGTGATACCAAGACGGTGGGCAAGGTGCGTGATCTCAAACTGCATCTTTTCGCGAAGCTGCTTGTCCAAAGCACCCAATGGTTCGTCCATCAGAACCAGTTCGGGTTCAAAGACCAAGGCCCGCGCCAGCGCGATCCGCTGCTGCTGACCACCAGACAGCTGCGCCGGGCGGCGGCCCCCGAAGGCCCCCATTTCCACCATGTCGAGAGCGCGTTTCACCTTGGCCTCGCGATCAGACTTGCCCATCTTTCGCACCTCAAGCGGAAAGCTGAGGTTTTCGGCAATCGTCATGTGCGGAAAGAGCGCGTAGTTCTGAAACACCATGCCAATGCCGCGCTTGTGCGGTGGGATATTGTTAATGGGCTGCCCATCAAGCCGGATATCCCCGTGCGTGGCCGTCTCGAACCCCGCAAGCATCATCAGGCAGGTAGTTTTGCCAGACCCCGAGGGCCCAAGCATCGTCAGAAACTCGCCCTTTGGCATTGTCAGGTTGAGGTCTTTTACGACAAGCTGAACGCCGTCGTAGCTCTTTTGCACACGTTCAAATTCTACGAACGCGTCATGGTGTGACGTGTCGGGCAAAAATGCACTCCCTGTCTGTCGCTGCGGATTTTTTCCGCTTATCCGGCACGACTAAAGCGCTTTGGGCATCGCTTTGCAACCATCAGCTTTCCACTGAACGGCGAACGCCACAATCCTGCGCCGACGCCCCTTGCTTTGCACAAGGTATATGCGGGCAAGGTATGGGAAGCGTCTTTCGCACAAAGGCCTGCCATAAAGCTTAAATCAACTGACGCAAAGCAACGCGCGATTCGCGCCGACAGTCTTTCAGTCTTACGAATGGGCTATTCAGATTTGCGGTCGAATACGACATGCGACGTGCCACGGGTCGGGCAACAATACCCGGAATTTGCTTAGGATTGGTCACAATCCAGCCCAAGTCGAAATCTAAACCATTCGGAAACCATACCGTGCAATGGCTGTACGGATGTGAATCGGGGGTTCCATGCTGGAATTCGACGGCGTCAGCAAATCATTTTGGACGGGCTCGCACCGCAAGGTGATCCTCGACCGGGCGTCGTTTCGCGTCGAATTGGGTCAATCACTTGGCATTCTGGCTCCGAATGGCACTGGCAAAACGACCCTTGTGAAAATGATGGCCGGGCTTGAAAAACCGGATGAAGGTGAGATCCGCAAGAATTGCCGCGTGTCTTTCCCGCTCGGGTTCATGGGTGGCGTTGTGCCGAAACACTCCGCCATGGAAAACTCGCGCTTTATTGCTCGGCTTTACGGCATCGACCCGGACTATGTTGAGGCCTATTGCCGGTGGCTCTGCGATCTGGGCGAGTATTTCGATCAACCGCTCGGCACCTATTCATCGGGTATGAAAGCACGGTTCACGTTTGCGCTGATGCTGGCGCTGGATTTCGACATCTACCTCGTGGACGAGGGGATGCCGACTTATACAGACGTGAAATTCAACCAGAAAGCAGGGGATATCCTGGCCGAACGGTTGCGCACGACAACGATGATCATCGTGTCCCATCAGCCCGAAACCCTTGCGCGATTTGCCAGCAAGGCGGCTGTCTTGATGGACGGCAAATTGCACATGTTTGACTCCTTGGAAGAAGCGAAACAGCTCTATGACTACGAAACCCAAGGCTAAGCGCTTTCGCATCAAGCGCAGCGCATCCGCACCAGCACCCGGTGGGATGGCACCAGCAGGGCATCCGAACCCCGACACGGCGCAATCTCATGCGGCGCGTGCACCGCGGATTGAGCGGCCCGCTGATGGCGGCGTTGAACAGGCGCTCGCTGCGATTAAGCAGGAAGGTCTGACAGGCCGTCAGTTGCGCATGGCGCGACGGATTGCTCAGAAAAACGGGTTGTCGCCCAATTCGGACTTTGAGGCGGTCTACCTGCTTCGGCTCAAGGGGATCGACCCGTTCCAGCGCGAGAACGCGCTAGACCTGATGGTGCCCGCAAAAAACAAAGCGGAGCGTCAGGCAAACCCGGCAGCGCCGCAACCCAAGGCTCAACTCCCGCAATCCGTAGAAGGTGGTGTCAGAAACCTGCCCGCAAAGGACGAACGGTCTCCGGCCGAGCGTCGTATGCAGGAAATCCAGGTCATTCAGAAAGACATGGCGCGCCGTCGGAACCGGCGGTTGCGGTTGCTGTTCACACGCCTCGCGGCTTTTGTCTTTTTCCCGACACTTGTCGCGGGCTGGTACTTTTTCAGCGTCGCAACACCGATGTACGCCTCGAAATCTGAATTCCTGATCCTCAAGGCGGAAACCGGCGGTGGCGGAATCGGCGGTTTGTTCTCGGGCACGCAGTTCGCAACCAACCAGGATGCGATTGCCGTTCAAAGCTATTTGACGTCCAAAGATGCAATGTTGCGGCTCGATGCCGACAAAGGGTTCAGGGCGCATTTTTCGCAAGACTGGATTGACCCGCTGCGCCGGTTGGAACCCGACGCAACGGCCGAAGACATGTACAAGCTTTACAAAAAGTACGTGCAGATCGGGTACGACCCGACCGAGGGTGTGATCCGCATGGAAATCGCAGCGGCCAACCCTCAGGTCGCCACCGATTTTTCGACGGTCTTGATTGGCTATGCCGAAGAACGAGTCGACAATCTTTCTGCCCGCAAACGCGAAAATGCTGTGAAGGATGCCGCTGCAGGTTTGGAAGAAGCCGAAGCAGCCCGTCGCATCGCACAGGAAAAGCTGGTGAGGTTGCAGCAGGAAAGCTCTGTCCTTGATCCCCGCGCTCGGATCGGATCGCTGCAAGCACGGGTCGAAAGTGTTGAAACACAGTTGCAGGAAAAGGGCCTGCAGCTTCAGGCACTGCTCGACAATGCGCGCCCGAACCAAAGCCGGGTTGACGGTGTGCGGGCCGACATTCGCCGCTTGGAAGCGCTGAAGGTTGAGATCAATGCAGAGATGACTGCTGAACAAGACGGCGCGGGCTCGCTGGCCGAAACTGCGGTGCAAATCCAGTTGGCCGAGGCCGATCTGGCAACCCGCGACATGATGCTGTCTGCTGCATTAGAGCGGTTGGACCAAGCCAGCCGCGATGCGGACAGTCAGGCGCGGTACCTCACCACATCGGTTTACCCGCTCCCCAGCCAGGACCCGAGTTACCCGCGCGCGTTTGAAAACACGCTGCTAACCTTCCTGGTGTTCTCGGGGATCTACCTTCTGATCTCTTTGACGGCCTCGATCCTTCGGGAGCAGGTATCGAACTAACGGAATTCAAAAGCGGGCTTCGGCCCGCTTTTTACCATCTGGTAAAAAACGTCATTCCAAGCCCACACGTCGGGACCACAGCCATAACAAAAGCCAAATGGCTATGCCAATGGCGGCGTAGCTGGCCAGCACTTTCGCAAGATCATCATAGGACATGTCACCGACATCCGCGACATTGCGGGATGCCAGCCAAAGGCTGCTTGCGAACAACACGCGCCCGCAAAAGCTTTGCAGAGACAGGTAGGTCGCGCGCATTCCATCGGTCAAAAGCGGCTGACTGCGCGCGAGTATGAACGGCCGAGACAGCGAATCCGGCACCATACGCAGAAACAGGATCGCGATAGCGAACAGGCTGTCAGACAATGAAAGCACGGCGCACAGCCCGATTTGGATGCCAAAGGCAAAAAGCAGTGTGGCGGCGAGGCCAAATCGATTGCGCAGCCAAGGCGCGGCAAAGGACGCAGCGACAGAGAGTGCCATCATCAGCGTTGTGACCAAACCGCTGACCAAAGGCGCTTCACCCGACAAGCCCACCCGCGCCAAAGCCTCCAGTATAAACGGCTGGCCGAACACGAAAGGCACGTGGGAAAAGCCGTACATCACGACGCTTAACGCAAAGAGCCACAATAAAACCGGCTGTTGGAACGCTTGCTTTAGCGCCGGAACAATCGGCATTGCCGCAACTATGTCGTTTTCCTGCTTGCCACCATCGCGCAGCATAACCGCCAAGATGAGCATTGCGACAAACGACAAACCGCTGGCCACAAATGGCAGCACAGGCACCCAACGGGCCATCAAACCACCTGTCACAGCCGAGGCCATGAGGGCGGCAAACGTGAAACGCCATAAGCGCAACTCAAACGCCTCAACCTCATCCGTGCGGCCTTCGGCCTCAAGCGTTTCGTAAAGCAACGCGCTGTCGGTGCCGGACGCAAATGCGATGGACGCGCCCATCAGGAGTTGTGCGACAACAAACCCTGCAAACTGCGTACTTGTGGCGAAAAAGAACATGGCGCAGGTGCCAAAGATCGCAGAGCCGATCAGCGTCACACGACGCCCGATCCGGTCTGACAAGTAACCTGATGGCACCTCGAACACGGTCGTGCCCACATCATAAATCGCGTAGAGTAAAACCGCTTCGGCGGCTGACAACGTGTCTTGAAGATACAGAAACCAAGTTGCCTGCCAGAAGATCAGGCTTTGCGAAAATTTCAGCCAAGGCAACAGCGAGAGGTTTCGAGACAGAGTTGCGGTTTTAATCGGTTTCGCTTTCCTAAGACGCACAGTCGTACTGTCTTTCTCCCGCAGGGGCGACGCAAGCCCTTCCCTGCCTGCAATGAAAACTCTATACGCCGCGCATGTCTCAGAACCCGCCTTCCCTGCGCCCCGATCTGGCACCATCCGCCCGGATCACTGACACGCCCCGCTCCGGCCAACCCACCATCGGGATGGTGTCACTGGGCTGCCCTAAAGCACTCGTTGACAGTGAGCGCATCCTGACCCGGCTGCGCGCAGAAGGTTATGGGATTTCGCCCGATTATTCCGGTGCGGATGCAGTTATCGTGAACACATGCGGGTTTCTGGACAGCGCCAAGGCCGAAAGCCTTGAGGCAATTGGCGAGGCGTTGGACGAAAACGGCAAAGTGATTGTCACGGGCTGTCTGGGCGCGGAGCCCGAATACATCACTGGCGCACACCCAAAAGTGCTCGCCGTCACCGGCCCACATCAGTACGAGCAGGTTCTGGATGCCGTTCATGTCGCCGTGCCGCCAGCGCCCGACCCCTTCATCGATCTTTTGCCCGCGTCCGGCGTCAAACTGACGCCGCGCCACTACAGCTATCTGAAGATCTCCGAAGGCTGTAACCACAAGTGCAAGTTCTGCATCATCCCCGACATGCGCGGATTGCTGACCTCCCGCCCTGCCAAAGCTGTGCTGCGAGAGGCGGAAAAGCTGGTTGAAAACGGCGTGCGCGAATTGCTGATCATTTCGCAAGACACGTCGGCCTATGGCACTGACTGGAAAGACCGCAACGAAAAGTTCCCGATCCTGTCACTGGCCCGCGATCTAGGTCAACTCGGCGCTTGGGTGAGGATGCATTACGTTTACCCCTACCCGCACGTGCGCGATCTCGTGCCCTTGATGGCCGAGGGTCTGGTGCTGCCTTACCTCGACATTCCGTTCCAGCACGCTCACCCCGATACGCTCAAACGAATGGCCCGCCCCGCTGCTGCCGCGCGCACTTTGGATGAAATCACCGCATGGCGCGCAGTGTGTCCCGACATCACGCTTCGCTCGACTTTCATTGTCGGCTACCCTGGCGAAACCGAGGCCGAGTTTCAAACGCTTCTCGACTGGATGGACGAAGCGCAGCTCGACCGTGTCGGGTGCTTTCAGTACGAAAATGTCGACGGCGCTCGGTCGAACGCGCTGCCGGATCACGTGCCAGACGAAGTCAAGCACGACCGGTGGGAGCGCTTCATGGCCAAGGCGCAGGCCATTTCAGAAGCCAAGCTGGCCGCCAAAGTGGGCACACGCATGGACGTCATTATTGACGAAATCGACGCCGAAGGCATTGCCACCTGCCGGACAAAGGCCGACGCGCCCGAGATCGATGGAAACCTGTTCATCGACGACGGTACAGAGGGCCTCTCTGTCGGCGAGATTGTCTCGGTCGAAGTGGATGAGGCTGGCGAGTACGACCTTTGGGGGCGGCTCTAAACGGAATTCGGCAGCGGCTTCCCATCCGCAAACGCAATTGCGTTATCAACCGCCATCATGCCCATCGCCGTGCGCACGTCGAGCGCCGCCGTACCCAAATGTGGAAGCAGCGTCACGTTTTCCATCGCGACCAGCGCATCCGGCACTTTCGGTTCGAATTCATAAACATCTAGCCCAGCGCCAGCGATCTGCCCGGTTTGTAACGCACTAACCAACGCCGCCTCGTCCACCACATCCCCACGCGCGATATTTACGAAATGCGCATGCGATTGCATGACTGCAAAAACCTCGGCACCAATCAGGTGGTGTGTTTCGCCACCACCCGGCACAGCAACCACCAGCACATCGACCCTTGATGCCAATTCGGTTAGTGATGCCACTTGCTCAGCCGGGAAATCGACCGATTTGGCGGACCGGTTGACGTACTGAACCGACATACCAAACCCAAAATGCGCGCGCCTGCCTATGGCTTGCCCGATGCGGCCCATGCCAACAATACCGAGCCTTTTGCCCGACATATGAAGCCCCAGAAGCTGCGTCGGGTGCCAGCCTTCCCACGCCCCCGCCCGTACCATGCGCTCCCCCTCACCTGCGCGGCGGCACGTCATCAACATCAGCATCAGCGCAATGTCTGCCGTCGCATCGGTGACGGCTCCGGGCGTGTTGGTCACCGCAATGCCCGCAGTCTTGGCAGCCGCTGCATCGATATGGTTGTAACCAACACCAAAATTCGCCAGCAGTTTGCA
>CAZCOX010000040.1:8233-17939 GCA_964500115.1 uncultured Rhodobacterales bacterium
ACGATAGCCTGATCTGCGTCGTAGAACCCAAGAACCAATGCTTCGGACATAAACGGCCCGATCTGGCGGGGTGGGAAGTTCACAACCCCCATAACCTTTTTGCCAACGATGGATTCGGGATCGTAATGCACGGTGATCTGGGCAGAGGATTTCTTGACGCCGATCTCGTCACCATAATCGACCCAAAGCTTGAGCGCTGGTTTGCGCGCTTCGGGAAAGGATTCAGACTTGATCACAGTACCGACGCGGATGTCGACCTTCATAAAGTCATCAAAGGCGATCTCAGCCATTTGCCAGCTCCTTTGATCGCTTCGTGGCTGCATCCACGGTTTTGACCATCAAAGGCGGCAGTCCCGACGTGTCATCCATCAAAACCTCAAGCCCCGCCTGCGTCGTGCCGTTTGGGCTTGTCACGTTGACGCGCAACTGGCTTGGTGTCTCATCCGCCTGCATTGCCAATGCGCCGGAACCGGCAACGGTCGCTTTTGCGAGTGTCATCGCAAGCTCAGGGGCGAGGCCCTGCGCTTCCCCAGCCTTGGCCAGGCATTCGATCATGTGAAACACGTAAGCCGGGCCAGAGCCGGAAAGGCCCGTTACCGCATCCATCTGTCCCTCGTTTTCAAGTCGCACGGTCTGGCCGATGGCAGACAAGAGCGCTTCTGCCATTTGCATCTGGTCCTCGCTCACGCGAGCATTGCCAATCATCCCGGTGATCCCCTGCTTCACGGCAGCGGGTGTATTCGGGATGGAGCGGATGACAGGCGTGTCAGCACCCAACATCTCCTCGAACGTTGCAATTGTGATTCCTGCTGCGACGGACAGAAACGTGGTGTTTCCGTTGCCAAAGCCCTGCAGCGCGGGCAGCGCATCGCGCATAATCTGCGGCTTGACCGCAACCAGAACAATTGCAGGATCAGACGGCAAATCCGCGTTTAGAAGAACCCCTTGCGCGCTGACCCACTCGGACGGTTGCGGATCATTCACCCAGACCGACGTTGGCGGCAACCCGGCGGCCAACCAGCCTTCGAGCATGGCCGACCCCATCTTCCCGCAGCCCAAAAGCACAAGGCCGCGGCGTGCCAGTTCACTGTCTTGCATGATACCCCCCGCATTGCGTCAGGGGGCAGTGTTACGCGCGCCCGTAAGCCTCTGCAATGGCGACCTGCAGCGCGTCTTTTGCATCGCGGTTGCCCCAGACAACCAGCTGGAACGCGGGGTAATAGCGCTCCGCACTCATCACGGCGCAATTGATCATCGTGTCGATCTGTTCGGCGCTGGCAACATTGCCGCCCGCCAGCACCAGACCGTAGCGGTAGACCATCAGCTTGGCCTCACCCCAATAGGAAAAGGCCCCGGCCCAACACTGATCGTTCACAGAGTTCAAACACTCGTAAAGTGCGGGTGTGCGATCCTCCGGCGGCTCCATATCAAACGTGCAGATCAGTCGGAGCGTCTCGTCGTAAGGCGACCAGGCGAGCGTAATCGAATAGGTGCGCCACTGGCCTTCGACAGCCATAGCAATCTGATCTTCTGCAATTCGGTCAAAATCCCAATCGTGGTGTTCCGCGATATGCTCAACAATGTCGATGGGGTGGATGTCTTCTTCAAGATACTGCTCGGACAGGGCCATTCCGCCGCCTCCTTCTGCCTGTCGAAGTGGGGCGTATTCTCCGCTACACTTCGGTGCCTGCTCAAGGGGCTGCGGTGTTCCGCTCATCCCCTACAACATATGCTGCATATGCGGGGCAGCGCCGTAAAGCGCTAATTCGGCCTGAAACGCAATAAGTTGTGGAGAAGTCCACCAGATGTGGTGAGCGCACATAGTGCCACAATTTGTGGAAAAGTCACGATCTAACTGCGCGCGCAGAACAACCTCGTCGCACAAGACGCAAAGCTGCATCAGAAAAGATGACAACCATCAAGGAACCACTGCCCAAATTTCAGGCAGCGCTGTCCCTTCTCTGGTTCAAAAATACCGCGGGGGAGTCGCCGGTACGGCGACGGGGGCAGCGCCCCCATTCAAAAACAAAGACGGCGCGTCTCGCAGAGACGCGCCGCCCGTCGGATTGGCAAAGCCAATTCGAAATCGGTCTGGTCAGTTCAAGGATGCCATGAAGTCATTCACTTCGGTGAGCGAAATGTATTGCTTTTCGTCGATCCCACCTTCGGAAAAGACCCATGTGACCGCCGGGGCCGAGACGTCGCCATTGGCATCAAACTGAACATTGCCTGTCGCGCCCTGGTAAGACACGGTCCCGCCACCATCGAGCACCTCTTTCGCCTGTGCAAACCCAGCTGCATCCGCTGAGACAGGCGTGCCTGCGGGGTCCGTCACCGCGCCGATTTTGGCGGCGATATCTGCACCCGTGGCATCTTTGCCCGCCGCGTGCATGGCCATCAGTGCAATCATCGTCGCGTCATAGCTGTTGGCAAGGCCCGGGCCATTGGGTGGGCCGTCAAACTTTGCTGTATAGGCGTCGACAAAGGCCGAAGCGGAATCCGTGCGTGGTGAGGCCGTGTCCGTTCCAGTGAAATTGCCCAGGAACTGCATGCCGACATTTTCCTTGAACTCTTCGGACTTCAGCGCATTGGCCGCGATCATATTTTGTGACCCACCAAGCGAAATCCATTCCCGCACGACCTGCGTGCCTTCTTTCGGATAAAGCGCCATGTAAATGGCCTCCGGATTGCCCTTCAGCGCTTCTGTGACTTCCGCGCGATACGAGGCCTGAGCGTCATTGATAGCGATGGACGCGGTCACATCGATGCCCAGCGCTTCAAGGTCTTTCGCGACAAGCCCGCCGATGTCCTGACCCCAGTCGTCGTTCTTGTAGAAGACCGCCACAGACTTATAGCCCTCATCCCGCGCGACCATGGCGCCCACGGCAGCCTGAACGCCGGATGTCGCAAAGGTTCGGTAGAATAATCCTTCTGTCTTGCCCTCTTCCGACAGCCGCGTGAACGCGGTCGAAGACGAGCAGCAGGACATCTGCATTACGCCAGCGGGCACAGTCACAGATGTCAGGATAGGCATCGACACACCCGAAGAGACGGCCCCCAGCAACAGCTGAACACCGTCCAGATCGACCAACGCCTTGGCGGCATCGACGCCGACTTTCGGGTCCACTTGCGTATCGCGCAGCACCATTTCGATCTGACATCCGGCGACACCGCCCGCCTCGTTTGCAAGGTCGACAGCATATTGTGCCGTGGCGGCGATGGGTTTCCCCCAATCGACAGAGGTGGGCAGCACCGCGCCGATCTTGGTGGTGCAATCCTGAGCAGCCGCATCGGTACCAAAGCTGGCAAAGCCCGCAGCAAGGCCCAAGGCGAGGGCCGAAGTTTTCAATCCAGACATTTCCGTCTCCCTGTTGTTATGGTTCTTCATGACTTCTGTTGTGTTTGGGCCGATTGTGACACGACCAGTTTTTCCGGGAAAAGCCCCTGTGGTCTCCACATGAGCATGCCCACGACCACAAAGCCGATCAGCACAAACTGGATCGACCCGGTGTATAGCTGCACCTCCAGCGGTGCGAATTGTGACAGCGCCCAGCCGCTGGCGGTCCATGCGGCCCAGATCAGGAATGTGCCCATCACAGCGCCTTTGTTGTTGCCCGCCCCGCCCACGATCAGCATCGCCCAGATTTGGAAGGTCAGGATCGGCAACACGTCTTGCGGGCTGATGAAGGCATAGAAGGTGGCATAGAGTCCACCGGCAAGCCCCATGATCACCGATCCGGCGATAAAGGCGGTCAAACGGATGCGGGAGGGCGATTTGCCCAAGGATTGGGCGGCGGTTTCGTCTTCGCGTATGGCGCGCAGCAGGCGACCGAAGGGCGATTGGATCAACCGTTCCAGGAACAGATAGGTCAGGATCAGCAACGCCAGCACAAAGACAAAAAAGAGCAGGTTATAGGTAAACCCATTGCCAAACGTATCTCGCAACGGTCGCTCGAAACCGCGTATCCCTTGCGCCCCGCCGAGCCATGCCGCGTTGCGCACAAGGTTTTCAAATGCGACCGCGACGCCAAAGGTGGCAATCGCAAGGTAATCATGGCGAAGTCTAAGGGTCAGCAGACCCACCACCCAGGCCACTATCCCAGCAATCACCATACCGCCAAACAACGCGATAAGGTATGGCAGCGCGAAGCCCCCCATTAATCCGTCCTGTGGTGTGCCGCCGAGGATCAGTGTGCCATAAGCCCCTGCCCCAAAAAACGCGACAACCCCACCATTGAACAGACCTGTATTGCCCCATTGCAGGTTCAGGCCAAGCACCGCAATCGACAGGATCGAGGCGACAGTCGCAAAAAAGACGAGGTAGGACACCAGACCGATCACGTGCGTTCCTCACCAAACAGCCCGTGTGGGCGGATCAGAAGAACGGCCAGAATGATCAGAAAAGGAACTGCCGGGCTATACCCAGACGGCAGGATCACAAGCGCAAGGTTGGCGGCAAGACCCACCAGGAAGCCACCGAGCACAGCGCCATAGATGCTGCCAATTCCCCCGACAATGGTGGCGGCAAAGATCGGGAGCACCAGATCGCGCCCCAAGACTGGGTTGATCTGGTTTGTCAGCCCGTAGAACACGCCTGCGGCCGCCGCGAGGCCACCGCCGATGATCCAGATCAGCACGATCATGCGGCTCAGATTGATCCCCGACACCTGCGCCAATGTCGGGTTCTCGGCCACGGCGCGCAGCGAATAGCCAAAGGTTGTGCGCGACAGAACGAGATGCAGGATGAACATGATCACCAGTGCCGCAACCAGGGTGAAAACCTGATCCGGTTTGACCAACAAGAACGGGTCTCGGCTGACGACAATGGCAAAAACGATGTCCTGAGAGTAGAGCTTTGGATCGAGGCCAAAGATCAGGCCGAGGATGTTGCGAACAATCATGGCAACGCCGAAGGATGCAAAGACCATCGAGAGTTCCCCACCTTTGGCGCGCACGCGTTTGAAGACCAACTTATCAATCAGAACCGCCGACAACCCGGTAAGCGCCATCGACAGGATCGTCGCCAGCGACAGCGCCCATGTCAGGCTGAGTGGACCGATGGCGTTTGAAATGGGTGGATAGATCGCACTGAAGAGGCCATCGAACACCAGCGCCGCGTAAGCGCCAATCGACAAAAGCTCGGCATGGGAAAAGTTGGCAAAGCGCAGCATGTGCATGGCCATGGTCAGGCCAATCGCGCCCAGCGACAGGATCGATCCGACCAATATACCATCGACAAAGTTCTGGATCATACGGGTGTCACCCGCTTGCCGCCGAGGTAGATTTGCCCGACCACCGGGTCGTTCAGCAAATCCTGCGCCGGGCCGTCCACCTGGTTTTGGCCGTCCGCCAGAATGTAACAGTGATCGGCAAGGCGCAGCGCCTGTTTGACGTTTTGCTCCACCAGCAGGATGGTCTTTCCCTGCTCGGTCAGGGCCTTTGCATATTCCAACACCTCTTGCGCGGCTTTCGGTGACAACCCGGCCGAGGGTTCGTCCATCAGGATGACTTGCGGATCAATCGCAAGAGCCATCGCCACGGCCAGAAACTGGCGTTGACCGCCGGACAATGCTCCGGCCCGTTCTGATTGCTTTTCCGCCAGTGTCGGAAACTGCTGGAACAAGCGGTCGCGGCGCGTTGCGGTGTCTGCGTCAGCATTGCGCAGCACAAGATCAAGGTTTTGCCGGATCGTCAGAGAGCGAAAGATATTGTCGGACTGCGGCACATAGGCGACCCCATGCGCGCCCATCTGATCTGGGCGCGGGTTGGTGATGGATCGTCCATTCAGGGCGACGGTACCGGACGACACCGGAACCAAACCCGCGATCGCCTTGATCAGGGTGGATTTGCCAGCCCCGTTGGGGCCGATGATCACGGTCACCTTGCCCGTTTCCGCCGCAAGCGAAACGCTCTTCAGAATTGGCAGGTCCGGGACGTATCCGGCAACAATATCTGTGGCGACCAAAGCGTGTGTCATACAACCTGCGCGCCTAGATACGCATCAAGCAAAACCGGGTTGGCTTGCGCCTCGGCAGCCGTGCCTTCGAACACTTTCTTGCCCTCGGCCAGCGCGATCACCGGATCGCAATGCTGCATCACAAAATCCATGTCGTGCTCAATGATGACAAAGGTTTTGCCGTCGCGGTTCAGCTCTTCGATTTTTTCGATCAGCGTGTTGGTGAGCGTCGGGTTTACCCCTGCCGCCGGTTCGTCCAGCAAGATTAGCTTGGGGTCGCCCATCAGAATGCGTGCGAGTTCCAGCAGTTTCATCTGCCCGCCAGAGATTTGCCCCGCTGCCTGATCGGCCAGCTTGGCCAGCGTCACAAAATCAAGAACCTCCATCGCGCGTTTGCGGATCGCGGTTTCCTGTTCGCGCATCTTTGCCGCGCCAAGGAATGGGCCCCAAAGGCGCTCGCCGGCTTGCGCCAACGGGGCAAGCATCACGTTCTCCAGCACACTCATTTTCGCAAAGGGCCGCGGGATTTGGAACGTCCGCCCAAGGCCCAGCGCGAACAGAGCGTCTGGCGCGAAACGTGTGACGTCTTGCCCGCCAAGGTGCACCGTTCCGCTGGTTGGCGGCAACATCCCGGTCAACACGTTAAAAAGCGTGGTCTTGCCCGCGCCATTTGGGCCGATCAGACCGGTGATTGTTCCTACCTGAATATCTAGCGACACGTCATCCACTGCACGGAATGCGCCAAAGTCGCGGGTCAGCCCGGTTATCCGCAGGATCGGATCAGCCATTGGCACCATGTACCGCATCGTTCGGGTTGGTGTTCAGGTTGTATTTCATGATCCGCCCATGGCGGCTCGTCCTGTCGCCTTCGAGGGAATACACGTCCCCGTCCGGCCCATCGGCCTGATCCAGCACAGCGTTCAATGTCGCATGGTCGTCGGCGTCGAGCGCAAAAGCGAAGGTTTGCAACGTCTGCGGCAGATGCCGCGCGTAGCGTGCGCCAACGATGCCCGCCGCGACCTGCGGCTGGTCGAGCACCCAACGCGTCGCAACTGCAGATAGTGACACATCGTGTTTGTCGCCAACCGACTTCAGCGCTGTCAGCAATGCCTGAAATCGCTCCCACGGGCCAAATTCATCGATGATCAAACGATATTTGACCAAGCTTCGGTTCGCGAATTCAAAACCCGGGTCTGGCGCGCCCAGCCATTTTTCGGTTAGGAAGCCACCCGCTAGCGTGCCGTAACAGATCAGCATCATATCGTTCTGTGCCGCCCATTCCGTCAGCCCGTTTTGCGGGCGGCGATCCAAGACAGAATACTGCACCTGAGCAGAGGCAATATCGAACCCGGCACCCACAAAGCGTTGCATCGCCTGCCTGTCCCAATTCGTCGTGCCAAGGTTCTTGATCTTTCCTTTTTGCCGAAGCGACTTGAGCACGTCGAGCGACTCGACTGCGTTCCCGAGAGACAAATCCCACCAAAAAAACTGGACCAGATCGAGTTGTTCTATCTGCAAACGCCTGAGGGACCGGTCGATGATCGCCTCCACCTCATCTGCGCGCAGATCCGAAAGCCGCGTCAAATCTGGCACCAGCTTGGTATGGACACATACCCGGTCCGCCACTGTCGATCCGCGCCGCGCGCGAAGGTCGGCGATGAACTCGCCGATCATTTCCTCGACGCCAGTGTAGATGTCGGCGCAATCGAACGTGAAGAAACCTGCGTCTACAAATGCTTCCATGTCTGCAATGGCCTGCGCCCTGTCGACGTGACCGTGATCACCTGCCAATTGCCATCCACCGCGAATGACGCGGCTGATTGTGTGGCCAGGTCGTAATGCAAGTGTTTCAACGCTCATGTATCGGCACGGTCTTTCCAATATGGCGTGCCGCGTTCGTTCGGCAGGCCAGTTGTCTCGGCATGGTGAAAGCTGCGCTTGCCAATGCGCGTCACGCGAAACCGCCCGCCGCAGTGTGGATCGGGGCATGCGATTTCGGCATCTGTTGACATCCAGTCATGCTCCGACGTCGGGCGCTGTTTGGCTGGAAGCAAAGGCAATAGTGCGGCAAGCGCATACATCGACACCTTTCGCTGGTCGTCGAAAACCAACAATTCGCCCTCGACCCGAAAGCTTTCGCCCTCGACATGGCGGCACACCGACGTGCGGTCCCCGACAACGGTTTCCACGCGTAAATCATACAGCCAAAAGCTATCATCGGCCTGCGGCACGCGGGCGGTCCAATCGGTTGTTTTGGTTACTCAACTTACTTGAGCCATGGTTGCGGCGTTCTTTGCGGGTTGTCAAATGGGTTGCTTGGGGCAAGTGATGGGGCAACTGACGAAAGGTGGTTATATGCCCGGTCCCGATACGATTGCTCTGAGCGACACCCTGACAATTCGGCGCGCCTTGGTCGGGCTGTGGCAGGTTGCGGACATCGAGAAAGATGGCGAGGTCATCGACCCGGAAACGGGCGCGGATCATTTGGCAGCCTATGCCGACGCCGGATTTGATACGTTCGATATGGCCGATCACTATGGATCCGCAGAACTGATCACAGGCGCCCTGCTCAAGCGCGGCACGGCCGCGACCGTCTGCACCAAATGGTGTCCGGTTCCGTGGCCAATGACGGCGGAGGTTGTTCGCGCCGGTGTGCAAGAGCGATTGGATCGGCTTGGCGTTGAGCAAGTCGATCTGCTGCAATTTCATTGGTGGAGTTTTGAACACCCGGCCTGGTTGGATGCCCTGCATGAGATGGCAAACCTGCGCAAAGAAGGCCTGATCGGCGAGATTGGCCTGACAAATTTCGATGCCACCCATCTGCATCTTGCGCTGGCTGACGGCGTGCCGATCGTCAGCAATCAGGTTCCGTTTTCCTTGCTGGACCGCCGCGCCGCTGGTCCTTTGAGTGCCGTCTGCGCGCAGTGGGGTGTGAAGCTTCTGGGCTATGGCACCTTGCAAGGTGGGTTCCTGTCAGAGAAATGGCTGGGCCAAACCGAGCCGGACCAGATCAGCGACTGGAGCAAAATGAAGTACAAACGCTTCATCGACTCGGCAGGTGGATGGGACACTTATCAGGCGGTTTTGCGTGCAGCGTCGGAAATTGCAATAAAACACCGCGTGTCCATCGCCAATGTCGCAACGCGTTGGGTCTTAGAGAACCCGGCCGTTGCGGGCGTGATTATCGGCGCGCGACTTGGTGAAGCGCGGCATTCGGAAGACAATTTGAAACTGTTTCAGTTTTCTCTGGATGCCGACGATCACGCGCAACTGAATGAAGCATTTAAAGCCACAACGCCCCTGCCAGGTGATTGCGGCGACGAATACCGCAAACCGCCTTTCCTCACCGCAAGTGGTGATCTGAGCCACCATCTGGACACGATGCCCAGCGCCATGACCGTTGAAGACGTGCCCGGACGGCCCGGTGAAACGCGGGCACTGTCGGGCAGCGAATGGGAAGACATCGCAGGCTATTGCCGCGCACATCGGATCGGGGACCGGGTTTTCGTTTCAGGTACGACGGCCACCGCTGGTGTGAATCGTGCTGTGGCGCCAAAGGATGCAGGCGCACAAACCACCTTCGTGCTCGACAAGATCAGCGCAGCTTTGACCGCCCTTGGCGCGTCCATGGAAGATGTTGTGCGCACACGTGTTTTCTTGAGCGATGCCGAAGATGTCGAAGCCGTGTCGCGCGCCCATGGTCGTGTGTTTGGCGACATTAAACCCGCCAATACGTTGTTCCAGATCGGC
>CAZCOX010000041.1:0-2823 GCA_964500115.1 uncultured Rhodobacterales bacterium
GAGTTTGGACCATTATTCGAACGGTTGCGCGAACAGGGGATCGAGACCGCGCAGGAAGAGATCAAGGTCAGTCGTGAGGGACGGCTCGAAAACTTGCTGGTACGGCTCTCAACACGGCGGCGGCAGGATGGCGGCCTCGAAGGCTACGTGATCGCATTTGATGACGTGACCGATCTGGTCAGCGCCCAACGCATGGCCGCCTGGGGCGACGTCGCGCGCCGGATCGCGCATGAGATCAAGAACCCGCTGACCCCGATCCAGCTTTCCGCCGAACGCATCCGCCGCAAATTCCGCCGCAAGCTGGAGGAAAACGACGCGGGTGATCTGGAGCAGATGACCGACGTTATTGTACGCCAAACCAATGACTTACGGCGCATTGTTGATGAGTTCTCCAAATTTGCCCGCATGCCGGAGCCGGAACGCAAACCTGAAGATATCGTTGATATCCTGCGCGGTGCCATCTTGTTGCAGGAAACCGGTCAGCCTGACGTCCAGTTTGTGACCGACCTTCCGATAGAGGGCATTCCGGCGGAGATTGACGCAACGATGATCGGTCAGGCGTTGACAAACCTAATCAAGAACGCGGGCGAAGCTATTGAAAGCTATGTTGAAAAACATCCCGATGCTCCAATTGCGCCGGAAATCCGCATTGCCTGCCAACGTGACGATGACGTGGCGCGGATCACGATTGCGGACAATGGCATTGGCTTGCCAGAAGACACGTCGCGCCTGTTCGAGCCGTATGTGACGACACGTGACAAAGGCACCGGGCTTGGCCTGCCCATCGTCAAAAAGATCATCGAAGAACACGGTGGTGCTCTCGCCCTTGAACCGGCACCGACGTTTGACGACAGCGGCCGCCAAGGCGCGATGGCGACCATCACGCTGCCAGTTCTTGGCAGCGACATATCCAAGACCTCCGCCCCGGCGGACCCGGACACACGAACCCGTAAAGACGATCAAAAAGCATAGGTGAGGTAATGAGCGATATTCTGATAGTCGACGACGAGCGCGACATCCGTGAACTGATTGGCGATATCCTTGAGGATGAGGGCTACACAACCCGGCTTGCCGGCAATTCCTCGGAAGCCATGAACGAGATCAACAACGAAGAACCCGCGCTTCTGATCCTCGATATCTGGCTGAAGGACAGCAAGATGGACGGGATTGATATTCTCAAAACCGTCAAACGCGACAACCCGGACGTGCCGGTGGTGATCATCTCGGGCCATGGCAATATCGAAATCGCCGTCGCGGCGATCAAGCAGGGGGCCTACGACTTTATCGAAAAGCCGTTCAACATCGACCAGCTTTTGGTTGTGATCCGCCGGGCGATGGAAACCAGCCGGTTGCGCCGCGAAAACCACAAGCTCAAGCGCCGCGAAACCGAAGTGGCACATATGGTCGGGGAATGTGCCTCTTATCGTGGGCTTGTATCGAACCTCGACAAGGTGACCAAATCCAACGGTCGGGTGCTGCTCTCAGGCCCAGCGGGCAGCGGCAAAGAGGTGGCTGCGCGCTACATCCACGCCAATTCCAACCGCTCCAACGCGCCGTTTGTGACGGTCAATTGCGCCGGTGTGTCGCCTGAAACGATGGAGGAAGTTCTGTTCGGCCGCGAAACGCCCGAACGCGGTGTAGAGCCGGGTTTGCTCGAACAGGCCCATGGGGGTGTGATATATTTCGACGAGGTTGCCGATATGCCCATCGGGACCCAGTCGAAAATTCTGCGGGTGCTGGTTGATCAGCAATTCCAGCGCGTTGGCGGGGCCGACAAGGTGCGTGTCGACTTGCGGGTGATATCCTCAACCAACCGAGACCTGCAAAACGAAATCGCGGCGGGTACGTTTCGCGAGGAACTGTATCATCGTCTGAATGTGGTTCCGATTTCTGTGCCAAGCTTGGAAGATCGGCGCGAAGATATTCCGCAATTGGCCAACCATTTCATTGACCTTTTCAACCAAACACAGGGTTTGCCGAAACGGGGGCTGTCTTCCGATGCCATCGCGCTGCTGCAAACCATGGTCTGGCCTGGCAATGTGCGCCAGCTTAAGAACCTGATCGAACGGGTGCTGATCCTTGGCGACGGCACCGGAGAGATTGCGGCACGGGAATTGCCGCAGGATGGGGCGCCTTCGGAAAGCGAAGAGGGCAAGGTTGTGCTGTCGGGCACATTGGCGACTATGCCATTGCGCGAGGCGCGCGAGGCGTTTGAGCGGGAATACCTGCTGACCCAGATCAACCGGTTTGGCGGCAATATCAGCCGCACGGCGAGCTTTGTCGGGATGGAGCGCAGCGCGTTGCACCGGAAACTGAAGTCGCTGGGTGTTGTGACAAGCTCCAAAGCGGGCAGCCGGGTGGCCTATGTCGAGGACGAGGTCGAAGAACAGGCGTCGTGACGGGTAGGTCCAATCTGGCGTTCGGGGTTCAAACCATCCCCCGGATGGTTTGGTCAACCGCGTTGACACCACTCGTCACTGTTTCGCGCGCGAAACATTGGGGCCGATCCGGACCTTTTAACCTTTTGTTAATGTATTGTTCTTTGGCGCTGTTTGCGAGTTGCGTCAAATCACGCGCCGTACACCTGCTGTAATCAAGGTGCGTGTGAACACGCACCCTACGGTTGCTGATTTTGCGGCGGCGACTAAATTCTAACTGTGGGAAATTTGGATGGGTGAGACTGATGCGTCTCGTGGCACTTGCAACCATTGTGATCTGTGTCGGAGCAACGGTGTCTGCGCAAATCGCAAGCGAAGGCTGGAGCGCAGCTGAGCGACACGCTGGCTATGTTGTGGCGTCTGACAGCACGGTCAACGCGGATGC
>CAZCOX010000041.1:2923-17659 GCA_964500115.1 uncultured Rhodobacterales bacterium
TGGGGATTGAACCAGAGCCCGTCGAAACGGCTACACCCGAACCGCAACCTGAACCAGAAACAGCAGCCCCGACACTGGCGCTTGTGACGCCACTCGCAGCACCCTGCGAAGTATGCCCGCGCATGGTGCGCATCCCCGGCGGGGAGACCATCCTGGGATCTGATCGGGGAGGGGCCGAAGGGCCGCGCACACCCCAGACCATCCCGACCTTTTCAATGTCGGCAGCGGAGATCACTGTCGGGGACATGCGGGCATTTGAAGAGGCCACGGGAAACCGCACCGGACGGTCCTGCTTTGTCTGGACCGAGACTGGCCGCTTGCGGTCGCGGGACGGGGCGTATTGGGGCGCGCCCGGATTTGATGTCACAGACGCGCACCCTGCCGCTTGCGTCAATTGGGATGACGCGCAGGCCTATGTCAATTGGCTGAACACGCAAGATGCACGCGGCGGCTGGCGCTTACCTTCAGAGGCCGAGTTTGAATACGCCGTGCGGGCTGGCAAAGACACCGATTACCCGTGGCCGGGCGGAGCCGACGCGCTGTGCCGCCGCGCCAATGGGGCCGGGGCGGAAAGCCGGTTTCGCCACAGAAACACGGCTTGTGATGACGGAACCGAATTGCCGGTGCCCGCTGGCACGTTCCCCATCAACCCGTTCGGTCTGTCCCACATGATTGGCAACCTGTGGGAATGGACCGCCGATTGCTGGAACGGATCACATCGCGGCGCGCCAGCAGACGGTGCTGCGCGTCTGGATGGCACGTGCTCCAGCCGTGTGTTGCGGGGAGGGTCGTGGGACGATCCGCCGGAGAACCTGCGCTCGGCATACCGTGTCGGCATACCGAAAACGCGACGGCAGGCCAATGTCGGCTTTCGCGTCGCGCGAAGCGTTGAATGATCAATCAAGAGTGATTTGATCAATGCGGAGGTACGAGGTTTTCCGGCCAAGACTGAAATCGGTAAAGATTGGGGTAGGCGGTCCGGTACGATCTGGCAGGTAAGTCTATATCAATGCGCGTTGGTTAGATTTGTGTCCCACGCGGGCCAGTGATTGTAATTTACACGGTTTCCGGGGGCCTGGATCTGTGTAGCTACGTCTCCGGCGGGTGTTACAGATGTTGTCGTAATCTTCTTTTTCGTTTGCCGACTGATGTCCATATATGCTGATCGATAGGCGACCTGCCCTTTATCGTCGGTATCTTTGAGACGCGTCTGCGCCAAATGCTTGGAGTAGGCTTGCATATCTTTCAGACCCGCATCTTGATCACGATATGCGAAGAGATGTTTGCGCGCATGCCGGTGCTGCATAAGCAGGCCGCAGGCTGTGTATTGTAGGTCTTGCGACATCAATACTTTGGTCAAGTACGCTGGTGATCTAAACGACTCTGAAAAAATGTTGTGCTGATAGTCCTCATGTTCTTTGCCGCGCACATCAAACGTGTCGCAAAGGACATCCCAAATCAGGATTTTTTTGTTGTCACCAAACTCTTGCTTGTATTTCTCTTTAGACGAGCGACGCGTATCGACACTGGCCTTGTAAATATTCACCACTGAGTTTGTAAGATTTATGTATCCTCTACGATTGGCCCAGCCTATGATGGCCCACTGCAATGTATGTGCGTATTCCCCGTGGATTGCAGACAGGCCGTCTTTGAAGATCATTCCGTTTTGAACAATCGGAATAAATGCATCGCCAGTGCCGCCATAAAACACGATCTCGGGAACCGGTGCAAATTCGCATTCCTTGACCATGAAATGCAACAAAATGGACGACATCATGTTCTGGCCATTCACGCTGGCATTGTCATAGATATCGCCAAAGGCTTCGAGGCACGGCCCGAAGTACTTTTCATCCCAATCCAAAAAAACCTTTGTAAAAATGCCTCTGTCGGCAAGCACCCAAATGCATTGCGACACATCACAAAGTGAAACCGCACCCTGCGCCTTTTCGTTATAATCGGGGAACACGTAATGCAGCATGTTGCATATCCATTGCTGCTGTTTTTCTTTGGTGTCTTCCGGAAACGATTTCGGGCTTGGCCCGGTCTTTCGCCACCTCGCCAGGGTCTGTGTGGTTGCCTCGCACATTTTCAGGGTTCCTTAAGGTCAATTTCGCGCAACCAAAGGTTGCGCGGCTTGGCCTTTAAATCAAGAATAATCGCCTTACGCACCGCTTCAGTCGCAAGATTATGGACTATCGGAGAACGAAAGCTGAGTTGGCATTCGGTTTTGTGAGCTAAAAGAGAGAGCTATGTGGTTTGGAAGGAGAGACGGTCGTCTTTGTGTCTGGGTGCGGGACGTGCTCGGGTCCGCTCTGCAATTGACCCGACCCCAGACCTCTGCCACACAGAAAGCCGCGTCACAGCCAAGGGGCCCGGCGACGGGCATAGCGCATGAAAGTTATCATCTGCGGGGCAGGTCAGGTGGGTTGGCAAATTGCGCGCCACCTGTCGAATGAGCGCAACGACGTTACCGTTGTGGACAACAACACCGATCTTGTCCGACGCGCGACAGACGCGTTGGATGTGCAGGGTATTGCCGGGTTTGCCTCTTACCCAGATGTGCTGGATCAGGCCGGCGCGCGAGACGCAGATATGATCATTGCGGCCACCCATTCAGACGAGGTGAACATGGTCACCTGTCAGGTGGCACATTCGGTCTTTGCCATTCCGCGCAAAATCGCGCGGTTGCGCTCCAAAAGCTACCTGACAGCAATCTATTCCGACCTCTATCGCCGCGATCATATGCCGATTGACGTGGTGATCAGCCCGGAGCTTGAGGTTGCCGAGGCCGCATTGCAGCGCCTGTCGGCTCCCGCTGCGTTTGATACGGAAAAGTTCCTCGATGGTGATGCGGCGTTGATGGGGCTGACCATCGACGAAGACTGCCCCATCACCAACACACCCTTGCGTCAGTTGACTGATCTGTTTTCAACCTTGCGGTCGATTGTCGTGGGCATTCGCCGCGAAGGCACGTTGTTTGCACCTGAATCCGGTGACATGCTGTTCGAAGGCGACGCGTGTTACGTCATGGTGCACAACGAGGATGTGCGTCGCACGCTGGAAGTGTTCGGCAAGACCCACCGCAAACAGGAACGCGTGGTGATTGTTGGCGGCGGCAATGTTGGGCTGATCGTCGCGAAAGAGCTGGAAGGCCGCGCCGACCGCATCCGCGCCAAGGTGATCGAGCGCAACCGCAAACGGGCTGAAATCGCCGCCGAAGCGCTGGAACGCACGATTGTTCTGAACGGTGACGGGCTTGACGTCAGCCTGCTGGCCGAAGCCAATATCGAGCGGGCGGACGCGGTTCTCTGTGTCACGGATGACGACAAGACCAATATGCTGGCGGCTGTGCGGGCGAAATCAGAAGGTTGCCCGATGGCAATTGCGCTGATCAATGACCCGACGCTGGAGCCGATGATGGAGCTTTTGGGCATCGACGCCTATATCAATCCGCGCTCTGTCACTGTGAGTTCGATCTTGCGGCATTTCCGCCACGGCCGCGTGCGCGCGGTCTATTCGATTGGCGACGCGGAAGCCGAAGTGATCGAGGCGGAAGTCCTGTCCACCTCGCCTATGTCAGGGCAAAAGATGCGGGACATCGACTTTCCAGAAGGTGTGATTGTTGGCGCCATTCGCAAGGGTGACAAGGTGCTGCGACCCACGGGGAAGATGGTGGTCGAAGAGGGCGATCAACTTGTCATCTTCACGATGGCCAAAGACGTGGCTGAGGTTGAACGTTTGCTTCAGGTCTCCATCGACTTTTTCTGATCGATGGCATTGCTCCTCCGTCTTCCGTTGTTTTTGCTGCTGGTCGGTATTGGATCGATATCGATGGTCGTGCCGGCAGCAGTGGCGCTTTGGAACGAGGCCTTCCACGAAGCGCGCAGTTTCTTTTACTCCGGGCTGATCGGATTGATCTTTTGCACGCTGACAGGCGTCGCGATGAGCAACCGTCCGCACAACCGCAGCGCCATCCGGCAACTCTTTGCTCTACTGGCCGCGTTTCTCGCGCTGCCGCTGATCCTGGCCGTCCCTTTTTACGAATCCGTACAGACCACAACGTTTCTCAACGCCTATCTTGAGATGGTATCGAGCTTTACCACCACAGGACTGCCTATTTTTGAGGCAGAACGTCTCTCGATGTCAGAACATTTTTGGCGCGCGCAAGTGGGCTGGATGGGCGGATTGCTGATGTGGGTCGCCGCCGCCTCGATCCTTGCGCCGCTTAATCTGGGTGGGTTTGAAGTCACGTCACTGGGCGAGCCCGGGCAGGACAACGTGGCAGGCGCGGCGCGGCGCGACACGGCGACACCCTCGGCCCGACTGATGCGAAGTGCGGCGGTTCTTGTACCGACCTATACGTTCCTGACGCTCGCGCT
This sequence comes from uncultured Rhodobacterales bacterium, assembly GCA_964500115.1. Lineage (GTDB taxonomy): Bacteria > Pseudomonadota > Alphaproteobacteria > Rhodobacterales > Rhodobacteraceae > Marivita. The sequence continues at coordinate 7,303 of CAZCOX010000041.1, forward strand.
TTGGATCCTTTTACTTGTCGTTGGCGACCGTCCGTTTGTGGCCATCACACACGCGATGAGCATTATGGCCACATCTGGCATTTCACCGGTTGGCGGGCCGGAAGGGGCGTCCAGCGGACTTACGGGCGAGGCGATCATGGCGGTTTTCCTGCTCTTTGCCTTGTCGCGATTGACGTTCTCTCAAGACACGGCACGGCGCACCAAGAACAGCCTTTGGAATGACCCGGAGTTCCGGTTGGCCTTGGGCATCGTTCTGGCTTTGCCCACATTGCTGATCTTGCGGCACTACTTTGCCGCCCTCGATCTGGGCGATCAAAACAACTGGATTGCGGGTGCTAAAGCCTTCTGGGGTGGGGCTTTTACGGTTTTGTCATTCCTGACAACAAACGGCTTCACAAGTGGCAATTGGGTCAGCGCGCAGGCCTGGTCTGGTCTTGAAACGCCGGGTTTGATCCTGATGGGATTGGCCATGATCGGTGGCGGCGTGGCCACGACAGCGGGTGGTGTGAAGCTTTTGCGCATTTTCGCGCTGCTCATCAACGGCATGCGCGAGGTTGACCGTTTGGTGCACCCGTCGTCGGTTGGTCGCTCGGGTCTTGTCTCGCGCCGCACGCGCCGCGAAGGCGCGTTTATTGCCTGGGTCTTTTTCATGATTTTTGCGATGACGCTGGCGGCCACCACCATCGCGCTTGCCTCGTTCAACATCCCGTTTGAGCAGTCTTTGGTTGTGGCCGTCTCCGCGCTCACCAATTGCGGACCACTGCTTGAGGTGGTCGAGGCGGGCCGCTTTAGCCTGATCGAACTCAGCGCCGGACCGAAGACAATTATCATACTTGCGATGGTGATGGGGCGGTTGGAATTGCTGGCATTTGTGGTGATTTTGCTACCGGATCTCTGGCGCGCCTGAGGCGCTGCCGCGGCAGGTTGAAACTTCGTTGATTTTCCTCTGGAATTTACCCGGAGCGCACGACATAGTGGCGACAAATCCGGACACCCAGCGCGGCAAGAGCAAGAATAAAGGCATTTTTCACCATGGCATCCGATAAACAAAATCTTCAGGACGCGTTTCTCAATCACGTCCGCAAAACAAAGGTGCCGGTGACGGTCTTTTTGATCAATGGCGTCAAGCTGCAGGGTGTGATCACGTGGTTTGATAACTTCTGCGTGCTTTTGCGCCGGGATGGTCAATCCCAGCTTGTCTATAAACACGCCATTTCGACGATCATGCCAGCACAACCCATCAACCTTTATGATGGCGAAGGCGAGAGTTGAAAGAACACAAAGCGCATGTAACCCGCGCCTGGGTCCTACATCCCGACATCACCAGTGACAGGTCGCGCCGTGCGGCTGACCCGGCTTTGGCCGAAGCTGTGGCTTTGGCCGCGGCTTTGCCCGGGCTTGAGGTGGTCGGAGCAGACGTTGTCCGTCTGCCGAAACCGCAAGCGGGCGCACTGTTCGGGTCGGGCAAGATCGAAGAACTTGCGGACCATTTCAAAGTACAAGAGATCGAGTTGGTTCTGGTGGATGGCCCGGTCACACCCGTCCAGCAGCGCAATCTGGAAAAGGCGTGGGGCGTCAAACTGCTCGACCGAACCGGTCTGATCCTAGAGATCTTTTCGGACCGCGCCGCGACGCGCGAAGGTGTGCTGCAGGTCGAAATGGCCGCCCTCAGCTATCAGCGTACCCGGCTGGTGCGGGCCTGGACGCACCTTGAGCGGCAACGCGGCGGGCTAGGGTTTGTCGGTGGCCCGGGGGAGACGCAGATCGAGGCGGACCGCCGGGCGATTGATGACCAGCTGGTGCGCCTGCGCCGCCAACTGGACAAGGTGGTCAAAACCCGTGGTCTGCACCGCGCCGCGCGCGCCAAGGTGCCGTACCCGATTGTCGCCCTTGTCGGCTACACCAACGCGGGCAAATCCACACTCTTCAACCGGCTCACAGGGGCCGAGGTCATGGCCAAAGACATGCTTTTTGCCACGCTGGACCCGACCATGCGCTCGGTTCGGCTGCCGGACGGGCCGGATGTGATCCTGTCCGACACGGTTGGGTTCATCTCAGACCTGCCGACCGAACTGGTTGCCGCTTTTCGCGCTACGTTGGAAGAGGTGCTGGCCGCCGACATCATCCTGCATGTGCGCGACATCAGCCATGAAGAGACCGAGGAACAGGCGCAGGATGTGCGCGACATTCTTCAGTCGTTGGAGGTCGCCGAAACCACGCCGCAACTCGAAGTCTGGAACAAGACAGACGCGCTAGAGGGCGAAGACCGCGAGGCGGTGCTGACCCGCGCCGCCCGGGATGACACTGTTTTTGCCACGTCGGCGCTGACAGGTGAAGGTTTGACACCGTTGCTTACGGCAGTGAATAAACTGCTCGAAGGCGACCGTCGCGAAGAGCAGGTTCAGATCGGCTTCGAAGAAGGCCGCAAACGCGCCTGGCTTTATGAAAAATCGCTGGTGGAAGCAGAAGATCAAACCGAAATTGGCTACACCCTCACCGTGCGCTGGTCCGCCAAAGACGCGCGCCAGTTCGAAACGCTCTGACCGCTCTTTCTTCTTGCCAAAAATACCCTCGGGGGAGGCCGCAGGCCGGGGGCAGCGCCCCCATGATTTTCCTTCCAAGGAAAATCGAAGATGCGTCACGCATCTTCGCGCCAACCCGTCAGTCGCGTACCAAACGGGTGATTCCAACTGACGCCGCGCGCGCAAGATCTGCATCGAGTGACATCGGAATGTATTCCCCACGACGCCAGAGGACACCCATGTCGTCATAGTGGCGCGACAAAAAATGCCCCGACTGCCCGGTGGGCAGGATATAAACAGAACTGTCCGGGTCGGCCATGTCGTAAACCCCGCGATACGCCGCACCATGCACGTTCTCGAAGGGGTTCGGGTCTTTCCCCGACAGCCGACCACGCATCAGCGTGTTATCCCCGCCAGAGGTGCTTTGGCGTATGTTGACAAAATAGCGCAAGATCGGCACCTCCCCAAGGACCGGATGATCATGGGTCGCTTGATGCGCATCCCCCCAGCGCAGGGCTTCGAGCGCTGTGCCGTAATTTTCCGAAATCCAGACAAGCGCATCATCCAGTGCGAGGCGCGCGATGTCCGAACAGCTTTCCTCCACCGCGGATCGGATCACGTCACACCACGCACTCGCCCCATCCACATCGCGGTAGACGCGTTCGATAAAGAGCGGCTCAACCCGGTCAAATTCGGATGCGAGCAATCCCAGATCGTCGCGGATCAACCGCTCCTGTAAGGCGCGCAGCCAAGCCGTGTAGATTAGTGGCTCCGGCAGATGTTCGTTCATCTCACCATTCCAGTTGGCCAGCAGATCAAGCGCGCGCTGACGCAGACGTTCCGGCGTGCCATCGGGTGCGGCTTCGCCCGTAAACCACAGGTCCGCTCCGATGAGTGGCAAAAGGGCGCGTGCGGTGATGGATACCGTGTCCAGCTGCGCCTCGATAAAGCTGTCGCGCGTGTGCACCTCGCGCCCTTGCATCAAACCTTGCCAGCGCATCACCCGCTGGCTGTCACCCCAGTCGTAGCTGACATGTAGCGGAAACGGGCGATCCACCGTCTTGTTGTTGGTGTTACCGACAATACCGCCAGTCGGATCAGTGAAGACCGGGTTAGAAGCAGACGGAAACACGCCTTGCCAGCGGTTTTCGCGTCGCCATCCAAGCGAGGGCAAACGCCCCTGGCTTTGGTGGTTGGCGTCGCGCCGGGGCATGGCCCCAACTGTTTTCATCGCAATGCGTGTGTCATCAACCACCGTCAGGTTTTGCGATGGCGCGACATAAGCGTCGGTGGCGGTCAAAGCTTCATCCACGGACCCTGCATACATCAGCGCAAGCGCTGCTGACATCGACGTGTCGCGCGGGCTCAGCGCTGTCCATGACAAGGCTGCGACATGGCCGGGTGGGGTTATGGTTCCCAGATCAAACTGCGTTCCGGGCAGGACAGGGCCGTTTTCCGTCCATCGCAGGGTCAGTGTGACAGGGGCGTGGTCTTTGATGTCGATGATTGACCGGCGGGTCACAAACCGCGCGAACCCGTCTGGCGTTCTATACTCTTCCGGATTTTCGGGGTTCAGCTCTTCGATAAGGAGATCCTGATCATCGAGGTAAGACGACGTCAGGCCCCAGGCGATCTTGTCTGACCGGCCCGCCAGGATCGCTGGAATGCCCGGGATCGTGGCCCCGATCACCCGGCCTGCAGACAGGTCCATCCGTGCGAGGTACCAAGTCGCGGGCGCTGTGAAGCCCATATGGGGATCGTTGGCCAAAAGCGTGCCGCCAGTGGCTGACCGTGTCGCATCTGCGGCCCAGGCGTTTGAAGCTCCGGCGAACCCGCGTTCGGGGACAGGCCAAAGGTCGGGTGTCTTGAATGCGGCAAACTGGGTTGCATTTTCGGCGCCCGGCACAAGGGTTGCGTATTCGGGCAGTGCTGCAATCCCTTGCCCGGGGATATCGGGCAGGATGTCGGCCAACCGGTTTTCATCTGGCAGCAAGAGTGACGTGCGGGCGCGCAAGACCTCTTCTTGCATCTGTCCGGATAGCTGAAGCGCCATCAGCTTGATCACCGCGAGCGAATCTGCCGGCTGCCACGGCGCCAAAGCTGCGTTGAAGATAAAGAACTCCGGCGCGCCACGGCCAAGGCTGTCCCTGTTGATTTCGGTGATCCTTGCATTCACACCGGCGGCATAAGCGTCCAGCGCGTCGCGTGCTTCGGGCGTTTGGGCCTCAACCGATTGCACTGCCAGCGGGTAGAGGTCCAAACGCCGCATCAGCTTGTCGGTTTCCACCGTCCGGAGGCCGAACATTTCCGACAGGCGCCCCTGCGCGGTGCGCCGCATCAGGGTCATCTGCCAAAGGCGGTCCTGTGCATGGGCATATCCCAGGGCGAAAAATGCATCGCGATCCGAGCCGGGAAAGATATGTGGCACGCCCGAATTGTCGCGCACGATTTCCACATCCGCTGTCAGACCCGAAACTCTGATTTCTTTGTCGTAATCGGGCAGGGAGCGCGAGGCGAGATAATAGATGGCAATGCCCGCGAAAACCCCCAACACAAGTGTTGCGGTGGTCAGCCACACCAATGATCGAAAGATCAGCCCCACGTCTGTTTTGCCCTTTATCGCGTTTGCGGATGCCCTATCGAACGTGCTGACCCTTGCCAAGGGGGGGATGCCGCGTCAGGTAATACGGCAGAAATCCGACGATTGAGGGGAGCGGTTAAGAATGGCGAAAGTTGCGTTTCTTGGGCTAGGGGTCATGGGGTATCCGATGGCGGGGCATCTGGCGAAAGCCGGGCATGAGGTGACGGTCTATAACCGCACCACCGCCAAGGCCGAAGCCTGGGTTGGCGAATATGGTGGTACGTCTGCGACCACGCCAAAGGCCGCCGCAGATGGGTGCGATTTTGTCATGGCCTGTGTTGGCAACGATGATGATTTGCGCTCGGTTTGTCTGGGTGAATACGGTGCCTTTGCAGGGATGGCCGCAGGCAGCATCTTTGTCGATCACACCACAGTGTCGGCCGCAGTAACATCGGAGCTTTACGAGGCCGCTGGCAAGACCGGGATCGGCTTTGTGGACGCGCCGATATCGGGCGGTCAGGCCGGGGCCGAAAACGGGGTGTTGTCGGTGATGTGCGGTGGTGATGCGGATACTTATGCCAAGGCAGAGCCTGTTATCGATGCCTATGCCCGGATTTGTCGTCGGATTGGCGAGAGTGGGGCCGGTCAGTTGACCAAGATGTGCAACCAGATTGCCATCGCCGGTCTTGTTCAGGGCCTCAGCGAAGCGCTGCACTTTGCCGAAAAGGCCGGGCTGGATGGACGCGCGGTTGTCGAAGTGATCAGTCAGGGTGCGGCAGGGTCGTGGCAGATGTCGAACCGGTACGAGACCATGTTGGACGATCAGTTCAACCACGGATTTGCCGTTGACTGGATGCGCAAGGATCTTGGGATTTGTTTGAACACTGCCAATGACACGGGCGCATCATTGCCAGTTACGGCGCTGGTCGATCAGTTTTACAAGGATGTGCAAAAGCTTGGTGGCGGGCGGTGGGACACGTCCAGCCTGATCAAACGGTTGCGCGCGATGGGATAGGGGACGGATGCGTCGACGCATCCGCGCGTTTCCATGGATGGAAACGCGCCCCTATTCGGTGTCGGTCCCGCGCAGAGCAAGGATCGCAATGATTCCGATCACGCAAAGCCCGGCAACGGCAGCGTTCAATGGCCCGGTGTTGGCCACGATGACCGCCACGAGCGCCCAGATCACCGTGATCCCGTATTCCGGGGCGCGGTGCAGGCGGTATTGCGCCACAAGCGCGATTGCGAGGCCAAGACCCAGGGCCACAATGGCCGCAACCGTTTCCGGCAGAATGCCATAGCCGCCAAGCAACAAACCAATGGAGACGGACGACGCGGCAGTCAGCCAGCCCGCATAGATCGCAACCGGGGCCTGCTGCCACCAGCGATCTGTGTCGCCCACACGAAAGAGGCTGGCAAAAGCCGCGCCCAACATGGCCCAGATAAGCACCGTGGCTGCAACCGGTGACATCGTTGCCACCGGCAACCAGGTGGCACCGATGGCAAGGCTGACCACAAGCGGCGGGCGCATCGGCGCCCAATCCGGGTCATCCGACCGCCGCAGCAGACCAAAAACAGCGCCCGCGATCAGCCACAGATAGATAAGGCCCCAGATCGAAAACGCGTATCCTGCGGGCTGTACCGGCGGATTGTCCTGCGGCACCGGGAACTGGTCGGGTTCAAACCCGTTGAACCCGCTGGTGAACCACGGTGACGCGGCGAAGAGCACCGCCGCGACCAGAACCAGAATCGACCAAACACGTGCCATGGGTCAGACCATGATCCCTTCCGCCGAAATCCGCGTCTTGCCGCTCAACCAAGGATGCAACGCCTCTGGCAGGGTGACGGAGCCATCCGCTTCCTGCCCATTCTCCAGCACGGCGATCAGGCAGCGACCCACAGCAAGGCCGGAACCATTGAGCGTGTGCAGATACTCTGGCTTGCCACCCTCGGCAGGCTTGAACCGGGCATTCATGCGGCGCGCCTGAAAGTCGCCGCAGACCGAGCAGGAGCTGATCTCGCGATACGTGTTCTGACCGGGCAACCAGACCTCGATGTCGTGCGTCCGTCGTGCGCCAAAGCCCATGTCACCGGTGCAGAGCACCACTGTGCGGTAGGGCAGACCCAGCTTTTCAAGGATGCCCTGCGCACATGCTGTCATGCGGTCAAGCTCGTCACGGCTTTTGTCAGGATGGGTCACCGACACCATTTCGACTTTCTCGAACTGATGCTGGCGCAGCATGCCTGCCGTGTCGCGGCCCGCACTGCCTGCCTCGGACCGGAAGCATTGGCTGTGCGCCACGTAGCGGCGGGGCAGATAGCTTTCCTCAACCGTCATGCCATTGACGATGTTGGTCAACGTGACTTCGGATGTCGGGATCAGCCACCAGCCATTGGTGGTCTGATAGCTGTCTTCGCCGAATTTCGGCAACTGGCCGGTGCCGTACATCATGTCGTCGCGGACCAGAACAGGTGTCCAGGTCTCGGTCAGTCCGTTTTCGGTGGTGTGTGTGTCCAGCATGAACTGTGCCAAAGCCCGGTGGAGCCGCGCAACCGCGCCCGACATCACGACAAAGCGCGAACCTGACAGTTTTGCGGCGGTTTCGAAATCCATTCCGGGACGAACGCCCGCAATCTCGAAATGTTCCACCGGCGTGAAATCGAAATCGCGCGGAGTGCCCCAGCGATGGATTTCGACATTGTCCTCTTCGTCTGTGCCGTCTGGTACATCGTCAAAGGGTAAGTTGTCGATGCCCATCAGAAGGGTTGTCAGGCTTTCGTCCAGTTCTTTGGCGCGGGCCTGCATCTCGGCCACGGCAGATTTCTTGGCCGCGACCTCTTCACGCAGGCGCGCGAACTCGGCGTCATCTCCGGCGGCTTTGGCCGCGCCGATGGCCTTTGCCGCTTTGTTCTGATCGGCTTGTGCGGTTTCGGCGGCCAGAATGGCGGCGCGGCGGTCTTCGTCGATCTGCAGGATTTGGGATGAGACCGCATCCAATCCACGGCGCGACAGCGCGGCGTCAAACGCAGCGGGGTTCTCGCGGATGGCTCGGATATCGTGCATGGGTCTCGTCCTTTTTGACTCGATATGGGTGTACGGCGGCCTTATGCACCGGAAATTTGTGGGTTGGTAGGGGGTGCGCGCCTAATGCGCCTCAAGCCGCGAGACAGGTATGCTGAGCGCGCCATTTCGGCCCATGGCACTCACCACGGCCATCACGGCCCAACCATCCGGTGTTTCTGTCAGAACCGGCCCGCCGGAATGGCCGCGAATGACCGGGCAATGCACCAGAACGACCGTTGCGCCCACGGTCCCGTCACAGTCGAACCCGGCGCTCAGCATATGCGGGCGCCGCATGGAATAGCCCAGAATGGCAAAGGGCGGCTCTGCCGGGGCGGTCACCATGGGCAACGGGGGCACGGTTGCGGGACGTTCAAGTGTCAACATGGCAATGTCGTAGCGCAGGTCGAGTTTGCCCTCTGCGTACGCTTTGGGATGGACCCAGATGTCAGCGCCAGCGACGCTGTCGGCTGCTTCGCCGCGCAGCCAACCGGCGACAAAGGTAATCTGGTCGGCGGGCGGGCTGTTACCGTCCAGACGCGCCAGACAATGCGCAGCCGTCAGAACCCGATCTGGTGCGATCAATGTACCGCTGCACATCTCGCGCTTGCGGAACCCTGCGATATTCACCCGCCCGATGGCCTGCCACTTGGCATGCTCATCGGCCGGAAGCACCGGTAGGTCCTGCGCCAGAGAAGCAGAACCGGACAAAATGAGCAGCACGAGAGACAGACAACGCAACATGGACCCCTTTAACCCTGCATCTCTATGCGCGACAAGACCACAGGTCATCGGCTCAGAACCCGCCTTGCAAAGCGCCACGTGGCAACATAGGTTCCGCCCAAATTTGCAGAGCACGTCGTGCGGGCATGTGCCCCGCCATCTTCAAGGAGCACGCCCATGGACGGCAACGCCATTGCCCAGTTTGTCCCGCTTATTCTGATCTTTGCGATCATGTATTTCCTGCTGATCCGTCCGCAGCAGAAAAAGATGAAAGAGCATCAGAAAATGGTCGAAAGCCTGCGCCGTGGTGATGTGGTGGTAACCCAGGGTGGCTTGATTGGTAAGGTCGCAAAGGTAAAAGAAAACAATGAGTTGGACGTCGAAATTGCTGATGGTGTTAAAGTGCGTGTGGTGCAGAGTACCATAGCTCAGGTGATGTCCAAAACCGAACCTGCCAATACCTGATCCTGCCAGCAAATCGGACCTCTGACTGATGCTTCAGATCGACCTGTGGAAGCGCCTTTTGATCTGGACCACTGTTGCAGTGGGACTGGTGCTGGCAATGCCAAACGCGTTTTACCCACGGGTAGAGCAACATAATGATGCGGTGGCCGCAATCGAGCTTGCGGGAGAGACGCCGGAATTGGTGGAGCAGCGGTCTGGTTGGCCAGAGCTTTTGCCGTCCGGTCTCGTCAATCTCGGCCTCGACCTGCGCGGCGGCGCGCATCTGCTGGCTGAGGTGAAAGTCGAGGATGTTTACGCCTCGCGCCTCGAAGCGCTTTGGCCGGAGGTGCGCGATGTGCTGCGCCCCGAGCGTGCCACGGTTGGGACGATCCGGTTGCAACCATCTGCACCCGATCAGTTGCGCGTACGTATTTCCAACCCCGACGGCATGGCGCGGGCGTTGGAATTGGTGCGGGGGCTTGCACAGCCGGTTGTGTCACTGACTGGCGCGCTGTCAAACGATCTAGAAGTCACCGCCGACGGGTCCGACATCATCGTTACCTTGTCCGAGGCGGAGCGCATCGCGACGGACGAGCGCACGATGCTACAAAGCCTTGAGATTATCCGTCGCCGGATTGACGAGGTGGGCACGCGCGAGCCGACGATCCAGCGTCAGGGCAGTGACCGCATTCTGATCCAGGTGCCTGGTATCGGGTCTGCCGCGGAGCTGAAGGAAATCATTGGCACCACGGCACAACTGACATTTCAGCCTGTGGTTGGACGCAGCACCGATGCCAATGCCGCGCCCGGTGTTGGCAACGAAGTGCTGCCGTCGCTGGACGAAGACGGTGTGTTTTACACCTTGGAACAAGCGCCAGTTGTGACCGGCGAGGAACTGGTCGATGCGCAGCCCGCTTTTGACCAGAACGGCCGCCCGGCGGTGAATTTCCGGTTCAATCCAGCGGGCGCACGGAAATTCGGCGACTATACGGCGGCCAATATCGGCAACCCGTTTGCCATTGTGCT
>CAZCOX010000042.1:0-17259 GCA_964500115.1 uncultured Rhodobacterales bacterium
AAACAAAGCTAGGGCGAGAGAAGCTTGCGAAACATGTCTTCCACGAACTGATCTGCGCCGCGCGCGCGTTTGTCGTCACCGGGCAAAAGCACTGCAATCTGCGCTTCAAAATCCGCATAGTGCTGCGTCACCGCCCAGATCGAAAAGATCAGATGCGCCGGGTGCATCTTGGCCAGTTTGCCCGCATGCATCCACGTGTTGATGATCCCGCATTGCTTGTCGAACAATGGCTTAAGCGTGGTTTCCAGATGCGGAAGCATGCGGGGTGCGCCCTGCACAATTTCATTGGCAAACAAGCGCGACTCGCGTGGAAACTGGCGGCTCATCGCCATCTTCTGCCGGATGTACCCCAGGATTTCCTCCAGCGGCTCACCGTCCGGGTTCATTGCATCCAGTGGGCTCAGCCATTCTGTCATTAACGTGTTCAAAAGATCGACATGGATCGCCTCTTTACTGTCGTAATAGTAAATCAGGTTGGGCTTGTGCATGCCGCAGGCGTCCGCGATCTGGTCCAGGGTCGTCCCGCGAAAGCCGTGTGTCGAAAAAAGCCCCAGCGCCGCATCGCGAATGCGTTGGCGGTTTTCGATCTGGATGCGGCTGGGCTTGCGGGTTGGGCTGGTCACGCGACGGGGTCTTCCTTGCTGGATTCTCAGGCATTTGCATCCGCGTTAATCAATCCGCGGATAACTTAGCTTGACACCTTGCGGGCGCATTGCAATCGTAACTTTACCAAATGGTAAAAAACCTGCCATCGCCATGCAAGCGCGGTGCAGGGCCATCGGCAGGGGAAAGACTATGGCTGCACCGGGCGAAAACCTTCGGATTAATGGCGACCGCTTATGGGACAGCCTCATGGAGATGGCCAAAATCGGGCCCGGCATTGCTGGTGGCAACAACCGCCAGACGCTCACGGACGAAGACGCTGAAGGCCGCGCGCTATTTCAAAAATGGTGCGACGATGCCGGCTGCACGATGGGTGTCGACGAGATTGGCAACATGTTTGCCCGCCGCGAAGGCACCGATCCTGATGCGCTACCTGTCTATGTCGGCTCGCACCTCGACACGCAGCCGACCGGCGGAAAATACGATGGCGTGCTGGGCGTTCTGGGGGGGCTGGAAATCATCCGGTCGCTCAATGATCTCGGCATCCAGACGAAGCACCCCATCGTGGTGACGAACTGGACGAACGAAGAAGGCACGCGCTATGCGCCTGCGATGTTGGCGTCGGGTGTCTTTGCGGGAAAGCACACCCTTGACTGGGCTTATGACCGCGAAGACGCACAGGGCAAGAAGTTTGGCGATGAATTGGAGCGTATCGGTTGGAAAGGCGACGAAAAGGTTGGCGACCGAAAGATGCATGCGTTCTTTGAGCTGCATATCGAACAGGGCCCGATCCTCGAAGCAGAAGGCAAAGACATCGGCGTTGTCACACACGGGCAAGGCCTGCGCTGGATTGAATGCACGGTCACTGGCAAGGAAAGCCACACAGGCTCCACGCCGATGCATATGCGCAAGAACGCAGGCCGAGGCCTCGCTCTTGTCACAGAACTTGTGCACGAGATTGCCATGAAGAACCAACCCAATGCGGTTGGTGCCATCGGCCATATCGATGTCTACCCAAACTCGCGCAACATCATCCCGGGCAAGGTTGTCTTCACCGTCGACATGCGCACCCATCTTCTCGACAAGCTCAACGCGATGGTCGAGGAGTTGATGGCAAAAGCGCCCAAGCTCTGCGAAGAGATCGGTGTCGAGTTTGACTGCCACATCGTCGGGCAATTTGATCCCCCCGCATTTGATGAAAACTGCGTTTCGGCGATCCGCGACGCGGCAGAGCGGCTGGGGTATTCCCACATGGATATTGTCTCGGGCGCCGGCCACGATGCCTGCTGGATCAACGATGTCGCGCCCACCGCGATGGTCATGTGCCCGTGCGTTGACGGCTTGTCACACAATGAGGCGGAAGAGATTTCCAAGGAATGGGCGACGGCAGGGACAGACGTGCTCTTCCATGCGGTGGTTGAGACGGCGGAAATCCAATCGTGACGCGCTCGGCGCGCATGGTGTGGGCGCTTGCGCTCGCCGCTGTGGCAATCGTTTTGCTGGGCTTTGCGGCCTTTTCCATGCAGTCGCGAATCGATGCGCTGGAAGGTCAACTTGTCCAGGCAGAGTCGGATCTGGATGCGGTGCGATCGGCGCAAGAGGCCGAACGCTTTGCGTTTTTCAACACCGTCCTCAGCCCCGAATTCGAAGCGGAGCTGGATAGGCTTGTCGCAGAACCTTCAATGGAAGAACGCCAGCGTCTGACAAGCCAGATTGACGTTCCGTTGCTTGGATTGCCCGTCGAATACGGGGCCGCGATCGAGGTGTTTGTACGCCTCGAATTCCTTGCCGAAGCGCCAACGCAAGCCCAACGCGAAGAGATCAGACAAGACTTCGTTCAAAAGATTTTCGACATGATGCCAGAAGCAGACCCTGAACGGTTTGTCACCAAGGATCAGGCGTCGGCCATTTCTCTTTTGGTTACGGCATTCGGTGGCTTGGTGTCCGGCATTTCGTCCCTGTTCCTCTTTGTCACAGGTGGCGGCAAGCGCGACATCGAAGAACAAATGCTCGAAGTCGATCTGGAAATGAAACGCGTTCAACTCGCCCAGCTGCGGTATGACGCGAAAGATGCCTTGTCTGCGGACGTAAGGACATGAAGCGCGGGCGCGCGCGACCGAACACAGGAGAGCCTTTGCAATGACCAAAGTTATCAAGAATGGAACCGTTGTCACGGCGGACCTGACCTACAAGGCCGATGTTGCAATTGAAAACGGGGTGATCACGGAAATCGGGCCGAACCTGAGTGGCGACGAGGTGCTGGACGCAACGGGATGTTATGTCATGCCCGGTGGGATTGACCCGCATGTGCATCTTGAGATGCCGTTTATGGGCACCTACTCCTCGGATGACTTTGAAAGCGGCACTCGCGCCGGGCTTGCCGGGGGCACCACGATGGTTGTGGATTTTTGCCTGCCGAACCAAGGCGAAAGTCTGCATGACGCGCTCAAGCGGTGGGACAACAAATCGACCCGCGCCAATTGTGACTATTCGTTCCACATGGCGGTGACCTGGTGGGGCGAACAGGTGTTTGACGACATGAAGACCGTGATCGAGGATCGCGGCATCACCACGTTCAAACACTTCCTGGCCTACAAAGGCGCGTTGATGGTCAACGATGACGAGTTGTTCGCGTCGTTTAATCGCCTGTCAGAACTTGGCGGGATTGCCATGGTCCATGCCGAAAACGGCGACGTGGTGGCCGAGATGACGGCGAAACTGTTGGCCGAAGGCAATACCGGCCCCGAAGGTCACGCCTATTCGCGGCCCAGCCAGGTTGAGGGCGAAGCAACCAACCGCGCGATCATGATCGCCGATATGGCCGGTGTGCCGCTTTATGTCGTGCACACCTCTTGCGAAGAGGCGCACGAGGCGATCCGGCGCGCGCGGATGCAGGGCAAACGCGTCTGGGGGGAGCCGTTGATCCAGCACCTGACTTTGGACGAAAGCGAGTATTTCCACGACGATTGGGACCACGCCGCACGCCGCGTGATGTCACCCCCGTTCCGCAATAAGAAACATCAGGACAGCCTTTGGGCGGGTCTGCAATCCGGGTCGCTTTCGGTTGTTGCTACAGACCACTGTGCCTTCACCACCGATCAGAAACGCACCGGGATTGGCGACTTTTCCAAGATCCCGAACGGAACCGGTGGTCTTGAGGATCGGATGCCTATGCTTTGGACCCACGGCGTTGAAACTGGTCGCCTGACGCCAAATGAATTTGTGGCCGTCACATCCACCAACATCGCCAAGATCCTGAACTGCTATCCCAAGAAAGGCGCGGTTCTCGTGGGGGCGGACGCCGACCTCGTGGTCTGGGACCCGGCGAAAGAGAAAACCATCACTGCAGGCACGCAGCAATCGGCAATCGACTACAACGTCTTCGAAGGCCACGCCGTCAAAGGCCTGCCGCGCTTTACACTCACGCGCGGGCAGGTCGCGGTGCAGGACGGTGAAATCCGCACACAAGAAGGCCACGGCAAATTTGTTGCGCGCGAACCGAACGGGACCGTGAATAAAGCGCTGAGCACGTGGAAAGACCTAACCGCGCCGACGCCTGTGGAACGTACAGGTATTCCGGCGACGGGGGTTTAATCACCACGTCGGGGATTGACCCCGACCTCACTTCCGTTCGCCAAAAGACTATGGAGCCTCAACCGAACGCATGCACACAACGACGACAGAAGTCACGGCGCACACCCGCGACGCGGTGATCTCAGCGGCTCATCTCGACCTGACCTTTGAAACCAGCGATGGTCCCGTGCATGCGCTCAAAGGGGTGGACCTTGAGATCAACAAGGGCGACTTCGTCAGCTTCATCGGGCCGTCCGGGTGCGGTAAGACCACCTTTCTTCGGTGTGTTGCCGCTTTGGAAAAACCGACGGGTGGCACGCTGACGGTCAATGGCATGACCCCGGATGAGGCGCGCAAGGCGCGGGCCTATGGCTATGTGTTTCAGGCGGCTGGTCTTTATCCGTGGCGGACGATTGAGAAAAACATTGCTCTTCCGTTAGAGATCATGGGCTTTTCGAAGGCCGAGCAGGATGAGCGCATTGCGCGTGTTCTTGATTTGGTTGAACTGTCCGGCTTTGGCAAAAAACACCCCTGGCAGCTGTCCGGGGGCATGCAACAACGGGCGTCTATTGCGCGCGCGCTGGCCTTTGATGCCGACATCTTGCTGATGGACGAACCCTTTGGCGCGCTGGATGAGATTGTGCGCGATCACCTGAACCAGCAATTGCTGGCGCTCTGGGCGCGTACGGAAAAGACCATCGGGTTTGTGACGCACTCGATCCCGGAGGCGGTGTATCTTTCCACCAAGATCGTTGTGATGAGCCCGAGGCCAGGCCGGATCACCGACATCATCGACAGCACGCTGCCGAAAGAACGCCCGCTAGACATTCGCGACACGCCGGAATTCCTGGCCATCGCGCACCGGGTGCGGGACGGGCTGCGGGCGGGGCACGCTTATGACGACTGAAGCCATATGAAAAGCACGCTGCCCATCCTCACTGTGCTCGCCGCCATCGTGGCGATCTGGTACGCGGCCGTCGCCCCCATGAACATTCGCGGCGCGCTCGACGTGGTGGAGCGAGGCGGTGCAGAGGTGGTGCCACCGGAGTCGCGCGCCCGGTTCGAACAATCCGTCTGGCGCTTGATGGCCAACAACTCCGAACACATCGCGGCTGGGTATTCACTGGACCGCCCCCGACTTCCAACACCGGGTCAGGTTGGGGCAGAGCTTTGGAAAACCACGGGCGAAATGGCGCTCAAAGGCCGCCCGATGTCCAAACGCTCGCTGATTTATCACGGCTGGATCACCTTGCAGTCCACGCTTTGGGGGTTTGCGCTGGGTACAGCGCTAGGCCTCGCCGGAGCAATCGCAATCGTGTACAGCCGTGTGGTCGATATGAGTCTGATGCCTTGGGCCATCATCAGTCAGACAGTGCCCATCGTGGCGCTAGCACCGATGATCATCGTATTGTCGAGCCAGGTTGGGATCGACGGGCGCGGTGTGCCCAAGGCCATCATTTCGGCATATCTGTGTTACTTCCCGGTGTTGGTCGGCATGGTGAAAGGGCTGCGTTCCCCCGCAGCGGCACAGCTTGATCTGCTCAAAACCTACAACGCATCGGGCCTTCAGGCCTTTTTGAAACTGCGCTTGCCTGCCTCAATGCCATATCTGTTCACATCGCTGAAAATTGGCATCGCCGCCGCACTGGTCGGCACCATCGTTGGCGAGTTGCCGACAGGTGCGATCTCAGGCCTTGGCGCGCGCATCCTGATTGGCGACCAGTTTGGCACACCTCTTGCGATCTGGGCCGCACTTTTCGCCGCTGCAATCCTCGCGGGCGCTTTGGTCACGTTGCTCGACGTTACACAACGCATCACCCTGAAACGCATGGGGATGGCGACATGAGCTGGCTTTTGTTTGCACTTTTGTTCTGGGTCGGTGGCTGGTTAGTCAACGCGTGGCTCGCCAACTCCAAATGGCACAAAACAACATTGGTGCGGGTTCTAATCCCGGTCCTGTTTGGCGTCACGCTTATCATGTTGTGGGAAGGCATCGTGCGGGGCTATGGCGTATCGCCCGTGATCCTGCCAGCCCCCTCAACCGTCGCCGCGACTTTTGCCAACTCGACAGAGATGCTCTGGGTCGATTTCCGACAGACCGTTCTCAAAGGCGCGCTGTCCGGGTTCGTGATTGGTGTCGCGGCGGCTTTCCTGACTGCAATCCTCATCGACCGGTCCGCGTTCCTCACACGCGGCCTTCTGCCCATCGGCAACTTCGTGGCGGCCCTGCCCATCGTCGGGATTGCGCCGATCCTGGTCAGCTGGTTCGGCTTTGACTGGCAATCCAAGGCAGCGGTGGTCGTGGTGATGGTCTTTTTCCCGGTCCTCGTGAATACGGTGCAGGGACTACGCGAAACCGATGCCATGCAGCGCGACCTGATGCGAACCTATGCTGCATCTTATCGTGACACCCTGATCAAGCTGCGCCTGCCCGCCGCGCTTCCCTTTGTCTTCAACGGGTTGAAAATCGCCACGACTCTTGCCCTTATCGGCGCAATCGTTGCTGAATATTTTGGCTCTCCGACGCGCGGAATGGGGTTTCGCATCTCTACGGGTGTCGGCAGCTTGTCTATCGATCTGGTCTGGGCCGAAATTGCTGTCGCGGCCATGGCTGGCACAGCCTTTTACGGGCTGGTCGCATGGATCGAAAAACGGGTGACGTTCTGGCACCCGTCGCACCGGTCGGGATAACGCAAAACAATAAAACCAAACCACAATAAGGAGGTTAACGGATGAAAACGAAACTTATGGGAGCGATCGCCGCGCTCGGCCTGGCCGCACCGGCCTGGGCGGCGGACGACGTTACGCTGCAACTCAAGTGGGTCACGCAAGCGCAGTTTGCAGGGTACTACGTGGCGCTTGAGAACGGCTATTATGAGGAAGCCGATCTTAACGTCACCATTTTGCCCGGCGGCCCAGACATCGCACCCACGCAGGTGATTGCAGGTGGCGGTGCGGATGTGACCGTTGAATGGATGCCAGCCGCACTTGCGGCACGCGAAAAAGGTCTGCCTCTGGTCAACATCGCGCAACCTTTCAAAAGCTCCGGCATGATGCTGACCTGCTGGAAAGATGCGGGTATCACAGCGCCGGAGGACCTCAAGAATCGCACGCTTGGCGTTTGGTTCTTTGGCAACGAATTCCCGTTCATGTCCTGGATGAGCCAGCTTGGCATTTCCACCGACGGCAAAAGCGAAAGTGGCGTTGAGGTGCTCAAACAGGGCTTCAACGTTGATCCGCTGTTGCAACGCCAGGCGGATTGCATTTCGACGATGACCTACAACGAATATTGGCAGGTGATCGACGCAGGTGTCAGCCCGGATGATTTGATCACGTTCAAGTACGAAGATCAGGGCGTCGCGACGCTCGAAGACGGCCTTTACGTGCTAGAAGATAAGCTGGACGATCCGGCGTTCGTCGACAAAATGCAGCGCTTTGTCGCCGCCTCCATGCAAGGCTGGAAATGGGCCGAGGAAAACCCGGATGACGCCGCTTTGATCGTGCTGGAATATGATGAAACCGGCGCGCAAACGGAAACCCACCAGAAGCGGATGATGGGCGAGATTGCAAAGCTGACGGCAGGCTCAAACGGCACGCTTGAACCGGCAGACTTCCAGCGCACGGTTGAAACACTGCTGGCCGGCGGCTCTGATCCAGTGATCACCGCCGATCCCGGTGATGCGGCGTGGACCCACGCGGTTTCGGACGTGTTGAACTAAGCCAATCTTTGGAAAGGTCGCCACTCGCGGCCTTTCCTTCTATCGCAGGGTGTCGCCGTGATCGAGCGTTGGCGTCAGCTCGATTGTTTGAGGCGCACCCGGTTGATCTGAATTGACCCGCTGCACAATGATCTCGGCTGCTTTTTCACCAATCTCTGTTCGGCACGCGTCCATCGTTGCCAGTTTGCGTGGCAGACCGTCTAGCAATTCAACCCCGTTAAAGCCGGCGAGTCCAATCTCGTTCGGGATGTCCGCGCCTTTCTCAAGCAGGCTCAGCAACCCACCTGCCGCGATCATGTCGTTGGAATAATACAGAAAATCCAGTTCCGGATCCCGCTCTAGCATCGCTTCGGTCATTTCGCGGCCTTTGGCCAAAGCCGAACCACCCGAATAGAATTGTTGGTCGGCGATTTCGACGCCACCTTTCGCCAACGCTTCGGTAAAGCCCTCGAACCGTTTCCGCGCGCGGTGGTCGAGTGGCATCTTGGTGCCCATGAATCCGATGCGCTGGTACCCCGCTTTCAAGATTGCAGCCGCCATTTTCCGTCCGGCGCGTCGGTGCGAAATACCCACCATGGAATCGATGGGCGTGCCGTCGACATCCATGATTTCTACCACAGGAATGCCACTCGCCTTGAGCATCGCACGCGACGCATCTGTGTGCTCAAGCCCCGCAATGATCACGCCCGACGGTCGCCACGACAGCATTTCGTATAGAACGCGTTCTTCTTTTTCTGGCAGGTAATCCGTGACGCCGACAACCGGTTGCAGATCGGTTTCTTCCAGAACCGATCCGATACCTGACATGACTTCGGGGAAGACCATGTTCCGCAAGCTTGGGATGATCACTGCCACAAGGTTGACCCTTTGGCTTGCCAATGCCCCGGCGATCTTGTTGGGCACGTACCCAAGCGTTTTCGCCGCCGTCAAAACCCGTTCCCGTGTCGCTTCCGAAACATCACCCCGGTTGCGCAAAACACGGCTCACCGTCATTTCGGACACGCCGGAAGCTTCGGAAACATCGCGCAGGGTCAGCGGTCGGGAATCATCGTTGGGCAAGAGCATCATCCTCATCGTGTGTTCTGATGCTATCTCAACACGTTGGGCACCAGCAAGCCATCCGACGATGCAACGCACCCCGATCAAATGGATGACAAGATGAGAGTGGCAAAGTATGCCTTTGGTCAGCGGTCCCGTGGCTCAACTGGATAGAGCAGCCCCCTCCTAAGGGGCAGGTTGCAGGTTCGAATCCTGCCGGGATCGCCATTGGTGCGATTTGTGGGTGAATCTCTAGTCCAGAGGGATGTCTGCGTTGCGGCTCGCGAGTTCAACGCTGACTAAATACGCTTTTTCAGAGGACATTCCCGCAAGAATGCGCGCCGCGTTTTCCGCTTTCATGCGCGCGAGGAAACCAGCGGCAAAACTGGCGTCCATCTGTTCAAAGAGTGCGGA
Source organism: uncultured Rhodobacterales bacterium (assembly GCA_964500115.1). Lineage (GTDB taxonomy): Bacteria > Pseudomonadota > Alphaproteobacteria > Rhodobacterales > Rhodobacteraceae > Marivita. Next base: position 9,348 of record CAZCOX010000042.1, read on the forward strand.
TGCCTCTTTCGGTTTCATATTGGCGTAAACGGACGTCAGACGTGCGATGTCGTCTTCCGCTGCGTCATTTGCGAGGTTGATTGTGGCTCGGAGTTTTTGTTCGGCCCGCTCGAGTTTTGCCAATTCGATTTCGATTGCATCTTCTGCCACCTCAACGGATTTTTCGCGCAGTTCCAGTTCCCGCTCACGTTCTTCGATCTGCGCTTGCCGCGTCTTGAGCGCTTCGACGAGGTGCGCCATATCTTCGGGCCGCGAAAGGTCTTGACTTGGCGCCTGTTGAGAACCGACACGATCCAATTGCTGCAGTGCTTCACTGGCAATGACTTGCCCGGTTTCTGTCGTCAGCCTGATCGCTGCTGACAGCACTAGCAACATACCGACAATTGCCAACGTACCCTTTTTGCGCGCGTTTCTTTTGCTCATCTTGCACCTCCGGCGTGTCGCGAAAAGACAGGGCTTTCTGGTTTGGGCGGTGGCGCCGGCTCACTTGCTGGCGGCAAATCGTGCAGCGAGGCAACCATCAATTCCAGGCGTTTTGCGGCGTCCTCGGCACGGGTTGTCAAATCTTGCAAAGAATCACTGGAATGGGTGGCGGTGGTTTGCGCGTTTTCCAAAGCGGATTGAAGATCGGACACTTGCGCAGACAGAACGGCAACCGCGGCACCCACACCGTTTTCGAGGTCGGTGAATTTTGTCAGGCGCCGTGACAGAACAAAGCAGTACAGTCCTGCACCAAGCGCGCCGGCGACCAATAGAATGTCGGCAACAAATTCCATGAGATCCTCTAGTTGAGTATGAATTCCGTCACGAGCAGACCGTTTACTTTCCCCAGCCCGACAACCATCACAACGCGGCGAAACAGTTGCAGCCTAATTTTGAACAAAGCACCGGCGCCCTCGATATCGTCGGCGCTTAGCGCGCGCAGGTATCCGTTCATCAAATCGGTGATGCGCGGCATAAGAAATTCGACGTCCGCCTCGTGGCCCTTCACAACTTCGATTTGTGCGGTAAAACGCAGGTGTTTGTTTTCAGCCCCGGGTGGCAACGTCACCAAAAGTGTCGGTATTGGCACAAAAACCACGTCCGGAAGCGGGCTTGCTTCCGTTTCTGGGGGCGCTTCCTGCGGTTCCGAGTTCCCTAGTGGAACGAGACCTGAGGAAACGGCAAAAAACCCAAGGCCGCCGCCCGCCAGACACAAAACCAGCGACAGAACCAAAGCCAGTTTTGATGACTTTTTTGGTGCTTCTGCTGCCTCGTCCAACTCAGCTGTCGCCGCAATTGCCATTTTGCCTCCGATGAATGCCTCTCCTCCTCTTTAATCGTCAGGCACTAACCGATTGTTAACAGTGACCGACAATAAACAGGGGCGTCGACGAAACAGAACGTTTTGCCTCGGAGGATATCGGTGCAACAATTCACAACGATGTGGCGCAATTTGACGACCACGCGTAAGGCGGTCGTGGTTGGCTCGACCATCGCGATCTTTCTTGTCGTCCTCGGGATGTCGCGGTTGATCATGCAACCGCGGATGACGCTCTTGTATTCGGGGCTGGATCCGGCTGCTGCTGGCGAGGTGGTTCAATCGCTGGAACAGCGTGGCTCGGTGTACGAGGTGCGCGGCACATCTGTTTATGTTGCGGCTGCCGAACGTGATCCGCTTCGTTTGGCTTTGGCTAACGAGGGTTTGCCCGCAAGCAGCGGGCAAGGCTACGAGCTTTTGGATTCGCTGAAAGGCTATGCGACGACGTCGAAAATGTTCGATGCCGCCTACCTGCGCGCAAAAGAAGGCGAATTGGCTCGCACGATTCTGTCTTCGCCCGATGTGTCGAGCGCGCGAGTGCACATTGCAACCGGGGGGGACAATCCCTTTCGACGTGATCTGATGCCAAGTGCCTCCGTGCATGTAACGGCTCGCTCCGGCAGTATTTCCGCTACTCAGGCGCAGGCGATCCGTCATCTTGTGGCGTCCGCTGTCTCTGGCCTTTCCCCCGAAAGCGTTTCGGTCATTGATGCGCAGGCTGGCTTGTTGGCCGCCCAAGATGGTGTCGTGTCGGCTGCGGTGGATCAGGACCGCGTAGACATGCTGCGCGAACGGGTGCTGCGGCTGGTCGAGGCGCGCGTTGGCAAGGGCAACGCGGTCGTTGAAGTGAGCGTTGACACGGTGACCGACACGGAGTCCATTACAGAGCGAAAATTCGACCCGGACAGCCGTTTCGTGATCAGTTCCAGCACCGAAGAGCGGTCGGACCAGTCGGAAAATGCGGCATCCGGTGCCGTGACCGTTGCCTCAAACCTGCCCGACGGGGACGCAAACGGAGCGGATACCGAAACGTCTCAAAGCTCGGAAACGCGAGAGCAGGTCAATTATGAGGTGTCGCAAACCACGCGAGAGCTGGTCAAGTTGCCGGGTGCCGTGAAACGGTTGACGGTCGCGGTGCTGGTCAATGGGGTGTCCGCAACCGATGCGCAGGGCGCGCCTGTATTTGAACCGCTGCCGCAGGAAGAACTTGATGCATTGCGCGAATTGGTGGCCTCTGCCGTTGGGTTCAGCGAAGAGCGCGGCGACGCGATCACGCTGCGTTCCATGGCGTTTGAGCCTGTCGAAGAACTCGGCACCTCCGCGACGGTTGAGCCTTGGTACAGCAGCGCGCTCGATGTGATGTCGTTGATCCAACTGGCGGTTTTGGCGCTTGTCGCGCTCATCCTCGGGCTTTTCGTAGTTCGGCCTTTGTTTGCGCCCAAGCGTTTGATTGCGAACGAGCAGATCCCTCAACTTGCAGCAGCACCGCGTGACATCGATGCGGACGGGCCGGTTCTGACTGGGACCATCGAACCTGACGATTCGGGTCTGGTGACGACCCTTGCCAACCCGCAAGATGCGGAACTCTCATCGGATCACGATGACCCAGTCGCGCGTTTGAAGACTCTAATCGAAGAACGGCGTAGTGAGACGGTCGAAGTGTTGCGCAGCTGGCTCGACGAGCCGCAACCGGATGATGCGCGATGACGGGACTTTCTACGTTTTTGGAAGACTTTGGAACGCAGTCGGTCACCGCGTCGCCCAACTATTCTGAAGAGCTTTTGGAATCCGAGCGCCTGGAGGCTTTTGACAAAGGCTACCGTGCAGGATGGGATGACGCCATCAAAGCAAAGGCCGACGATACCGCGCAGATGTCCTCAGATTTTGCGCAATCGCTGCAGGATCTGTCATTCACCTATCACGAGGTGCACGCGCAGGTGTTCGCGAATCTGCGGCCGCTTTTTGATGAGATCTTGCAGAAAATACTGCCTGATATCGCGCGGGACACGTTGGGCAATCACATCGCAGATCACCTGTCCCAGGTCGCGCGGGACTTGGGAACGGTTGAGGTCATGATCGCCGTTGCGCCTGGTGCAGGTGAGCAGGTGACGCACATGGTGAACGACGCTCAGGTGAGTTTGCCGATGCAAGTGGTTGAGACATCTGACCTTCGCGATGGTCAGGCAGAACTGCGCTTTGCGGGCCGGGAAGTATCATTGGATATGGCGGATGTGACCAAGCAGATCAGCCAAGCGCTGGAAGCGGTCATTCACGAAAGCACACAGGAACAGGCATATGGTTGACACAGTGGCAGACAAAGCACCGCATTCTGACCCGAAAAGCGCTTTCACCACAGTGCCGATCGAAATCATGGTGTCCGTCGGCCGCGCCCGCCCGCTGGTCCGCGACTTGCTGCAGCTCGAAGAAGGCTCCGTCTTACTCTTGGACAAGCGCGTCGAAGACCCGGTCGATCTTTTTGTGGGTGATCGTTTTATTGGCACCGGGGTTCTGGAAATCACCGAGAGCGGCGAAAAACATGGCCAGTTGACCGTCCGCATCGTCGAAGTGAACAGTTTTGGCAATTCCGGCGGTTAGATGATGATGCGGCTGCTGTTTCTGTGCGTGTGCATCGCGGGTTTCGCGGCGACACAGGCAACGGCACAAAGCCTGTCAATTGACCTTGGCGATGGGGGTTCCGTTGCGCTGACCACAATCCAGTTGATTGTGATTATCACGCTTCTCAGCATCGCACCGGGCCTTGTCGTCATGGTGACGTGTTTTCCGTTTCTCATCACGGTTTTTGCGATTTTGCGGCAGGCGATTGGCTTGCAGCAATCGCCCCCCAACATGCTCATCGTGAGTGTCGCGCTGTTCCTGACCTATTTCGTGATGGAGCCCGTATTCCTCGCGTCTTGGGAGCAAGGGATTGACCCGTTGATCAATGAACGGATTACGCCGCAAGAGGGGTTCGTCCGCGGGTTTCAACCGTTCAAAGACTTTATGATCGCGCAGATTGATCCCGATACGTTTGCAACTATGGCCGCAATCCGCACAGATGTTGTTTTGACCGAACCCAACGCGGATACGCCGACATCTATCTTGATTTCGACGTTCATGCTGTCCGAGATTGCGCGCGCCTTTCAGGTTGGCTTTCTCTTGTTTCTGCCGTTTCTGATCATCGATCTCGTTGTTGCAGCAATCCTTATGTCGATGGGGATGATGATGGTTCCGCCTGCGATGGTTTCGCTCCCGTTCAAGCTGGCATTTTTTGTGGTCGCTGACGGATGGGCGCTGGTCGCGGCAAGCCTCGTGCGGTCGTATCAGCCTTAGCGGCAAAATGATCCGCTGCGGTATCGCGCCGTATCAAAATGAAAATGATCGCGGTGAAAACGGTTTGAGTCAGGCCCCAGGACGGTTCCGAAAACACCGCAGGCCCGTTTGTGCATGTCTCGCAAGATCGCACCTGTCGTCCGTTGGCCCCAACCCTGAAGCAGAGAGATCTCGCTCCCATCGCGCATCACGAAGCCCGAGACGTCGATCGCGCGGCCTTTGCCATGCTCGCTGATCCGCGCACCAGGCTGGTTGTTGCGCGTGCGGCAGGCATAGTGCGCGGCCACTTTGATTTGTCGCACGCCGCCGCCGTAGGTCCCGACCGCGGGCTTCATCCCCATGTTCACCCATTTGTTGAGCGCTTTGGCCGTCGTGCAATCAAGAACGGAGGCCTGGCTGAGCGTGATGCCAGAAACAGATTTGACCCGCACACCCTGTTGAACGCCACAGCCGCGGATGCGCCCCGGCACCAGACCAACAACGTCGCCCTGAATATCCGGGTCACCGCAAATGGCTCCACGCGCGCGTTCGCGGCGCTGGGCCATCGCCTCGCGCACGATCTGATCGGGCCGCGTGAATGGGCGCAAAGAAATGCCGGTTGCCTGTTTCGACAACGCGGCAAACGCGCGGGCGCGGGCTTGCGTCACATCCGCCGGATCGCCCCTATAGTTCGGGTCGTTCTCACGGCGAAACTGCATGGCAAGCTGACTTGCCAGGGCGGCTTCGACAACGGCCGGCCGGGCGACAGGCCGCGTGTTGCCCAAGGGGCTGCCAGGGCTACCCACAACAGCGGCTTCACCACGCGCCTGCGGGCGTAAGGAGCTTTCGACGCTGGCGAAAGCCGGTTGCATAAGCCCGCACACCACAAACAGAATAACTCTCGTTACACGCATCACAGGCCTCTATTTGCTGCGCCCGAAATCAGCGGCGTCCGTATCTTGCCCAGCTTCAATGATGCCGCGCCGGATCGCACGTGTCCGGGTGAAATAGTCATGCAACAAATCACCGTCCCCCTGCCGAATGGCGCGCTGAAGGGCAAATAGCTCTTCTGTAAAGCGCCCGAGGATCTCCAACGTAGCGTCTTTGTTGGTCAGGAAAACATCGCGCCACATGGTTGGATCAGACGCCGCAATGCGCGTGAAATCACGAAACCCAGCGGCGGAATATTTGATCACCTCGCTGTCGGTCACGCGGCGCAGATCATCCGCCACGCCCACCATCGTATAAGCAATCAGGTGCGGGCAATGCGAGGTAACAGACAAAACCAGATCGTGGTGATCCGGGTCCATCACATCTACGTCCGACCCCAATGCGCGCCAAAAATCCGAAAGCTTTTCAACCGCTTCCGGTGCCGCATTGTCCGCCGGAACAACCAGACACCAGCGCCCGTCAAAAAGCGTCGCAAATCCCGATTCCGGGCCGGAATGTTCGGTCCCGGCAATCGGGTGGGCGGGCACGAAATGCACACCCGCTGGCACGTGCGGGCCAACATCTGCGATCACCTGCCGTTTGACCGACCCAACATCGGTGAGCGTGGCACCCTGTTTCAGATGCGGCCCGATTTCAGCAGCGACGGAACCCATCGCGCCGACAGGAACGGCAAGAACCACGAGGTCGGCGTCCTTCACAGCGTCGATCATCGTGTCGCAGACCGTATCGCACAGACCGATCTTGCGGGCCGTTTCTCGCGTCTCGGCACTCCGGGCATAGCCAGTAACATGGCCCGCCAGCCCGCTGCGCTTCATGGACCAAAACATCGATGAGGCGATCAAGCCCAGCCCGATCAGCGCAACGCGATCGTACATCACGCTCACTGCCCGCCTGCCTTGAACTGCCCAACCGCATGCGCGACGCGTCGGCAACTGGCTTCATCCCCAACGGTGATCCGCAATGCATTCGGCAGGTTGTAAGACCCAACTTGCCGCACGATAAGACCCTGCGACTGCAGATACGCGTTGCAGGCTTCCGCTTCGGCCTCGTTGGCGAACCGTGCAAGAACGAAATTCGCCATCGACGTGTCAGACGGCACCCCATGTTCGGCCAGCGCTTCGGCGAGCCAACCGCGTAGGCGCGCGTTCTCGGCCCGACATTTGTCGACATAGGCCGTATCCCGCACGGCCACCTCAGCCGCCGCAAGCGCGGCACCCGAAAGGTTGAAAGGCCCGCGAATGCGATTGAGCACATCAATGATAGGTTTGGGCGCATAGCCCCAACCGATACGCAAACCACCCAAACCGTAAATCTTGGAGAATGTTCGCGTCATCACCACGTTCTCGCGCGTTCGCACCAGCGCCGCGCCGCCATCGTACCCTTCGACAAACTCGGCATAGGCACCGTCAAGCACCAGTATAGCCTGTGGAGGCAAGTTTTCGGCAAGCCGCTCAATCTCGGCCAATCCAATCATCGTCCCGGTTGGGTTATTCGGGTTTGCAATGAACACCAGTTTCGTCCGCTCGGTGCAGCCCGCAAGAATCGCATCCACATCCGTGACGCGCTCATGTTCCGGCACTTCGACAGGTGTTGCGCCAGCAGCAAGCGCACAGATTTTGTAGAGCGCAAACCCGTGTTCAGTATGAACAACCTCGTCTCCCGGTCCGGCATAGGCCTGGCATAGGAACGTAATGATCTCGTCTGATCCCACACCGCAGATAATCTGCTCTGGGTCCAGCCCGTGTACCTCACCGATAGCTTGTCGCAGACCGGCATGATCGGTCGAAGGATACCGGTGCAGCTCATGCACCGCGCGCCGCACGGCTTCTTGCGCGGCCGGGCTTGGCCCGAACGGGTTTTCGTTCGAGCTGAGTTTCACGACATTCGACACGCCCTCAACATGAGATTTCCCGCCAACGTAAAGCGCGATATCCATGATTCCGGGCTGCGGTGCGATCTGGGTCATTTGGTCCTCCGCCATGCACGGTGGTTTAGCGGCCTCGACCGTCAAGGGAAAGCGACAAACCACCCCAGCCCGGCGGCTCAAGACAGCGCGTTTTTGAGGATGTCTTCAAAAAGCGTCGGCGCGCCTTTGTAGTCGGGCCCACGCGGCAGGTCGACAACGTGCACGTCAGGTTGATTAGACAAAGCTTCGTCCATATCCGCCGGGGTCGAGATAAACGAAAAGGCGCAGCCCTGACCGAAAATCATCCGACAGGCGTCCTTTGCCCGAGTGTACCGATCCTGGGTTAGCTGAAACGACGCCCACGGAATGACGTTTTCCACCGTGTCAGGCAGGTTCGGTTGTATGTTTGACCAGACGATGTGGGTGCGCAACGACAGGTCGGGCGC
>CAZCOX010000043.1:0-16803 GCA_964500115.1 uncultured Rhodobacterales bacterium
AAACGGGCCATCGATGGGGCGCAACCCGTTTGCCCGGGCTGCGACCACCATTCGCGCCAGTGCATAGTGCAACATGTCGCCCCAGTGGGACGCCCGGTTTCCGTCCTCATCAGGGTCCGTCAGCACCGCATAGTTTTCGTTCACCCCTCCGATCACTGTCGTGCGGGCGCGCGTGGACGCGGCATAATCAGCGACCCCGAAGTGTAAGCTTTCGTTTCGCCGCGAAGCCGCCGCGATTTCGGAGATGTTCTGCATCCCAAGTGCTGTTTCGATAATATGTTCGAAACCGATCCTTTTTTTGTATCCACGGGCGTCTTCGATCTGCGTCACCAACATGTCTACTGCGTAGACATCGGCCGCCGTCCCGACCTTCGGAACCATGATCAAATCAAGGCGCTCACCGGCGTGTTCGACCACGTCCACGACGTCACGATACATGTAGTGCGTATCCAACCCGTTTATTCGAACGGACATGGATTTGTTGCCCCAATCAACTTCGTTGAGGGCTTTGATAATGTTCTTTCGCGCCTGTTCTTTTTCGTCTGGTGCAACCGCATCTTCGAGGTCAAGAAAGATGACGTCTACATCAGATTTTGCAGCCTTTTCAAACATTTCGGGCTGACTGCCCGGCACAGCGAGTTCGGATCGATTCAAGCGCCCCGGCGCTTGCTCTGTTGTGTGAAATGACATCGCTTGTGACCTTTTCTTGACGTAATAAAGTTGCGACAGAAAGGGGTACGTTGAAATAATAAGTCAAGGAGAGTTTCGGTCTATCTTGGTATACCGCCGTCGGTGTCTTGTTCTACGGCAAGCCGCGACGAGTAATAAAACGCGATGGCTTGCGCCCGATTTTTGACCGACAGCTTTTCATAGAGATTGGACAGGTGAAACTTCACCGTGTTGGTTGAAATCCCCAACTCTTTTGACAGTTCGCGGTTTGTTAAACCTTTCGACAGTGCGTCCAGGATCACCCGCTCTTTTCGAGACAACTGGTGGATCGGGTCAGACTGAAGATCCCGGATGTCGAGAAACGGAAACACCATTTTTCCAGCAGCCACATCTTCGCAGACATCGAGCAAGGCTTCCGCCGAGCTTGAGCGGGGCGCAAACGCCGCAGCCCCTGCTGTCATCGCAAGTCGTGGCAAGTCGCCACTGTCTTCCGCGTAGACAACGATGCGTGGTGCGTTGGCCTGTTCCCGCAGGACTTCGATAAGCTTTGCGCCGCCAAGCGCAGGCAAGCTCCAATCGATAATGCCGACCTGTACTGGCACACGCATTACGGCACCGAGGAACCCTTCTGCTGTCGACGATGTGGCAACCAACGAGAATCGGGGGTCAGTCTCAATAAGCTCCGAGAGCGCGGACAAAACCAGTGGGTTGCTGTCGGCCAACATTACGTCGATCTGTGGTGCTATTTCACTAACCATCTGTTTCCTATACCTAAATTCGAGAAAACTACCCGTTTGGGTGGTGCGTTTTTCAGTATACAACCGCATTCAATACAAATGGGTAGGTATGAAACTACCCAGATAGCTTTCCAAAAGCAGGAGTATCGACTGTTGTCGGCTTTGTCGACGGCATTATGTTCCGGAAAAAGACGACGAAATGACAGATTATTACCTGATCGGAGCGCTCAATGACCATTCATCCACAACTCGACATTCCGCAAACCATTGCTGCTGGCCCTGGGCCAGGCAACACCGATGCGCGCGTGCTTGCCCGGTTTGCCAATGCCGGTTTGGCCGATCATATGCATCCCGCTGTTTTGCGCGGCATGGTCGAGTGCAAGGAGATGCTGCGTGCGGTGATGGGTACGCGCAACACGCACACGTACGGGGTCGCTGGAACGGGATGGTCGGGCCTTGATGTGATGTTCAGTGCGGTCATGCCTGGCGACAAAGTCGTCATGTTTGTGAACGGTACCTTTTCTGGGATCGACGGGCTTACAGTGCGCATGAAAGCGGCCACCGCGGAGGAACTTGCCGAGAACCCAATGGATCCGCAGCCTGCCAGCGTCACAATTATCAACGTGCCGCACGGGCAGTCTGTTACTGGACCAATTGTCGAAGCCGCGCTGGCCGAACACAAACCCAAATGGGCCGCTATGGCGCATTGGGAAACTGGGTCTGGCCGCATCAACGACATTCAGGGGTTTTCAGACGCCTGCGAGAAACATGACGTAATGGGCCTCGTCGATGCGGTTTCCTCGCTCGGTGTCGAGGACTTTGCTATTGACGATTACCCCGGCGTTCACGGGTGGGCGTCCTGCCCGCAAAAGGGCATCTGCTGCTTGCCGCTGACTTATGCGCCGGTGTCCTTCACGGATCAATATATTGCAGCGCTCAAGCAGACCGGGACACGAACATTCGTCCACCATCCCATTCTGGAGGCGCGTCATTGGGGGATTATTGACGGCCAAGACGTAGAGGTCGGTACGTACCACCGGACACATTCGGCCTACGCGGTTGCCGCTTTCCACGAAGCGTTGCGCATAACCTTGCAACAAACTGTCGCGCAACGGGCAAAAGACTATCAATTCCATGAACGGGCGCTGCGAAGCGCGCTGCAGGCCATGGGCTGCAAGATCACTTCAAACATGACGTCTTTGATTGTTCTGGATTTGCCAGAAAACATGGCTGGCCGCGAAATGGAGTTGGTCAAACACTGTCGCGCGCAAAACTTCGGGATTTGGCCGACTTTGTCGGAACCTGTTCAGGTGCGCATTGGCATTCTGAACTTGCTTAATCAACAAGCCATTGAAGACATCGTCCTGCGGTTTGGCCAGGCCATGCAGGACCTCGGCGCGCAGGTTGATGCGGACGCTGTCGATGCCGCCTTGTCGCAGCATTACGGGCAGGCCATCGCCGCAGAATAATTCACGTTTCGGGAGGAGACACTGATGGACATTCACGAGTACCAGGCGAAAGAAGTTCTTTCGAACTTTGGTGTCGCGGTCCCCGATGGGGCGTTGGCATACAGCCCTGAACAAGCCACCTACCGCGCGCGCGAACTGGGCGGCAACAGTTGGGTCGTAAAAGCGCAGATTCACGCCGGTGGTCGTGGCAAAGCTGGTGGTGTGAAGGTCTGCAACTCCGACGTTGAAATTCAGGACGTGACCGAAAATCTCTTTGGAAAGAAATTGGTTACGCACCAGACCGGCCCAGAAGGCAAAGGCATCTACCGGGTCTATGTTGAGGCAACGGTGCCGATCGACCGTGAGATTTACCTTGGTTTCGTTCTCGACCGCAGCACGCAACGCGTGATGATTGTTGCCAGTGCGGAAGGCGGCATGGAGATCGAGGATATCTCGGCCGAAAAGCCCGACAGCATCGTGCGCGCTACGGTCGAACCGGCCGTGGGGCTGCGCGAATTCCAGTGTCGCCAGATCGCCTTCAAGCTTGGCGTCGATGCCGCACTTGTCCCGCAGATGGTGCGCACGCTTCAGGGGTGCTACCGCGCATTCACCGAGCTCGACGCGACCATGGTCGAGATCAATCCGCTGGTGATCACGTCAGACAGCCGGGTGATCGCGCTAGATGCCAAGATGACGTTCGATGACAACGCGCTGTTTCGTCATCCACAAATCTCAGAGCTGCGCGACAAAAGCCAGGAAGACCCACGCGAAAGCCGGGCTGCAGACCGTGGTCTGAACTATGTGGGATTGGACGGAAACATCGGCTGCATCGTGAATGGTGCTGGTCTTGCCATGGCGACCATGGACACAATCAAGTTGGCGGGCGGAGAACCTGCGAATTTTCTGGACATCGGAGGGGGTGCCACACCCGAACGGGTCGCCAAAGCATTCCGGCTCGTTTTGTCCGACAAGAATGTTCAAGCGATCCTCGTGAACATCTTTGCCGGCATCAATCGCTGCGATTGGGTTGCAGAGGGCGTTGTGCAGGCGCTGAAAGACGTGGATGTGGACGTTCCGGTCGTCGTCCGTCTCGCGGGTACGAATGTTGAAGCTGGTCAGAAAATTCTTGCGAAGTCTGGTTTGCCCATCATCCGCGCCAACACATTGAGTGAAGCCGCCGAACGCGTCGTGGGCGCATGGAGAAACGATCTCTCTCAAGGGACTAGAATGAGGGCCGTGTCATGAGCATTCTTCTCGATCAGACTACCCCAGTCATTGTGCAGGGCATCACGGGCAAAATGGCCCGCTTTCACACAAAGGATATGCTGGACTACGGCACGAACGTCGTTGGTGGTGTGGTGCCCGGCAAGGGCGGCGAAACTGTTGAAGGCGTCCCGGTATTCGACACTGTCGAAGAGGCGGTCGAACAAACCGGCGCAGAAGCGTCGCTGGTCTTTGTCCCCCCACCCTTTGCAGCAGACAGCATTATGGAAGCCGCGGATGCGGGCATCAAATATTGCGTCTGCATCACCGACGGCATTCCCGCGCAAGACATGATCCGCGTCAAACGGTACATGTACCGGTACCCGAAAGAACGCCGCATGGTTCTTACAGGTCCGAATTGTGCAGGCACAATCAGCCCGGGAAAGGCGCTTTTGGGGATCATGCCGGGGCATATCTACCTGAAAGGCAATGTCGGAATTGTCGGTCGGTCCGGCACGCTGGGCTATGAAGCCGCATCACAGTTGAAGGAACGCGGGATTGGCGTTTCGACCTCGGTCGGGATCGGTGGTGATCCGATCAATGGGTCGTCCTTTCGCGACATTCTCGAGCGGTTTGAGCAAGACGAAGACACGCATGTCATTGCCTTGATCGGCGAAATTGGCGGGCCGCAGGAGGCTGAAGCCGCCGAGTATATCCGTAAACACATTTCTAAGCCGGTTGTGGCTTACGTTGCAGGTCTGACCGCACCCAAAGGGCGGACGATGGGTCATGCCGGTGCCATTATTTCGGCATTTGGCGAAAGCGCATCTGAGAAGGTTGAAATTCTTTCTGCAGCCGGTGTGACCGTCGCAGAAAACCCGGCCGTCATCGGCGAAACAATTGCCCGAGTGATGGAGGCCGCGTGATGATCAAACCAAGTGTTCTTGTCACCCGAAAGCTTCCCGTCAATGTTGAACATAAACTTGCCGAGTCCTACGACGTAGAGCTGAACCGATTCGATCGACCGCTGACACAGTCAGAGTTTCGCGAGGCGATTGCCAAATACGATGCTGTCCTGCCCACCGTGACGGACAAGATTTGCGCGAAAGCCTTGGACGTTCCGAAGGCGCAAACGAAGATCCTTGCGAACTATGGTGTCGGCTACAGTCATATCGACGTAACCGCCGCTGCGCGTCACGGGATTGCAATCACCAACACACCCGATGTCTTGTCCGAGTGCACCGCTGATCTTGCCATGACGCTAATGCTGATGGTCGCGCGCCGGGCTGGTGATGGTGAGCGTGAATTGCGGGCGGGTGAGTGGACTGGATGGCGTCCGACGCATCTCGTCGGCACGAAGGTTTCAGGTAAAACCCTGGGGCTTATCGGATTTGGGCGTATTGGTGAGCAGATGGCGCGCCGCGCGCATCACGGGTTCGGCATGAACATTCTCGTCTATAACCGGTCTCCTGTCGATCCGACCCGCCTGGCGAAATACAACGCACGACAGGTCGCTGACATCGACGCTTTGCTGCCGCAATGCGATTTTGTTTCCCTGCATTGCCCGGGTGGTTCCGAAAACCGCAATCTGATCAATTCAAGGCGGCTAGACCTGATGAAGGAAGACGCGTTTCTGATCAATACAGCACGTGGCGAAGTGGTCGACGAAGCGGCCCTCGCACAGGCTTTGATGTTTGACATGATTGGCGGCGCTGCACTCGACGTGTTCGAGGCAGAGCCTCGTGTGAACCCGGTACTAGAACAGTGCGACAACCTTGTGATGTTACCGCACCTGGGCAGTGCAACCCGTGAGGCGCGTGAAGCCATGGGGTTTCGCGTACTCGACAATTTGAACGCGTTTTTCGACGGATGCGCCCCGCGCGACCGCGTTGCATGACATCTGAAGGAGACAAACAAACATGAACGCATTCTTTCGCGAAACAGGGTTTTTCACACGATCCTTGCAAGACAGCGATCCCGACGTATTTGCCGCGATCAATCAGGAACTGACGCGGCAGAGAGATGAGATCGAGCTGATCGCATCCGAAAACATCGTGTCGCGCGCCGTCATGCAGGCACAAGGCTCTGTGATGACCAATAAGTACGCGGAAGGGTATCCCGGCCGCCGGTACTATGGCGGGTGTCAGCACGTGGATGTCGCAGAGAACATTGCCATCGATCGGGCCAAACAATTGTTTGGTTGCGGGTTTGCAAATGTTCAGCCGAACTCTGGCAGCCAGGCCAACCAAGGCGTGTTCCAGGCTCTGTTGCAACCGGGTGATACGATCCTCGGGATGTCATTGGACGCAGGTGGCCATCTAACCCATGGCGCGGCGCCGAACCAGTCAGGTAAGTGGTTCAACGCAGTGCATTACGGCGTGCGTCGCGACACGCTGGATGTGGACTACGATCAGATCGAAGAGCTTGCGCGCGCGCACAAGCCAAAAATGATCATCGCGGGAGGATCTGCGATCCCACGTCAGCTCGACTTTGCCCGCTTCCGCGCCATTGCCGACGAGGTTGGCGCCTACTTGCTTGCCGATGTCGCGCATTTTGCAGGCCTGATTGCCGCCGGTGTCTACCCGTCGCCATTCCCGCACGTGGACGTGGCCACGACCACGACGCACAAGACGCTGCGTGGACCACGCGGCGGGATGATCCTGACTGATGACGAAGCACTGGCAAAGAAGTTCAATTCTGCGATCTTCCCTGGCATTCAAGGTGGGCCGCTCATGCATGTGATTGCCTCCAAGGCGATTGCCTTTGGTGAGGCTTTGGCACCGTCCTTTAAAGACTACCAGATGCAAGTGATCCGAAATGCTCAGGCCATGGCGGAGCGGCTGAATGCTGGAGGTCTCGATATTGTTACGGGTGGTACCGACACGCATGTGATGCTTGTCGATCTCAGACCCAAAGGCGTCAAAGGCAACGCAGCTGAAAGCGCATTGGGGCGGGCGCATATCACCTGCAACAAGAACGGCATCCCGTTTGATACGGAAAAGCCGATGGTCACTTCGGGCCTTCGGCTTGGATCGCCTGCCGGGACAACTCGCGGCTTTGCAGAACCAGAGTTTCAGCAAATCGCCGACTGGATCGTCGAAGTCATCGACGGATTGGCCGCAAACGGTGCTGATGGCAACGCCGAAACAGAAGCGCGGGTTCGCGACAAAGTCATGGAATTGTGCGGACGCTTCCCGATCTACACTGATCTGTAAAACGCAGCAGGAGGGCAGAATTGCGTATGCACCCTGCCCTTCTTTTTTACGAGAGGCCGAGCGTACGCTTTTTGCCCTCAGCCCATGTCATGATCGCCATATCGAACGTCAAGGCCATCAACGACACGCAAATCCCTAGAACAAAGTTCTTACCAAGGTCGGTACCTGCAAGGGTTTTTTGAAGCTCTTGGCCCAAATCCTGTGTGCCAATAAAGGCCGCGATGATCACCATGAAGAACGCGAACATGATTGCTTGGTTGAAGCCTACCGCCATCGTTGGCAGCGCGAGCGGCAATTGCACGTTCCACAGCTTTTGCATTTTGGTGGCACCCGACATGTCTGCCGCCTCGGTCATTTCAGGCGGCACACCGCGCAAACCTTCGACGGTGTAGCGGACCAAGGGCACCATGGCGAAGATCAGGATCGACATGACGACAGACGTCGCGGTAATCCCGAACAGCATGATCGCGGGGATGAGGTAGATAAAACTCGGGAAGGTTTGTGCGGTGTCGCAGGCCAGAAGGACCCGACGCGACCAGACATCAGAGCGCGCTGCCAGAATTCCAATCGGCAAACCAATGATCGTTGCCAGTGTCACCGCGGAGATCACCGAATACAGTGTGATAACTGACCGGTCCCACCAGCCGGAAAGCGCCACCAGGCCAAAGAAAACGGCGGCATATGTCCCTGCTCGTTTACCACCAAGCGCCAACGATCCAGCGACCACAAGCAAGATAAACCCACTCGTTGGGATCGACAAAAGGAAGTCCCGGAATGGGTTCAAAACCCATACGTTGAGGACATATCGGATTTGCTCAGTTGTACCTTTGACAAGATCGTATGCCAGGAATGTCTTGATCGCTGTGTCAATTTCCTTGCCCTGGCTAAAGCTCTGGCGACGTCCGATTTCGGCGAACCAGTCGACGAATTGGCCAAGCACCGTGAAAAACACAAAAGCAGCCAACCCCATCAGCATGAACTTGTGACGCTGCCACCACGGCGTGCCTTTCTCAAAATGCTCGGGGAGTTTGACAACCCAGGCTTTAGAAAGCCGGTCCAAAGTCACAGCGAGCAAAACGATGGTCACCCCGATTTCGAACGAGCGACCGAGTTTGAAGCTGCCCATCATCGCCAAGAGTTTAGCACCCAGACCGGGCATCCCGATAAAGGCCGTGAGAACGACCATCGCCAGACACAGCATGATCACCTGGTTCACACCCACCAGAATTTCTGTGCGTGCCGCCGGAACGTAAACATGGCGCAACATCTGCCACCGCGAGCAACCCGACATTTTGCCCGCTTCGACAACTTCGGGCGAAACTTTTTTGAGACCCAGCGTCGTCATCAGGATCATGGGCGGGATCGCGTAAATAATCGTTGCAACGGCCCCGGCGGTTGGACCGACTTTGAAGAATATCACAGCGGGCAACAGGTACGTGAAGAACGGCAAGGTTTGCAGGACCGAAAGGATCGGTTTGATGCTTCGATCGACCCACGCGTATTTCCAGGCAGCAATGCCAAGGCTAATGCCGATAACAAAAGCCATGGGCGCAGCGACAACGAGCACCGACATGGTCTCCATCGCGTCTTTCCACTGCCCGATGAGGGCCGTCCAGACAAATGTTCCTCCCGCCAAAGCGGCCAACCGCCACCCACCGAGATAATACCCCAGCACAGCAGCAGACGCGGCAATTGCGCTCCACGGGATTTGCTCAAAATTCGGCCAACGGCGTTTTCCGTAAAGCAGGTTGGCCGTGGTATCGAGCATGAACTGAAGCGGGCCTTCCGCAAACCAGCGCGTGAGTTTTTCCAAGCCCAAATCGGTACGGATGAAATTGAACCCGGCATCCAACCAGATTGCGAATGGCGGAATCCAGCTTTCGGGAAGTCGATGCAACCATGCGGGCAGAAACCCGGTGTATTGCAAAGCCGACAATAGGACAGCGGCGCAAACTAACCAAGTTGCCGCTTTGCCGGGTGTGATCGGTGTGTTGCGTTGTGCCACCGAGTTGGTTGACAAAACCGCCATCAATCCGCGCCAACCAGCACTTCGAGAGCCTTCTGCCGCGACATAGCGCCGACGATGTCGTCCCCTTTCTTCACAGGAATAAAGGGCCGTGTGTCAGCGACCAGTGTTCCAGCAAGCTCATGGATTGTATCATGTGCGTTTACCGGGTCGCCCTCTCCGATTGCTGACGCATCCGCAAGGATGCTGGCATGCACAACTCTAGACTTGTCGATCTCTTCGGTGAACTTGCGGACATATTCGGTGGCTGGGTTCATGACGATTTGATCGGGAGTGTCGCATTGTTCAACCGCCCCGTCTTTCATGATAGCGATCCGGTCGGCGAGGCGTAGTGCCTCGTCGAAGTCATGCGTGATGAAGACAATCGTTTTGCCAAGCATTTCTTGAAGACGCAAAAATTCGTCCTGCATCTCGCGGCGGATCAGCGGGTCCAATGCGGAGAACGGTTCGTCAAGAAACCAGATGTCGGGTTCGATGGCGAGGCTTCGTGCGATGCCTACGCGTTGCTGCTGCCCGCCCGATAGTTCGCGCGGAAAATAATCTTCGCGCCCTTCAAGGCCGACAAGCTTGATCACCTCTAGGGCCCGGTCACGGCGGGTATGCCTATCCTGGCCGCGCATCTCTAAAGGAAATGCCACATTCTCCAAAACTGTCCTATGCGGCAAGAGGCCAAAGCTCTGGAAAACCATGCCCATTTTGTTGCGGCGCAACTCAATCAGGTCTTTCTCGGACAGAGACATGATGTCCTGACCTTCAACCTCAATCGTTCCGCCAGTGATGTCATGCAGTCGCGAAAAGCAACGTACGAGGGTCGATTTACCGGAACCCGAAAGCCCCATGATAACCAACATTTCACCCCGCGAGACTTCTATAGAGACGTCCTTGACACCAGCAATGTATCCATCCGCCCGAATGTCATCAAAGCTGTGCCCTTTGGGCATCCGCTTCAGATAGCCTTCCGGGTTTTCGCCAAAGATCTTCCAAACGTTCTTGCAAGCAATGACAGGCGCATTCTGATCCATGGATGTCCACCGGTACAAATTGGAATTCAGCGCTTTGCAAACCACTGCTCCGCGCTGGTATTCTGAAAAAAGGCCCTGCACGCCATGCGAACAGGGCCTCTAAAGAATGTTAAACCCAAAGGCTTAGTTCAGCCAAGTCTGCCAAACTTCTTCGTTTGCCGCCAGCCACTCGGCTGCAGCTTCATCGGGTTCAAGCTCATCGACGTCGACAAGACGAGCCATTTCAGCGATCTGCGGGTTGGTGAAGCTGATTTTTTCCAGCACACTATATGCGGAAGGCCACTTTTCTTCCATTCCCTCCCAAGCTGCTTTCTTCAGATAGCCGTCAGCAGGGTTGCCGCAGTCGTATAGAGCGTTGGGATTAGGACCAACTGCCGGGTCTTTGTCGCACCCGTCTACCCAGACAGGAAACTCGACAAATTCGCCCGGCCAAACGGCTTCAGCAAAGTTCGGCGTCCAGTTGAACACAACAATCGGCCGCTTATCAGCTTCTGCTGCGCCGATTTCGGCCCAAAGTGCTGCAGCGGAGCCCGCATTGATCACTTCAAAGTCCATTCCAAGCGCTTCAACACGCTCTTTGCCGTGCTTCAGCCAGTCGACAGGACCATCAAGATAGCGACCTTTGGACCCGGTTTCCGCAGTCGCGAAGAGTTCCGCACACTCATTGAGCGCTTCCCAGCTCGGCAAGCCTGGGCACGCGTCTTTGGTCCACATCGGATACCACCAGTCTTCACGCGTGACCGCATCGTGATCACCTACGTCGACAATTCCGCCCTTTTCCAGGGCCGCACGGAATGACGCACCAAAAGCACCTTCCCAAACCTCAAGCTCGAGTGTGACGTCGCCCAAGCGCACCGACTCGTAAACCGCTTGGCTATCAGTTGTGACGTATTCGACGTTATTTCCCATTTCTTCGAAGATTTGACCAACAACGTTGGACATCACGATCTGCGACGACCAGTTGTGAATCGGGATCACAATTGGATCAGAGCTGTCTGCAGCAAATGCAGCGAACGGCGCAAGCGCCAGGACGCCCGTCGCCAAAGATGTAGTAAACTTGTTCATTTTCTTATTCTCCCAGTTGTTCGGCTACTTTTTCGGGAGTCATCCCACGTGCCGTGTCGCCAGTCTTGCCAGCAAGTCCAGCAAACGACTGTCGGCGACACCTTCCCATATTTTCACTGTCGATCAAGTAATTTTCTTTTCAAGGGCGATTTTTTCAAGCTCGGGCTCTGTTAATTCCCGCCAAAATCCGCCTTCAGAGTCCGATTTGCGTAGCAAGAGTTCCGTTTCAAACGCGAAAATACAGGAATATCCCGTGTAGCCTGCGGTCAGGAGGTCTGATTCCATGCGTTATTCGGGTTTTCGGGTCATAAAAGAGGCACTTCTTGGTCACCGTGGTTGGGGGCCTGCATGGCGTGAGCCAGACCCACAGTCGACTTACGATACCATCATCATCGGCGGCGGCGGGCACGGTCTCGCGACGGCCTACTACCTCGCCAAAGTATATGGCGGCAAACGCATTGCGGTGCTCGAAAAGGGGTGGATCGGTGGAGGCAATGTTGGCCGCAACACGACGATTATCCGTTCGAATTACTTGCTCGACGGCAATGAGCCGTTTTACGAGTTTTCTCTCAAGCTCTGGGAGGGGCTGGAGCAAGACCTCAACTACAATGCGATGGTGTCTCAACGCGGGATTTTGAACCTGATCCACTCGGATGCGCAAAGAGACGCATTCATCCGCCGCGGCAACGCCATGATGCTCAACGGCGCGGATGCCGATTTGCTCAGCACAGCAGACATCAAAAAGCGTTATCCGTTTTTGAATACTGAGGACGCGCGCTTTCCGATCAAAGGCGGCCTGGCGCAACATCGCGGAGGCACGGTCCGCCATGACGCAGTGGCCTGGGGATAC
The DNA here is from genome assembly GCA_964500115.1 of uncultured Rhodobacterales bacterium. Classification (GTDB taxonomy): domain Bacteria; phylum Pseudomonadota; class Alphaproteobacteria; order Rhodobacterales; family Rhodobacteraceae; genus Marivita. Next base: position 12,236 of record CAZCOX010000043.1, read on the forward strand.
GCGCGTGCAGCCGATCAGCTTGGTGTAGACATCATTCAAAACTGCGAAGTCACTGGTTTTCTAATTGAGAACGGCACTTGCACGGGCGTCGAGACGACGCGCGGCACAATAAAAGCCCAAAAGGTTGCATCTTGCGTTGCAGGCTCCTCAAGCCGGGTGATGGAGAAAGCGGGTATGCGCCTTCCCATCGAAAGCCATGTACTGCAGGCATTTGTTTCCGAAGGCCTCAAGCCGCTTCTGCCCGGTGTCATTACCTTTGGCGCCGGTCATTTCTATTGCAGCCAATCCGATAAGGGTGGGCTTGTCTTTGGCGGCGATATCGATGGTTACAATTCCTATGCCCAACGCGGCAACTTGCCAGTGGTCGAGGACGTCTGCGAAGGTGGTATGGCGATTTTCCCAATGCTGGGTCGGGCCCGCCTCTTGCGAATGTGGGGCGGGATCATGGACATGTCGATGGACGGTTCGCCGATCATTGACCGCACCCATATTGAGGGCCTCTATTTCAACGGGGGCTGGTGCTATGGCGGGTTCAAGGCGACACCAGCATCGGGCTATGTCTATGCGCACCTTCTTGCAAAGGACGAGCCGCATCCTACCGCAACCGCCTATCGTTTCGATCGTTTCGCCAAGGGCTTGATGATCGACGAAAAGGGCATGGGCAACCAGCCCAACCTGCACTGAGGCCAATGGCAAATTCATGATCATCAATCACCCTCTTCTAGGCCCCCGCGACTCTGCGGAGTTCATTTACAAAGGCGATGCACACTTGATCCACAGACCCGATTGGGAGGCGGAGGGTGCGCTCGACGCGTTCACCGACTACGGCTATCTGCGCGACAACCCCGCCGGATTGCATCGCGAGCTTTGGTTCCACGAACAGGGTGACAGATCGTGGCTGGTGGTGACGCGCGATACCACAACCCATGAGATCACTTCGGTTGAATTGGCCGTTGACGTGGCGCGCAAAGAAGGAAGGTCGCGATGAGCCAGACAAACCGGTTGGACGGCGGGCAGATTGATCGCGCACAACCTTTGAAGTTCAAGTTTGACGGCAAAAGCTATCAGGGCTTCCAGGGCGACACACTTGCCTCTGCGCTTCTTGCAAATGGCGTGCGCTTGATGGGCAGGTCATTCAAGTATCACCGCCCACGTGGCCCGCTCACGGCTGGTTCCGAAGAGCCGAACGCCATTGTCGAATTGCGAGAGGGCCCGCGCAAAGAGCCTAATACAAGGGCGACGACCGCCGAGCTTTTTGACGGGTTGGCGGCCCATTCCCAAAACCGCTGGCCGTCCCTTGCCTTTGACGCGATGGCCATCAACGACCGTTTGTCGAATTTCCTGACTGCCGGGTTTTACTACAAGACCTTCATGTGGCCCGCCGCATTTTGGGAAAAGCTCTATGAGCCCATCATTCGCAAGGCCGCAGGCCTTGGAACGCTGTCACATGCGCCGGACCCGGACAGCTACGACAAAGGTTTTCGCCATTGCGATCTATTGGTAATCGGCGCAGGCCCTTCCGGTCTTATGGCGGCCCTCACCGCCGGGCGTGCAGGGGCAGATGTCATTCTCGCCGATGAGGATTTTGCCGTTGGTGGTCGATTGAATTCGGAAGTGATGTCAATTGGCGATCTAAGCGCAAGCAATTGGGCGGCAAGCATCTTTGCCGAACTCTCCAGCCTGCCGAATGTCCGAGTTATGCCCCGTACAACTGTTATTGGTGCGTTTGATCACGGCATCTACGGCGCGCTGGAGCGAGTGAGCGATCATCTGGCTGTGCCCCCCGAGGGAAAACCACGTCAAATCCTTTGGCGCATCTACACGAAGCAAACGATCCTAGCGGCAGGCAGCACGGAGAGGCCAATCGCCTTTGAAAACAACGACAGACCCGGCATCATGCTGGCATCTGCGATGCGCAGTTATGCCAATCGATGGGCTGTGACCCCGGCGCACCGCATTGCTGTTTTCACCAACAATGATGACGGGCACCGCACTGCTGTGGATTTGCATTCGAAAGGCGTGAAGGTTGCAGCGGTTATCGACACGCGGAGCGATGCCCCATCGAGTGATGATTACGAGGTCATCAAAGGGGCGCATGTGTCTGACACCAAGGGGCGCTTGGGTTTGACAGTCGTCAAAGTGGCAAAAGCCGATGGCTCTGAGCGTATGCTGGAATGCGGCGCGCTTGGTGTTTCGGGCGGTTGGAACCCGAATGTCCATCTGGCCAGCCACCAACGCGGGCGTCCGACATGGCAGGCGGATATCGCCGCATTCGGACCCGGTGAGACCTTGCCGTCGGGGATGCGTACTGCGGGTGCTGCAGCGGGCATCTTGTCGACGCAGGGCGCGCTGGACTCCGGGGCACAGTCTGCCGTTGCCGCACTGGCCGCGTTGGGACAAACGGCCAATGTCCCTGCCCTGCCCGAAGCAGAAGACGCTCCGATCCGCATCACGCCGTTTTGGCATGTCGCAGGGGCCAAGCGTGCTTGGCTGGATCAGCAAAACGACGTGACGACCAAGGATGTGAAGCTCGCGCATCAGGAAAACTTCCGTTCGGTAGAACACCTCAAACGCTACACCACTCTCGGTATGGCCACCGATCAAGGCAAGACCTCCAACATGGGGGGCCTTGCGATCATGGCGGAACTGGCAGGCAAGTCGATCCCAGAGGTTGGCACCACGATCTTTCGCCCGCCTTATACACCCACCGCCATCGGTGCTTTTGCGGGCCGGTCCCGTGACAAAGAGTTTCGTCCTGTCCGCAAGACGCCCAGCCATGTCTGGGCCGAAGAACAGGGTGCGGTATTTGTCGAGGTGGGAATGTGGCTGCGCGCGCAATGGTTTCCGAAATCTGGTGAAACGCATTGGCGACAATCGGTAGATCGCGAGGTGTTGCAGACCCGGAAGTCGGTGGGCATCTGTGATGTCACCACCCTGGGCAAGATTGACGTTCAAGGCAGCGATGCGGCAACCTTCCTCAACAAGATTTACTGTAATCCGTTTGCCAAAGTGCCGGTGGGCAAGGTGCGCTATGGCCTGATGTTGCGCGAAGATGGCATCGCCATGGATGACGGCACTGCCGCGCGCCTGGCCGATGATCACTTTGTGGTCACAACGACCACGGCGAATGCGGTAGCTGTATACCGCCATATGGAGTTTGTGCGTCAGTGTCTGTTCCCTGACCTCGACGTACAGCTGATTTCGACCACTGAGGCGTGGGCACAGTATTCTGTGGCGGGTCCGAATGCGCGCAAGCTGTTGCAAAAGGTCATTGACCCCGAGCACGACATCTCGAACGAAGCGTTCCCTTACATGGCGTGCGGCGAGATCAGCGTCGGTGGCGTGCGCAGCCGGTTGTTCCGCATCTCGTTCTCTGGCGAGCTGGCCTATGAGATTGCGGTCCCAACGCGCTACGGCGATGCACTTATCCGCCGCCTTGTTGCGGCAGGCGAAGAATATGATGCTGTTGTCTACGGCACTGAAGCGCTTGGCGTGATGCGCATCGAAAAAGGACATGCCGCGGGCAATGAGCTGAACGGGACGACTACCGCGCTCAATCTTGGAATGGGCCGTATGGTCAACAAGAAGAAAGACAGTATTGGTTCGACCCTGTCCGAACGTGAAGGCCTTAACACCGAAGACGCGCTCAAGCTTATAGGCCTTAGACCAGTGGATACGACCAAGCCCGTACCCGCCGGGGCGCACCTGATGACGAAGGGAACCAAGGTCGATGCGGCACATGATCAAGGCTACGTCACCTCGGCCTGCTATTCTCCCAACCTTGGCTATCATATCGCCCTTGCGTATCTAAAAGGCGGCGATACGCGGATCGGAGAAACGTTGCGCCTTGTCAGCCCGCTGACAGGCATTGACCATGACGTCGAAGTTGTCAGCGCCCATTTCATTGATCCAGAAGGAGAACGCCTCCGTGTCTGACGCCTTGCCTGAAATGATGCCAATGACTGCACTGGGCGGACAAACCGCCAAAGTCGAGACTGTCGGCACAACCACGCTGACCGAAGTTACGAACCTTGCTTTGGCGTCCGTTGCAACACGTCTGGGCCATGAAGACCTCTGCGGTAACAAGCTTGCCTCATGTCTCGGCGGTGATACGCCCTTGGTTGAAGCGATGATCTACGGTGACCCGTTCTCCGCATTCTGGATGGGGCCAGGTCAGTGGATGGTCAGTGCCTCGCACGACAACCACGAAAACCTTGCCGCAACGCTAAAAGCCCAGCTAGGCAGCGCCGCTTCGGTCACGGAACAGAACGACGCGTGGGTGATTTTTGATCTAAGCGGCGATGTGGAGTCGGTAATGGAGTTGCTGTGCGCCATCAACATGCGCGCGTTTCCAGTCGGCGCGGCGCGCCGAACGACAATTGATCATTTGGGGTGTTTTGTCGTGTGCCTCGGTCACAATCACCTTCGCATCTTTGGTCCACGCTCGTCAGCCGGATCACTGCACCATGCGCTGCTGACGGCCATGCGCTCGGCCGGCTAACCGTCACACTGAAGGCACGGACAAGTTGCCGTTTACGCGAAACAAATTGATCCGCTTGCGATCTTCT
>CAZCOX010000044.1:0-16715 GCA_964500115.1 uncultured Rhodobacterales bacterium
CAAAGCCTTTTGGACGCTCCGATGAAAGCCTCGAATGTTCGCGAAACGTTGTTGCTTGGTCCATTCGCAGCCCTGGCGGCGCGAGGTTTGCAACAGGTCGTCAATGTGCGATGGGGTGAAGGTCGCTTCGTCACCGATGGTGCGCATGTTGAATGCAACGGCGAGCCGCCCAAGTTGAGTGACGTCACGATTGCTTTGGGAGGCGTGTTAAAAGACCCTTTGCCGCGCGCGACACGGGTCAGCCCCAAAGACGCGGATTGGGCCATTCTGAACAAGTACGCGCATCGTACCTACGCCCCCGCGACCGAAGAAAGCCGTCGCAAAGGCGCAGGTTAGACCTCACTAAAGATCGACAGGCTTGCCCGTCTCCCATGACAGCGTTGCGGCGTCAGCCAGCAATTGCGCTTGCAGGCCATCGTGGATTGAAGGCGTCAGCTGTTTGCCGTCTGCAACGCATGACGCAAAATGCGCCATCTCGGCGCGGTAAGCCCCTTCGTAGCGTTCGAGGAAAAAGTGCATCACGGGGGCTGTTTGAAAGCCTGACGGCGTCGCGGCTTCGACAGTGTTTTCATGCACGTTTGCGGCGCGCAGCATGCCTTTTGTCCCGTGCACCTCGATCCGTTGATCATAGCCATATGCCGCGCGGCGGGAATTGCTGATCTGGCAGACTTTTCCGCTGGCGGTTTTGAGCGTCACGGCTGCGGTATCGACGTCGCCGGCGGCGCCGATCTCTGGATCAACGAGCGCGCTGCCGATGGCAAAAACCTGAATCGGGTCTTCGCCGAGCAGGAAACGCGCCATATCAAGGTCATGGATCATCATGTCCCGGAAAATGCCACCGGAGCTTTTGATGTAGCTGATCGGGGGCGGAGCCGGGTCGCGAGACAGGATCGTGACGATCTCTGCATCGCCGATTTCGCCTTCGGTCAGGCGTTTCTGCAGATTGGCAAAGCTTGGGTCAAAGCGCCTGTTGAACGCGGTCATAAAGGGCACACCCGCTGCATCAACCGCCTTGATGCAGTCACGAATGCGGTCGGCGGACATATCGATGGGCTTTTCACAGAAAATCGCTTTGCCATTCGCCGCTGCTGCATGGATCAAATCGTAATGCGTATCCGTAGGCGTGCCGATCACCACCGCGTCAACGTCCGGGCTGGCGATCAGCGCATCACTGTCGAGGACCTGCGCGCCGGATTGCGCGGCGAGCGCTTCGGCGGCAGCAGGCACCGCGTCCGACACTGCGGTGACCTGCACGCCGTCCAACTGCGCGATGCTGCGGGCATGGACCACGCCAATGCGGCCGCACCCAAGAATGCCGATGTTAAGCATGGGTCTCTCCTTTGAAAGCGCGCAGGACTTTTCTGGTCGCTGCAACCAGCGGATCGTGTGTTTCCTTGAGGATGGTCACCCGGTCAAAGCGGCTGGGGTCGCTGTTTACCGACGCGCGCAGCGCATCGCCGAATGCCATGCGCAACTCTGTGCCTATGTTGAATTTGCAGATGGCCGACGTGCGGGCGAGGGAGGTGCGCTGGGCGACTGGCACACCAGAGCCGCCATGGATGACAAGGGGTACGTCTGTTATCGCCTCGATCGCCCGTATGCGCGGCTCGTCTAAACCACCCTCTTTATTTTCTTGTAAATGGACGTTGCCGACCGAGATTGCCATGGCGTCAACGCCAGTTTCGCGGGCAAACTGGGCCGCTTGATCCGGGTCGGTTCCTGCCGATTGTTCGCCGCCCGAATAGCCAACGAAGCCAATCTCGCCCTCGCAGGAAATGGCAGCGGCGTGGGCCATTTCGGCGATTGCCGCGGTTTCCGCGATGTTCTCGGATAGCGGCTTTCGGGAACCGTCGAACATAAGCGACGTGAAGCCGCTATCCAGCGCTTCTTTGCATTCATCGTAGGTGTAGCCATGATCAAGGTGGGCCACGACCGGGACTGACGCCTCTTCTGCGAGATGGCGGAACATCTTGCCTAGGATCGGCAGTGGCGTGTGCGCGCGACAGGACGGTCCGGCTTGCAGGATGACGGGCACGCCTTCAGCTTCGGCAGCGGCCACGTAAGCGCGCATGTCTTCCCAGCCAAGCGTAACGAGACCGGCCACAGCGTGGCCCTGCTTCAACGCGGGCTGAAGCACCTCTGCCAAAGTCGCAAGGGTCATTTGAACTTGGCAATCATGTCTTTGATGCCGGGGATCGTTTCGATCTGGTAGGCATGCGTCGGCTGGAAGTACTGCACCAGACTGCGCTGGCTGAGACCGCCGAGGATGGTGAAGTAGTACATCTCGTACCCCGGCATCACGACGCAGGGGTGATAGCCTTTGTCGATGCAGATTGTTGAGCCGTCCATCAGTTGGTAGGCGTCGCCGGGTTTGCCCTCTTCGCGCTGGAGGATCTGCACGCCTGACCCGTGCTTGGGGCGGAAGCGGAAGTTGTATGTCTCGTCATGCCGTGTCTCATCAGGCAGGCGGTCTGTGTCGTGCTTATGCGCCGGAAAGCCGGACCAGCCGCCCTGGCCGACGGTAAAGAGTTCGGAGACTAGGAGGCGGCCGACCTTGTCGTGCTGCTTTTGACCAAGGATGTGTTTGATCTTGCGGTGAGTCTTGGTGTCGTCTGACCCGTATTGCACGAGGTCCAATTCGGGAGAACGTACGTCAAATGGTTCCAGCACCTTGTCGAATTTCGCGCCCGCGATGAAGGTTTCGGTGTTGTCGGATGTGCAGGTCATGCGGACCTTTGCGCCCACCGGCACATATACGCCTTCGGGCTCACCATCCCACACATCTTCACCGCGCCCGCCGAGGTCTGCGAAGCTCACGCCCTCAACCTCGACTTCCACTGAACCGGTCGCGGGCACGACGCAGGTCTCATAGCCCGGGACCTGGTATTCAAAGCTCTGACCTTTGGTCAGTTTGACGATGTTGAAATAGTTGAGCGGGACCGTTGGATCTTCCGCATCGACAATCGGGACATTCTTGTTGTCGTGTGGGGCGATATGCATGGGATGATCCTCTTTAAGCCTCGGTTGGTCCGGGGTGCGTGTTCAGGAAGTCGTCGAGCGCGGCGGCGTCGGGCATGGCTGGCGCACAGCCGGGTTTCGCAACCACGATGGATGCGCAGGCAGAGCCGCGTAGGATAGCCTCTTTCAGCGGGCGGCCTTCGGACAGGCTTGCGAGCAGGCCAGCCATAAAGCTGTCGCCCGCCCCGGTGGGTTTGACGGCCTCGACCGGGTAAATGCCGGTGGCGATTTCCGCACCTTCCGCAAAGGTCACGGCACCTTTGTGGCCCATCTTGTAGACCACGATCTGTGCGCTGCTGTTTGCCAGTTCGCCGGCTTTAGCGAGACCTTTGTCAAAGTCACCGGCCATGAAGCCAAACTCTTCGTCATTGCCGACAATCACGTCAGACATCGCCCCGGCACGGCTGAGCACGTCGGCAGCGACCTTAGCCGAAGGCCAGCTATAGGGGCGATAATCGACGTCAAAGATGATTGGAATGCCTGCCGCCTTGGCCAACTCGAACGCGCGGAACGTGGCGCCGCGCGATGGTTCGGCCGCGAAAACAGTACCGGCGGTGATCAACGCGCCAAAGGAGGTGTAATCGACCGCCTCAACATCGTCGACAGACATTTGAAAGTCGGCGGCATTGTTGCGATAGATCACCGATTGATGTTCGTCCACGCGGGTTTCATAGACTGCCAGCGATGTTCGGTATTCGCCTCGGACCCGGCGCACGTATTGACGGTCGACGCCGTAATGATCGAGTTGGTTTTCACAATACCAGCCGACCGCATCGTCGGACACACATGTGACCAGCGCCGCCTCACATCCAAACTTGCAAAGCCCCGCCGCGATGTTGGCGGACGAGCCGCCCATCGCCACCATCATGGTTTCCGCATCGCGGGTGCGTGTGTTTGCCGGATCGGGCGATAAATCCATCCCGACCCGGCCAATGACAAGGAACTTGCGCTTGGCCAGCGCCGAGAGAAGCGCGTCCTGCGCCATCAGACACCCCGCCGTTGGCGTTTGCGCCCGTCTTCCCAATCGACATGGGCGGCCCGGACCTTATCAGATGTGGTGATATGGGGCGTTCCGACCTCCCACCATGCGTGGCCTTCGGTTGTCCAACCTTCATAGGCGTCAACCTTCATGACGATGACAGAGGTTTTGTTAGCCGCTTGCGCGCGCTTGAAGGCCTCGCCCAGTTCGGCCGGGTTCGACACGGTTTCGGCATTTGCGCCCATGGACGCCGCGTGTGCTTCGAAATCGACCGCGAAGGGTTCGCCCACGGTTGGGCAATCCTTGATCAGATTGTTGAAGCTTTCATTGCCGGTGTTGTTTTGCAATTTGTTAATGACCGCAAAACCACCGTTGTCGAGCACGAGGATGATCAGTTTCTTGTTCGTCAGGACCGATGAATAGATGTCGGAGTTGAGCATCAGGTACGATCCGTCGCCGCAGAAGCTGATCGTGTCGCGCTCTGGCTCTCTTTCGGATTGTGCGATGCGCGCGCCCCAGGCTCCGGCGATTTCGTAGCCCATGCAGGAAAAGCCGAATTCAACATCGACAGTTCCAATGTCAAGCGTACGCCAGTTGGCCGTGACTTCGGCAGGCAACCCGCCAGCCGCAGCAACCACCCGGTCGCGCGGGTCACAAAGCGCGTTCACCACACCGATGGCCTGCGCGTAGGAGTTGGGGCGATTGTCGGCGTAAGACACGTTGTCGGCGACGTAGGCGACCCATTTGTCGCGTTCCGCCTTCGCTTCGTCGACCCACGTCTGATCGGTTTTGGTGTCGCCCATGGCATTGCCTAGCGCGGTGAGGCCAAGCTTGGCATCGCCAACAACAGTGAGCGAGCGGTGCTTGGCCGCATCGTGACGCGCGGCATTGATCGAGATGATCTGTGCGTCTTGGGCAAATGCTGTCCACGAGCCCGTTGTGAAATCTTGCAAACGCGTGCCAACGGCAAGGATGACATCCGCCTTTTCTGCGATGGCGTTGGCGCTGTCGGAACCAGTGACGCCAATCGGACCGATGTTGAGTGGATGTGTGTCGACGAAATTGGCGCGTCCGGCGATGGTTTCGACCACGGGAATCTGATGTGCCTCGGCGAAGTCGGTGAGTTCTTGAACTGCCCGCGAATACTGAACACCGCCGCCCGCGATTATTATCGGGCGTTTCGCGGATTTTAAGTGTGCTGCGGCATCTGCGATTTCGTCTGCATCCGGGGATTGGCGTCGAATGCGATGCACTTTCTTTTCAAAGAACACAGCCGGGAAATCATAGGTCCAGCCCTGCACGTCTTGCGGCAGGCCAAGGAAGGCAGGCCCGCAATCAGCCGGATCAAGCATCGTCGCCAATGCGGCGGGCAGCGATTGGATCACCTGTGCGGGATGCGTGATGCGATCCCAGTAACGGCTGACCGGTTTGAACGCGTCATTCACACCAAAGGTGGGATCGTTGAAATTCTCCATCTGTTGGAGAACCGGATCAGGTAGGCGCGTGAGGAACGCGTCGCCACAAAGCAGCAGCATCGGCAGGCGGTTGGCATGTGCGAGCGCTGCCGCGGTCAACAGGTTCGCTGTGCCCGGGCCAGCGGATGCGGTGCAGAACATAAAACGCTGGCGCAGCCATTGTTTGGAGTAAGCCGCCGCAGCAAAGCCCATGCTTTGTTCATTTTGGCCACGATAAAGCGGCAGCGCATCCTGCACTTGGTACAGAGCCTCACCCAGGCAAGTCACATTGCCATGGCCGAAAATGCCAAAGCCGCCGCCGCACACGCGTCGCTCTTCGCCGTCGACCTCAATATACTGGTTTTCCAGCCATTTGATGATGGCCTGGGCGGTTGTCAGCGTCAGCGTTTCGGTCGTCATATTGGCGGCGATCCTTTGAGCGATTTGGCGGTTCCGCCATTTCGCATCTTGAACAGAAGAGAATCCCACGATACTAATTTTGCAACCGGTTGCAATCGGATTTTCAAAAAAGGGGAGGGGGCCGCTTGACGAAACTCGGCATAGGCATTGTCGGCGGTGGGTACATGGGTAAGGCCCATTCCGTGGCGATGTCGGCGGTTGGCGCTGTCTTTGACACGGCACTACGCCCTCAACTTGAGATGATCTGCGCCAGCAGTGCTGCGAGTGCCGAACGGTATCGGGCGGCATACGGCTTTGCACGCGGAACAGATGACTGGCGCGTTCTCGTGAACGACCCGGCGGTCGAAGCTATTGTGATCGCTAGCCCGCAGGAGACACATCGGGACATTGCCAAAGCGGCGTTTACACTTGGCAAGCCGGTGTTCTGTGAAAAGCCATTGGGCGCATCGCTTGAGGATAGTCGCGCGATGGTTGCAGCTGCCGAGGCATCTGGCGTCGCGAACATGACAGGTTTCAACTACATCCGCACGCCTGCCAGCCAGTACGCGCGACAATTGATTGCGGATGGCGTCATCGGTGACGTCACATGGTTTCGCGGCGAACATACCGAGGATTTTCTGGCTGACCCGGAAACCCCGGCCAATTGGCGGACGACCGGCGACGCCAATGGCACGATGGGAGACCTTGCGCCGCATATGATCAACGCGGCGTTGGCTTTGATCGGGCCGATCAGCGGCTTGCTGGCCGAGGTTGAAACCGTGCATACAGAACGTCCTGGTGGGTCCGTGACCAACGACGATCATGGCCAGATGATGTGCCGCTTTGAGAGTGGTACGATGGGCCACATGTATTTTTCGCGCATCGCGACGGGGCGCAAGATGGGCTACGCCTACGAGATCACGGGAACGAAAGGCGCGATCCGCTTTGATCAGGAGGATCAGAATGCGCTTTGGATCTATCGGTCTGACGAACCAGAAGCGACGCGTGGGTTCACAAAAGTGCTGACCGGCCCGGCGCATCCCGATTACCTGCCTTTCTGTCAGGGGCCGGGTCACGGCACCGGGTATCAGGATCAGATCATCATCGAAGCCCGCGATTTTCTGAAGGCGATTGAAACGGGGCAGCCCGTTTGGCCAACATTTGAGGACGGGATGGAAGTGAACCGCGTCATTGCGGCTGCGATGGCGTCATCACGCGACAAATCATGGAAAGACGTGGCGTCTTTCTGACTTGGGAAAAGGATACACCCCAATGACAATTCGTATCGGTAATGCGCCCTGTTCCTGGGGCGTTGAATTTGCGGATGATCCGCGAAACCCGACTTGGGAAGCGGTTCTGAGTGAATGTGCAGAAGCTGGCTACAAAGGGATTGAGCTTGGCCCTGTGGGCTTTATGCCCGAAGACCCGGCAGTTCTCGCCGATGGGTTGGCCAAACACGATCTGGAGCTGATCGGCGGCGTTGTGTTTCGCCCGTTTCACGACCCGGCTGCGTGGGATGACGTGATGGACGGCTCGGTGCGCACCTGCAAAGCACTGGTCGCGCATGGCGCACAGCATCTGGTGCTGATCGATTCCATTTCCGAGCGGCGCGCGCCGACTGCTGGTCGCGTCGATGAGGCCGAGCAGATGGACCCGGCGGAGTGGGCCGCGTACCGTGACCGCATTGCGACAATTGCGAAAATGGGGGCCGAAGAATACGGGCTGACCGTTGGTATTCACGCGCATGCAGCGGGCTTTATGGATTTTGAGCCGGAACTGGAAAGACTGCTGGACGAAGTGGATGAAAACATCCTGAAAATCTGTTTTGACACCGGCCACCATTCCTATGCGGGCTTTGATCCTGTGGCGTTCATGAAACGCCATATGGGCCGCATCTCGTACATGCATTTCAAGGATATCGATCCTGCAGTGAAGGCGGATGTGATCGCCAAGCGCACCGGGTTTTATGATGCATGCGGTCAAGGGATTTTCTGCAACCTTGGGCAAGGGGATGTGGACTTCCCACAGGTGCGGCAAGTCCTTTTGGATGCTGGATTCAAAGGCTGGTGCACGGTCGAGCAGGATTGCGATCCGCTGCTCGACCCGGACACGCTCGGGGATGCGCGGGTGAACCGCGAATACCTTGAATCTATTGGCTTTAACTAAGGGGCGCGGATCATGGCAAAACTGAATTGGGGCATGATCGGGGGTGGCGAAGGCAGCCAGATTGGCCCTGCCCACCGGTTGGGCGCACAGGCCGATGGCAACTTTGTGTTGGCCGCAGGCGCACTGGACGTAGACGCCGAAAAGGGGCGGGCTTATGCGCAGTCTCTGGGGGTCGCGACGGATCGGGCCTATGCCAATTGGCAGGATATGTTGGAGGGTGAAAAAGGCCGCGCTGACCGCGTTGATCTGGTCACGGTAGCCACGCCGAATTCGACCCACTTCGAGATCACCAAAGCCTTTCTGGAAACCGGATTTAACGTGCTGTGTGAGAAACCCATGACCATGACGGTCGAAGAGGGTGAAGAGATCGTGCGCGTGGCCAAAGCCAGCGGCAAGATTTGCGCCGTTAACTACTGTTACTCGGCCTATCCCATGGTGCGCGAGATGCGCGAGATGGTGCGCACCGGGCAGATTGGAAACGTGCGTCTGGTTGTTGCGAATTTCAGCCATGGGCACCACGGCGACGCCGCGGATGCCGACAATCCGCGTGTGCGCTGGCGGTATGATCCCGCGATGGCAGGTGTGTCGGGGCAGTTTGCGGATTGCGGAATTCACGCGATGCATATGGCAAGTTTCGTTGCCGGAGATCAGGTGCGCAGCCTGTCAGCCGATTTTGCCTCCACCATCGCCAGCCGCGAGCTTGAAGACGACGCGATGGTCAATTTCCGCATGGAAGGTGGTGCGGTTGGGCGGCTTTGGACGTCGTCGGTCGCCATAGGGCGGCAGCACGGGTTCGACATTCAGGTCTTCGGCGAAACCGGAGGCATGCGCTGGGCTTCGGAACAGCCAAACCAAGTCTATTACACGCCAGTCGGTGGGCGGACGCAGATCATGGAAAAGGGCGAAGGGTCGCTGTCGGACGAGGCGACGCGGTTGTCCCGCGTGGCAATCGCGCACCCTGAAGGCTTTCCGCTCGCCGTTGCGAATATTTACGTCGATTTGGCTGCGGCCATTCGGGGCGAAGCGCGCGATGGGTTGCCAACGGCCGAGGATGGTTTGCGGTCAATGGCGGCGGTCTATGCGGCGGTTGAGTCATCAAAGGATAGTGGCGCGTGGGTCGATGCCCGCCCGCCGATGTTGCGCTGATCAGGGCAGGGGCCGCAATGTGCCCCGCTCTACAATCGAGCAGGCAAAGATACGCGACTCGGGCTGACGGTCCGGGTCGGTGAGCATCGCCTCCATCGACTCGATCGACGACTGGATGATCTGGCGAATGGGTTGATGGATTGTTGTCAGATCAATGTTCTGCCAGCGGGCCATTTCCATGTCGTTTAGGCCAATGATCCCGATGTCGTCAGGCACAGACAGGCCGCTGTCTTTTATGGCGGACAAGACGCCGATGGAAAGAACATCGTCTCCGCAGAAATACGCTTCGGCGGGTTGGCTTTGCAGTAGGCGCAGCATTTCCGCGCGGCCTGCGTCAAAGGAATAGGCATCGGCGAAGGAATGCGTCACGGTCACGCCGGGCTTGCCCTGAAGCTCTTGCATGAACCCTTTGAAGCGGTCTTGTGTCGACGTGGCACTCTCTGGCCCGCCCAGAAAAGCAACGTTCGTGTAACCACGTTCCAAAAGGGTGCGGGCTGCCATGCGCCCGCATTCGACATTGTCGATGCCGATCACATGCACTTGGGGCGAGCTGGAAAACCGACCAAAGCTGTGAACCACCGGAACGCCGGCATCGCGGAACGCTTTGGCAAAACCGGGCGGGAGCGTGGAGGACGCGACGACGACACCATCGACGGAATATTGGCGCAACATGCGCACAGATGCTGCAGGATCAATCTCGTCCGTCAGGTTCACCAGCAAGGGCCGCAACCCGCGGTCCTGTAAACCGCGGGTGAAAAGATCGAAAACCTGCAAAAAGATCGGGTTGTGAAAGTTGTTCGACACGAGCCCGATCAGTTTGGTGCGCCCGGTGGTGAGTGACGAGGCAAGGGCATTCGGGCTGTAGCCCAACTCGTCTGCCGCCTTTTCGACCTTGCGCCGCATCTTTTCCGAAACCGACGCGCCATGTGTGAAAGTGCGCGATACGGCGGAGCGGGAAACTCCGGCGCGTTCTGCAACCTCTTTCAATGTAATGGCCATTTCGGTTCGGGGGTCTTTCCCTAGTTTTACCAGTGATACAGCAAGATCGCTGCGACGCACACTGAATTACGTACTTGATAATTGCAACCGGTTGCAAAAAATCAAGTCCTGTGCTTTATTCGAGTCGGAGAGGCGGCGCAGGCTGCTCTTTTGCCATTAAAACGGTATGTCCTTGGGAGGAAACACATGAAGTCTTTGATGAAGAAACTGGCGCTTGCGACGGCGGTCGTTGCGGCTCCGTTTATGGCGGCCCAGCCGGCTGCAGCGGAAGGTGAGACATATATTCTTGTCAGCCACGCACCTGACAGCGACACATGGTGGAACACCATCAAAAACGGTATCGCCCTTGCCGGTGAGCAGGTCGGCGCAAACGTTGAGTACCGCAACCCGCCGACTGGCGATATCGCCGACATGGCCCGCATCATCGAACAAGCGGCGGCGTCCAGCCCTGACGGCATCATCACGACCCTTGCCGACTATGACGTGCTGAAAGGCCCGATCATGAATGCAGTCGATCAGGGTATCGACGTTATCATCATGAACACCGGGACACCGGATCAGGCCCGCGAAGTGGGCGCGCTGATGTATGTGGGTCAGCCCGAGTACGACGCGGGTTACGCCGCTGGTCTGCGCGCCAAAGGCGAAGGTGTGACCAAGTTTCTGTGTGTGAACCACGCGATCCAGCAGCCAACCGTGGGTGAACGCTGCCGTGGCTATGCTGACGGTCTGGGCGTTGAACTCGGCGATGCGATGATGGACAGTGGCACCGACCCGTCTGAAATCAAGAACAAGGTTCTGGCATATCTGTCCGCGAACCCTGATGTTGATGGCATCCTGACGCTTGGTCCGGTTTCCGCAGACCCAACCATCGCGGCGCTTCAGGAAAACGGCATGGCAGGTGACATTCACTTTGGCACATTCGACCTCGGTGAAGAGATCGTCAAAGCCATCAAGGGCGACATCATCAACTGGGGCATCGACCAGCAGCCGTTCTTACAGGCCTATATGCCGGTTGTGATCCTTGCCAACTGGGACCGTTACGGCGTTCTGCCGGGCAACAACATCAACTCCGGCCCGGGGTTTGTGACAAAAGACGGCCTGGCCAAGGTCGAAGAATTTGCGGGTGAGTTCCGCTAAACACGGAAAGGCGCGCCAAGAACGGCGCGCCTTTTTCCTTTGTGCGCGGCCGTGATTTGCCAGCGCCAATTTGATTCCGAAAATTTGGGAGGTCTGAGATGACGGATGGAGCGACATCTGTGGATGAACGCGTCAAGGCGATACCTGCATGGCGACGCGCCCTGATCCGCCCCGAACTGGGTGGCATGTGTGGTACGGTATTGGTGTTCACCTTCTTCCTGCTAACCGCGTTTGACAGTGGGATGTTCGCCCCGCAGGGTATCATGAACTGGACGATCGTCTCGGCCCAATTCATGATCATCGCGGTCGGTGCCTGCCTCTTGATGATTTCGGGGGAGTTCGACCTCTCCGTTGGCTCCATGATCGGTTTTGCGGGTATGATGATCGCCGTGTTCGGCGTTGTGCTGGAATGGCCAATGTGGATTGCCATCATCACAACCTTCGTCCTTTGCACGGCGATAGGCGCGATCAACGGGATCATCGTCGTTCGAACGGGCCTGCCGTCGTTCATCGTGACGCTCGCCTCTCTGTTCATCTTGCGAGGCTTTACGATCTACATCCCGCAAACGCTTGAAAGCAAAACCATCATTGGTGGTATTCGCGACGCGGCCGAGGGCGATTGGTTGGGTGCCATTTTTGGTGCAAAGATCGGCAAACCGATCTTTCAGTGGCTCGGGGACATTGGGGTTATCGATACCTTTCAGCGTGGCACGCGCGCAGGCGAGCCGGTCATCGACGGTTTGCCCATGCTGGTTGTGTGGGCGATCGTCCTGATCATCTTTGGGCATATCCTTTTGACCAAAACCCGCTTTGGCAACTGGATTTTTGCGGCGGGCGGCGACGCAGAAGCGGCGCGCAACTCGGGTGTTCCGGTGGATCGTGTGAAAATCCTGATGTTCATGTTCACGGCCTTTTGCGCGACCGTCTTTGCCGTCTGCCAGGTGATGGAGTTCGGCTCTGCCGGTGCGGACCGCGGTTTGCTCAAGGAGTTCGAAGCCATCATCGCGGTGGTCATTGGCGGCGCACTTTTGACAGGCGGATACGGCTCGGTCATTGGGGCCGCGTTGGGTGCGCTGATCTTTGGCGTGGTGCAGCAGGGGCTGTTCTTTGCCGGGGTCGAAAGCTCGCTCTTCCGCGTGTTCCTGGGCATCATCCTGTTGATGGCTGTGGTGCTCAACACCTACATCCGTCGCATCATCACAGGGGAGCGGTAAGATGGCAGATCCAATTATCCGCATGACCAATATCGAAAAGCACTTTGGTAGCGTGATTGCGCTCGCCGGGGTGACGGTCGAGGTTTACCCTGGAGAATGTCACTGCCTGTTGGGCGACAATGGTGCCGGCAAATCGACGTTCATCAAAACGATGTCGGGTGTGCACAAGCCATCGGCTGGGACCATTGAGTTCGAAGGCAAGCCGATGCAATTCGATGATCCGCGCGATGCAATGGAGGCAGGGATCGCGACGGTGCATCAGCACCTTGCGATGATCCCGCTGATGAGCGTGAGCCGCAATTTCTTTATGGGCAACGAGCCGACAAAGAAACGGTTCGGTATTCCGTTCTTTGATCGCGAAACGGCGGATGCCACCACCATGGAAGCGATGCGTAAAATGGGGATCAACCTGCGCGGCCCCGATCAGGCGGTTGGTACGCTGTCGGGTGGTGAGCGTCAGACGGTCGCGATTTCCCGCGCGGTACACTTCGGGGCCAAGGTTCTGATCCTGGATGAGCCGACATCGGCCTTGGGTGTTCGCCAGACCTCAAACGTGCTGGCGACTATCGACAAGGTGCGCAAGCAGGGCGTGGGCGTTGTCTTTATCACGCACAACGTGCGGCACGCGTTGGCGGTCGGGGATCGGTTCACGGTTCTAAACCGAGGGCAGACACTGGGCACAGCCATGCGCGGTGAAATCACGCCGGAAGAACTGCAAGACATGATGGCTGGCGGGCAGGAGCTTGCCTCGCTGGAAGGCAGCCTCGGCGGAACGGTCTGAACGCAAAGGCATATGCGTAGTGAGCGGCGGAGCTTCGGCTTCGCCGTTTGCGTTTCGTGGCAAGCCTCCGCACCGCTACGTCACAATCGACAAGCCCCGGCAAATGGCTAGTGTGCCCCGAACCTGTGACTCGATCTGGGGAGGGATTGATGACACTTGAGGACAGACCGTGGACGGCGTTCTACGGCCCGGGCGTACGACCCGAGATCGAGAGCGCAAGTTACCGCACGATTGGCGATCTGGTGCGTTCTGTCGCCGGGACATACGGGTCGAACCCGGCCTTCACGACCTGCCTTCCCAACGGCATGAACGGAACGCTGAGTTTTGATCAGGTCGACGAAATGTCAGACGCGTTCGCTGTCTATCTGCGCGAAGTGGCGGGTTTGACCAAAGGCGACCGCGTTGCGTTGCAGATGCCCAATTGCCTGAGCTTTCCGGTGGCGGCGTTTGGCATCCTCAAAGCCGGGTGCGTTTTGGTTAACGTAAACCCGCTTTACACCGCCGATGAGATGGCAAAGCAGTTTGCCGATGCCGAACCGCATGCGCTTGTTATCGTTGACATGTTTGCGGACAAGATCCCGACAGCGACTAAGGGTCATCCCATCCCCAATATCATTGTGACACGGGTGGCTGAATTTCTGCCGGCTCTGCCACGCGGGATTGTCGGACTGGTGCAAAAGCACTGGGATCGCAGTGTGAAGCCGATTGAGGTTGCGCACATCCGGTTGCCCGAAGCGATTGAGGCGGGTCGTGCGCGCAAGCTGTCAGACAAGGTCGAGGTCGATGCCTATGGTCAGGCTGTTGAGGCTGATGATGTCGCCTGCCTGCAGTACACCGGTGGCACGACGGGTGTCGCCAAAGGCGCTATGCTGACCCATGCCAATCTGATCCTGAACATGGAACAGACGATGGAGCTGATTTCAGGCGTGAAGAAGGGGGAGGAGGTCGCGCTCACGGCACTGCCCATGTACCATATCTTTGCGTTCACGGTGAATTTGCTTGGCTTCTACTGGCTTGGCGCGCGCAACATCCTGATCCCGAACCCGCGCCCGCTCAGCAACCTCAAACGCGCGTTTGAGAATTACAAAGTCACGTGGATGAGTGGCGTGAACACGCTCTTCAACGGCTTGACCAACGAAATCTGGTTTCAGGATAGCCCGCCTAAACACCTTAAGTTTTCTTCGGCCGGCGGTATGGCTTTACAAGCAGCGGTTGCCGAGAAATGGGAAGCCGTCACGGGAAAGCCGGTGCTTCAGGGTTATGGTCTAACCGAAACCTCCCCGGTGCTGACGTTCAATCCGTTGGGCAAAACGCGGGACGGGTCGATTGGCGTTCCGGTGCCTTCGACGGAAGTTACCTGTCTTGGCGATGACGGCACCCCAGTGCAGATCGGTCAACGCGGAGAGATTGCCGCCAAAGGTCCGCAGATCATGGCGGGGTACTGGAACAAGCCTGACGAGACCGCCAAGGTCATGATGGATGGCTGGTTTTTGACCGGCGACATCGGCGTGATGGATACCGACGGGTATTTCCGCATCGTCGATCGGAAAAAGGACATGATCGTTGTCTCGGGCTTTAACGTCTATCCCAACGAGATCGAGGATTGTCTTGCCACGCATCCCGGTATCTTGGAATCCGCGGTGATCGGCGTAGCGGATGATGCGACGGGCGAGGCGGTGAAAGCTTTCGTCGTCAAACGCGATCAGAGCCTTGCGGAGGCGGACATCCGGGCGCACTGCAAAGAGCACCTGACCGCTTACAAGGTGCCAAAGCGTGTCGAATTCCGCGACGAGTTGCCAAAGTCGAACGTGGGCAAAATCCTTAGAAAAGACCTGCGTGCCGAAGAGCAAGCGCAGATCGCAGCGGAGTAAGCGGCATGGTTGGAGCATTCGAACAAGCGCTACTGGCGCTGATGATTTTTGTCATCATGCTGGGTATGGGCGCGTCTTTGACACCACGCGACTTCTACCTTGCGCTGCGTCGTCCTTATGGTTTGGCCATCGGCGTCGTGTCGCAGTACGGTTTCATGCCGTTCATTGGGTTTTTGCTGATTACGTTGCTGCCATTGCCCGAGGCGATTGCCGCTGGTGTGCTGATAATGGCGTGCATGCCGGGCGGGACAACGTCGAACATCTTTACCTATTTCTCTAAGGGCAATCTGGCGCTTTCGGTTTTGATGACAGTGACCTCGACGGTGTTTGGGGTGTTGCTCATCCCAATTATCCTCGTGATCTACTCGGCCGCACTTAATCTCGAAATCCCGCGCGAGAACATCATTGCGACGCTTGTTTTGCTGCTTGTGCCCGTGGCGATTGGGATGGTGATGCGCAAGCTGAACGCCAATGTTGGTGCTGTGACCGAATTCATGGGGTCCGCACTCGCACTCTTTTTCATCGCGTTCATCGCGCTGAGTTGGATACCGCGAAACTGGCAATTTCTTGTTACGACAACGCCAGCGACCTACGTCGCGGCCATCGGGCTGGGTCTGTTCGGGATCACAATCGGCTACCTTTTCGCCCGCGCGCTTAAGCTGCATCCACGCAATGCGCGCACTGTTGCGCTGGAGACGGGTATCCAGAACGGGCCGCTTGCCATTGCGATCATCGCCTTCACCTTTGCTGGCAGTGAGGCGCAGAGCTACATGGCGGTCCCGGCGCTGTATTCGCTGTTTATCGTGATTGTCTCGACGCTAGTGACGCTTGTGTTTCGCCGGGCCAACACGGCGGCGGAACAGATGATGCCGGATAGTTTGTTGTGAGGGATTCCAGCGCGAGCGGCGTCGAACATGGCATTTTTCCTATGCCCACTTTCTGCGCGTTTGGACCTGCCCATTGGTGCAAAAACAGGACGTTGACCTCGCGTGCTTGCGGTTTTGCTCGCATTGCGCAAACTTAAGGCATGTCAAACGAAACTGTCTTTGATGAGATGTGGGGCCATGATGACGTGCTGCGTTCGCCCTACAAGAATTTCCACACTTGGTTCGATCAGGAAGACCCAAAACGATTACGGGCCAAGAACCGCGAGGCGGAAGAGCTTTTTCGTCTGACGGGCATCACGTTCAACGTTTATGGACGGTCCGAAGCCGAAGAACGGTTGATCCCTTTTGATATCATTCCCCGGATCATCTCCGGGGCGGAATGGGCAAAGCTGTCGCGCGGGATCGAGCAGCGTGTGCGCGCGATCAATGCGTTTCTGCACGACATCTACCATACACAGGAAATCCTGAAGGCGGGGCGCATCCCACGCGAGATGATTTCCGAGAACGAGGCATTTCTGCCCCAGATGCTTGGCGTGGATGTGCCCGGTGGGATCTACACGCATATCGTCGGCATCGACCTTGTGCGCACAGGCCCCGGTGAGTTCTTTGTTCTTGAAGACAATGCACGGACGCCATCGGGTGTGAGCTACATGCTCGAAAACCG
>CAZCOX010000045.1:0-16602 GCA_964500115.1 uncultured Rhodobacterales bacterium
CGGGACGATCTTTAAAGGTGTCACACCGTTCTGGATCGTGGATATCCTGCGCTTGCTGATCCTGTTGATGTTGCCCGGTTTGGTCTTGTTTTTGCCCGGTCAAATGTAAGGCCGCAAAAGAAAAACCCCCGACTTTTCGGTCAGGGATTTCAGCATTTTCGCAAAAGGGTTGCGGTTACCCCTTCTTCAGAACCTCACGGCCCAGAACTTCGGCAATTTGCACTGCGTTGAGCGCGGCACCCTTGCGTAGGTTATCGGACACGCACCACAGGTTCAGACCGTTCTCAATGGTCGAGTCCTGACGGATACGGCTGATAAAGGTTGCGAAATCGCCGACGCATTCCTTGGGCGTCACATATCCGCCATCCTCGCGCTTATCGATCACCATGATGCCCGGTGCCTCGCGTAGGATATCGCGCGCCTCGTCTTCGTCCAGGAACTCATCGAATTCGATGTTCACGGCTTCGGAGTGGCCCACAAAAACCGGAACGCGCACGCAAGTTGCCGTGACCTTGATTGACGGATCGACGATCTTTTTCGTCTCGGCGACCATCTTCCACTCTTCTTTGGTGGAGCCATCTTCCATAAACACGTCGATATGCGGGATCACGTTAAACGCGATGTCTTTGGGGTAGACCTTGCGCTCGTATTCCGCCGTTGGATTGTAGACCGCTTTGGTCTGATCCCACAGCTCATCAATCGCGTCTTTGCCTGAGCCAGACACCGACTGGTACGTGCTGACCACAACGCGCTTGATCTTAGCGCGGTCGTGCAATGGCTTGAGCGCAACAACCATCTGCGCGGTCGAACAGTTCGGGTTCGCGATAATGTTTTTCTTGGAATAACCGTGGATTGCCTCAGCGTTACACTCCGGCACAATCAAAGGCACGTCCGGGTCGTAGCGGTAAAGCGAGGAGTTATCGATCACCACGCAGCCGGCCTTGGCCGCTTTAGGCGCGTATTCCTTGGTCGCAGTAGAGCCGACAGCAAAGAGCGCAATGTCCCAACCTTCGAAATCGAACGTGTCGAGATCTTGCGTTTTCAGCGTCGTGTCGCCAAAGCTGACCTCCGTACCCAGCGACCGGCGCGATGCAAGCGCAGCGATCTCGTCTACGGGGAACTGGCGTTCAGCCAGGATGCTCAGCATTTCTCGGCCCACATTCCCTGTGGCACCTGCAACTACGACTCTGTAGCCCATTTGGCTCTCCTTTCATGTGCCAGCCACGTGTCGCCGCGTAACTGGACTGGCGCGGCTCTTACAGCAGTTGCTGCGGGTGCGAAAGGGGCCGATATGTCGAAGGTTTGTGAACGCTGCAAAGCTGTGCGGTGTTATCGCCCAGGGATGCCGTCGCGTGGCGGGGCCGGTTCCCAATTTTCGATGATCTCGGCCGCTTCTTCGGCCGTTTCGACAAAGCGGAACAGGTCGAGGTCTTCGGGGCTGATCGTGCCCGCCTCTTTCAATGCGTCCCAATTGACGATGCGTTCCCAAAAGTCGCGGCCAAAGAGCAGGAACGGCACGCGGTCCATCCGACCGGTTTGGATCAATGTAAGTGACTCGAACAATTCATCCAGCGTTCCGAATCCACCTGGGAAAACACAGATCGCGCGTGCACGCATAAGGAAATGCATTTTGCGGATCGCAAAGTAATGAAAGTTGAAGCAAAGCTCAGGCGTTACAAATTCATTCGGGGCCTGTTCATGTGGCAGAACGATGTTAAGCCCGATTGACTTGCCGCCGACATCAACGGCTCCGCGGTTGCCCGCCTCCATCACGCCAGGGCCGCCACCTGTGACGACCACAAATTCACGGCCTTGGGTTTCCAGAGATTTGCGCGTCATCACGCGCGCAAACTCTCGTGCTTCGTCATAGAATTTGGCGAGGCCCCGCAACGTTTCGGTTCTGGCCTGATCTGCCTCGGAAGGCCGCGGAACACGTGCGCCGCCAAACAGAACAATCGTACTTTCGATCTGATGTTCGTCGAGCAGCAGTTGTGGCTTAAGCAACTCAAGCTGCAAACGCACTGGCCGCAATTCTTCGCGACACATGAATTCTTCGTCGGCAAAGGCCAAACGGTAGGCCGGAGAGCGGGTCTGAGGCGTATCGGGGACGTGGCTCGCTGTGCTGCGATCGTCTTTGGCGTCGCGAAATGGGCTGTTGCGCTGATCTTTCATGGTGTCCTCGTTGTAATGGAAAAGACCTACCGCGTCGGCGGTTGGGAGACCAGAGGCGTTGCGTTCTGATGCGTCACGCGGATGGACGGGTCGTGGTGAAGTGGTCCGCGCCTGCCAAAGGAAATTCGTTTCGTATGGCAATTTCCCGCGTTAGACATGGGCTTGGGAGAGGAAACCTATCGCATGAAAACGCAGGTTGGCATCATTGGTGGCGGGCCTTCGGGGCTGCTTCTGGCGCAGCTCTTGTATCAACGTGGGATCGACAGCGTCGTTCTGGAACGCAAGACCAAAGACTACGTCTTGGGGCGCATTCGTGCCGGGGTCTTGGAGCAAGGGCTGGTGTCGCTGTTGGAACAGGCTGGCTGCGCGAAACGCATGCATGCCGAAGGCTTTCCTCATGAGGGCACTCTGATCTCGTACGGAGAAGAAATTTTTCGCATCGATTTTGCCGAACACACTGGAACGCCGGTTATGGTCTACGGTCAGACAGAAGTGACCCGTGACCTGTATGATGCGCGCGAGGCGTGTGGCGGGCGGACAGTTTTTAATGTTGAAGATGTAGTTATCGAGGATTCAAAAACGGATGCCCCCAGAATTGCGTATATGGTTGATGGCGTTCAAAAACGCCTAGAATGTGATTTCGTTGCCGGTTGTGACGGGTTCCACGGGGTAAGCCGCCAATCGATCCCTCTCGACGTGCGGCGGGAGTACGAAAAGGTGTATCCGTTTGGCTGGCTTGGCGTTTTGAGCCAAACGCCCCCAGTGAACCACGAACTGATCTATGCCAATTCCGAGCGCGGTTTCGCCTTGTGTTCGATGCGGAATGCGCAGCTTAGCCGTTATTACATCCAGTGTTCGCTCAGTGACAGCCCCGATGACTGGACGGACGAGGCGTTTTGGGCAGAGCTCAAACGACGCATTCCCAAATCGCAGGCTGATGCGTTGATCACCGGGCCATCAATTGAGAAATCGATTGCGCCGTTACGGTCCTTTGTGACGGAGCCGATGCAATGGGGGCGCTTGTTCCTATGTGGGGATGCCGCGCATATCGTACCGCCGACCGGCGCCAAAGGTCTGAACACAGCAGCGTCTGACGTGCATTATTTGTATCAGGGTTTGCGCAGGCATTACGAAGAAGGCTCCTCCGACGGGTTGGAGGCCTATTCGCAAAATGCATTGCGACGTGTCTGGAAAGCCGAGCGGTTCAGTTGGTGGTTCTCATCATTGATGCACCGCTATCCGGACCAGTCAGAGTTTGATCTGAAAATGCAGATCGCGGAATTGGAATTTCTGCGATCTAACAAAGCTGCGCAGCAGGCCATGGCCGAGAATTATGTAGGGTTGCCGTACTGATGTGCTGTCGAATTTCTAGTATGCGAATGAGGTCAAACCATGAGTGACCGCGCCACCGCTGGCACGGCAATCCGCCGTAAGGTTTTAGGGGATGCCCATGTCGATCGGGCTGAAGCGAGCAAAACGGCGTTTGACAAACCGTTTCAGGATTTCATCACTGATGGCGCATGGGGCACGCTTTGGGCCGATCACACAATACCCCTTCGAGAGCGATCCATGCTGACGTTGGCTTTGTTGGCCGCGACAGGAAACTTTGATGAGATCCCGATGCACATTCGCGCAACGCAGAACACCGGGGCGAGCCCGGATGATGTGATGCAAGCGCTGTTACATGTGGCTGTCTATGCGGGTGTGCCAAAGGCCAACCGCGCGATCAAGCTGGCCAAGCAAACCTATGCGGAACTGGGGATTGAGATATGAGCCTAATTAAACAAGACGGTGGCTTCATCGCTCGTGATCGAAACTGGCAACCCGATGCGTATACGCCGCAATACAAAACTAGCGTTAAACGCAGTCCGCAGGCTGCATTGCTGTCCTTTCCAACGTCACTCAGCGAAGAAACGTCCCCCGTTTTCGGCCATGGTTTGCTTGGCGAACTCGATAATGATCTGATCCTGAACTACGCGCAGCCAGGGGAATGTGCGATTGGGCCGCGGATCATCGTCTATGGGCGCGTTTTGGACGAGCATGGCCGCGGCGTGCCCGGTGCATTGCTTGAGTTTTGGCAGGCAAACGCCGGTGGGCGATATCGCCACAAAAAAGAGAGTTACCTTGCCCCGCTCGATCCGAATTTCGGAGGCTGCGGCAGGACCATCACAGCGGAAGACGGGTCATACGAGTTCCGTACCGTTCAACCCGGACCTTACCCATGGCCAAACGGAGCGAATGACTGGAGACCGGCGCACATCCATTTCTCTCTCTTCGGGCATGGGTTTGCTCAGCGCCTGATCACCCAGATGTATTTCGAAGGGGACCCGCATATTCCACTGTGTCCGATTGTCGGTGTGCTCAAGAGCCAGGAGGCTGTCGACGCGCTTACCGCAACTCTGGATATGCACCGAACGGTTCCCATGGATAGCCGGGCCTACAAATTCGACATGGTCTTGCGGGGGCGTCGTCAAACCTATTTCGAAAACCGGGCGGAGGGGATGTGATGACCCAACCTCTGAATTACTTGCGTGAAAGCCCAAGCCAAACCGCCGGCCCTTACGTGCATATCGGATGCACGCCAAAATTCGCGGGCATTGACATTTTCGGTAATGACCTTGGCACGTCGATGAAAACGGGGCCGGTTAAGGGGCAAGAAATCACCGTCAAGGGAACGGTTTACGACGGTACCGGTACGGCGCTCAAAGATGCCTTGATCGAGATTTGGCAGGCCGATGCGGCAGGTCTGTTTCCTTCGCCCAATGAAACCCGCGGACAGGCCGACCCGAACTTCACTGGCTGGGGGCGCTCGCCCGGCGACATGGAGACCGGTCAGTTTGTTTTTGAAACGGTTAAGCCGGGTGCTGTTCCATGGCCGGATGGGCGAATGCAGGCACCGCACATCACAGTTTGGATCGTCGCACGCGGGATCAACATCGGCTTGCACACCCGCATTTATTTTGAGGATGAGGCCAGCAACGCCACCGACCCGATCCTAAGCCGGATTGAACATCAGAACCGTGTACCGACGTTGCTTGCCAAAAAACTGGAAGAGGGCGTGTACCAGTTTGATATCCATCTTCAGGGTCCGAACGAGACCATTTTCTTTGATATTTGAGGTCACCTGATGAGCAAACCCTGCATAATCTGTGTCGCAATCACTGGGTCCGTGCCGCGCAAATCCGACAATCCGGCGGTGCCAATTTCGATTTCCGAACAGGTCGAAAGCACCCATGAATCCTTTGAAGCCGGTGCAACCATTGCGCATTGCCACGTCAGAAACGCGGATGAGACGACTACCTCGGATCCCGAAAAATTTGCAGCGCTTAAGGAAGGTATTGAGACGCATTGCCCGGGCATGATTGTTCAGCTGTCGACCGGAGGTCGGTCGGGTGCGGGGAAAGAGCGGGGTGGCATGCTGCCGCTTTGCCCTGACATGGCGTCGTTGTCTGTCGGCTCGAACAACTTTCCGACGCGGGTATATGAAAACCCGCCTGACCTCGTGGATTGGTTGGCGTCAGAGATGCTGAAATACGAAGTAAAACCCGAAATCGAGGCGTTTGATCTTAGCCACATTCTACACGCGAAAAAGATGGCGGATGAAGGAAAACTGGCGGGTACACCATACGTACAGTTTGTGATGGGCGTGAAGAATGCGATGCCTGCAGACCGCGAGGTTTTCGCCTTTTACGTCAAGACAGTGCATCGTCTGTTCGGAAAGGATGCTGCCTGGTGCGCGGCTGGAATTGGCCCGAACCAGATTGCTTTGAATGAATGGGCGATTGCCGCGGGTGGACACGCGCGTACCGGACTTGAAGACAATATCAAGTTAGACCGAACCACGCTCGCCCCATCGAACGCGGCGCTGGTGAAGCGCACTGTCGAAGTTTGCAACAGGCACGAAAGACCAGTAGCAACAGTTGCAGAAGCGCGGGCGATCTTGGGCTTGCGACAGGCCGCTTGATGTCGATCTGATCGTTAGAGGTCTATCTCAACCACGCCGTTTTCCCTAGCGGCGCGAGACTGACAAACGATGATGCCTGTCTCTCGTTGGGCTTTGGAAAGTACGAAATCACGGTGCTCAACCTCACCAGATACCAAACCACATTTGCAAACGCCGCAGATGCCATCAGAGCATTTTAGATCGACCCGAAACCCGTTTTCGATCAGCACGTCCGCAGCTGTTTTGTCAGCCGGCACGCTCAGTTCCTTGCCGGATTTGGCCAATTTCAGAGTGAAGTCGAAGTTCTCGTAATCGGGCACGTCGGGAACCGAGAAGTACTCCAAATGCCGCGCGGCCTCGGGAACGCCTGCGCGCTCAGCCGCTTCCATCACGGAAGACATGTAGTGGTCAGCGCCACATGTATAGACGTGCCAACCCGCTTCATACCTATGCATGATCGCATCAAGATCGGCGCGTGTGCCTTCGTCTGAGATGTGCAAGTGCAGTTTTTCAACCCACGGGAATGTTGGAATGTCATCCAAGAAGCCCATGCTTTCGCGCGTGCGGCCAGAGAAATGCAGTTCGAAAGATTTTCCCCGCGCATGAAGCTCGTGCGCCATGGCCAACATTGGTGTCACGCCGATGCCGCCGCCCATCAGAACCGAATGCGTTGCGTCATCAGCCAGCGGGAAGTGATTGATCGGTTTCGAGACAAAAACGCGCCGACCCTCGGTGAAGATACGATGCATCAGCTTTGATCCGCCACGCCCGTTTTCTTCGCGCAGAACCGCGATCTGAAACGTGCTGCGATCACTTGGGTCGCCCGACAGGGAATACTGGCGCAGGTAATCAGGCGCGACGACGATGTCTAAATGCGCCCCGGCGTTCCATTCGGGTAAGTCGTTACCATCCACCGCGCGAAATTCGTATTTCGCAATACCATCGGCCATTAACTCGGCTTTTGAAACGACAACCTGGACTACAGGGCTGTCGCCGTCGGCCGTGTACCGATGCAGACATGGCTCCAACGTCCCGTCCTGCGCGCGGCGCTGGTACTCCTCTGCTGTGATCATCTCATTGTAGGCTTCGATCCCTGCCTCGCGATCCATCGGGAACGGGTAGGGGTATGGATGCGGTGCAAGCGGTGCTGGATAGACCGCCAAGGTCTGATCCTCGTATTTGAGGTCGAGGTCTTTCTGTAAGGACCGTTTGTTGACATCTTGCTGGGTTGGTCGGTAACCGCCGTCGTCACAAATCTCGAGATCCCACCACCACTTTTTGACCGGGTTCAACGATCCGTTTTCTACGTAGTCATCAAGCTTTGCCAACAACGGGGCGGAGGCTGGCATATTCATGGCCGCCCAACGAAACGGCTTTTCTTTAAACAGTCCTTCCAAGTTCCAGGGGCAGGTTTTCATGCATCGGCCACACATCGCGCCACCGGGCGTTGTCACGCGATAGGTTGTGCATTTCTGGCTGTCCGACTTCCAAATCTCGTAGCCGTTGAACATCAGCTTCGGTCCGGCGGTAATCGCACCAGACGGGCATTCGCGCGCGCACTTGTTGCAGCTTTCACAAAACGTCTGAAGGCCGAAATCGATAGGTTTGTCATGCGCCAATGGCAGGTCGGTTGTCACCACACCGGATTTAAGACGCGGCCCCAGAAACGGATTCAGAATGACCTCTCCAATACGGCTAACCTCGCCCATGCCGCTGAGGAGGAGAAGGGGGGGCTGCAGAACTTCCCCATCCATGACGGTGTGCGCTTTCGCTTTGTAGCCAAGGTTTCGGATCTGTTTGGCGATAACGCCGCCCAATAGCGAAAAGCGCAGATAGGCGCGCATGGATTGAGCCACAGCGATCCAGTCATCGCCCGACGATCCCTCCATCGTCTCGTAACCCTGATCAACAATCATCGAGATCGCTTGATCATGCGGTGGATCAATCGGTTCGCCGCGGGCATCGTGGCTATACCAGGACCAGTCTGGGCATCGCGAAATACCTACGGCGTCGATCCCCAAGTAATAGCTGGTTGCTTTGATAAGGTCGGCAGCCTCTTTGGGGTAGATCTGAACCTTGTTGTCCGCCGGTTCGCCGTCTTGCAGCAAAACGAATGCCCCCAAGGCCCGTCGTTGCGCAGCAGACGGCGCGGCCTTGCGCACGTAATGCCCGTTGCGCGCGCCATCTTGCAGGTTTTTTCCGAGATCGCCGAAATTCGAGCGCGCGAACATATCTGTGCGTTTCGGCACACGCGGAATATTCTTTTCATCGATATAGGTCGTCGGTTCATCCACCCGTTTGAGCGTTTCAAACGGATGCGACCCATCAACAAAACGACGATCCTTGTAAGGGACCGCATTGCCCGCGTTTTTCGCAAACCCTTTGCCGAGTTTCCACGCAATGCCAAACGCGGATTTTGGTTGCTGAGATAGCGGAACAAGAGGCAGGTCCGATTCAAGTTCAAAGGTGGTGGTGACCGCCGACAACCCAAATCTCGTTCCGATGTAAGGATGCGTCAGCAAGCCGTTTTCGACTGTCGCGAGGCCCGCCATGACCGCGAGTTTGTTCAGGTCAACATCTGAGCTTGTGACGGTATGCCCGCGTGCGTCGAACCCAAGGATGCGAAGGTAGTTGGCCAAAACGCTTGCTGTTTCCGCAGCCAGCAATCCAGCACGATGGGCCTGTGCATCTTTGATCCAGCCTGTTCCGGGCTCCCCAGCCTCTGGCTCGCGCGGGTTTTCATACAAAAACACAACGGCATGTGTGTGGTGATCTATGCGCGTCGGGACGGCTTGGGCAGATTCCTTGAGATCCGCCATGATGACGTCGATCCCGGCGGCCAGTGTTTTGGTCTGGCGCGTTTGCAGGTCGTTTGCAAAGTGTCCGACGTCCGGGTTCTTGTACGGCTCATCAAGCAGCGCAGCTTTGGGCAACTCACAGATCCCGGTTACTGATGCGTCGGCAAAATACGAAAACGCTTTGACATGATTGGCGCGCTCGACGGGGTCTGATGGGCAGTCAGCCCGTACAGGGTTGACCAATCCATCACGGATCACGTCAAGCATCGCCTGATGCTCTCGCATGGCGTTAATGATTGAATGGGGGCTCTCGGGTCGGTCAAAACTGAGTTGAGGATGGGTCGGAACGTCTGACAAATCTGGGATTTGATGCGTTCTCGCCAATAACTCCGACGGGTACTTGCCCATGTGTACTGGGCGGTCCTTGTCGGAGAATATGCGCATCTTGATGTCGTCCTTCGGTCTTTTGAAGCTGACCCTAGCTGACTAGGTTCATGGTTGCTAATCAAAGGGAAAGCATAAGTCGGATTGGTGCATCGCCGCCTTTCGACATTGAACCGGGGACAAGTATGGAATTTTCAATCGGCATTGGACCAAACCTACGAAAGTCTGCCTATTTTGACGCAACTGTGCGCGACGGCGTGCGTAGCTTTTCGGTCTACAACCACATGCTGATCCCGGGTCACTTTGGCGACCCCGAAGCCGAATACGATCGATTGATCAATGGCGTGGCTACATGGGACGTCGCGGCACAAAGGCAAGTCGAATTGGTTGGGCCGGATGCAGGCCAACTTGCGCAGTATCTGACCTCACGAAACCTTTCCAATACGAGGATAGGTCAGGGCAGGTACGTTCCGCTTTGCGATTATGACGGTTGGCTCATAAACGACCCGGTTCTTTTGAAACTGGCTGAAGACAAATATTGGCTTTCGGTTGCGGATGCTGACATTCATCTTTGGGCAGCAGCCATTGGAAAAGAACGCGGATTGGACATTCGCGTACATGAACCGGACGTCTCGCCGCTGGCAATTCAGGGGCCAAAAGCAGTGGAAGTTGCGGCCAGCCTGTTCGGCGAAGATGTTCGGTCGATGCGTCACTTTGCTTTTGCTGAGCGTGAACTGGATGGCATCCCGTTAGTGCTGGCACGGTCGGGTTGGTCAAAACAGGGTGGGTTCGAATTGTACCTTCGGGACTGCACGTTCGGCACAAAGCTCTGGGACTTGGTCAAAGCCGCAGGCGCTCCGTTTGGCATTGGTCCTGGTGCTCCCAATGACATTGAGCGGATAGAAAGTGGCTTGATATCCTACGGTGCCGACATGCGCAGGCAAACCCATCGCGCAACGCCATTCGAGATGGGCCTTGGTGCGCTCGTAGATTTGAGTTCGGGGCACGATTTTGTCGGGCGCGCCGCGTTGGCTGAAATCGCAAAGAATCCACCTCGCCGTCGGCGCGTTGGGTTCATGTTCGCTGAAAACCCCAACCCACCGGGACACGCAGTGCCAGTTCTGTTGGACGGCAGTGAAGTTGGGTATGTCAGCGAATTCGCGTTCTCCAAAAGGTTGGGAAAAACAATCGGCGTTGGATTGATTGCTACCGAGAATGCAGAGACACAGGGAAGGATGGTGGTCCAATTGGATGGGGAACAGCACGCGGTTGAACTGGCTGACTTGCCGTTCCTTTAGCTTGCCGGGTCTTGATCGAAGTCGCTGAACGACTTGTCCCTATGCGAGCGGTAAGTGGATCAACAACAAAAGTCCAATTGAGGCATCGCCAATTTTGAGTGATCCACCATGTGCTTCCATCACGCGCACCGCGATAGGAAGTCCAAGGCCACTGCCAGGCCCGTCATTGGCTTGCGCGAATCTGCCCAAGACGAGCAGCCTGTCTTCTTCAGCAATCCCGATCCCGTCGTCTTGAACACGAAGTTCAAGTCTGTCTCGGTCCCGCCGCAGAGCCAAATCGATCCGCGTGAGCTTTGCACCTCCATGCCGTAGAGCGTTTGTCAAAAGATTGAGCAGCGCTTCCTGCAACATCAATCGGTCGCCCAACACGAATGCTTTGTCTCCCGGCAAAGACACGTTGACCGTGACCAAAGCGTTGGGGTTTTCTTTGCGAAAGCGTGTGACCGTACCTTCCAAGACCTCGCCAAAATCCAAGCGCTCTCCGGTCGTCGAAATGTCGGACCCCTTGGCCCGTTCGAAAGACAACAGCTGATTGGTGAGGTGCGCCGCGCTTCGGGCGGCTGATACCAGTTCCGTACTTCGTTTCTGCGCGGCTTCGGGGGTGGGCGCCGATCCGATTGACTCGGCAAGGGCCAAGACCCCAGCAATTGGATTGCGCAGCTGGTGTGCCGCGTTCGAGATGAACTCGTCTTTAGAACTTATGCGACGTGTGATCCGTTCAAGCAGTGTATTTAGTGTTGAAACAATGCCTTGCGTCTCAAGTGGAACTGCGCGCCTAATTGGTTCAAGGTCGTTCGGTGTTCGTTTCGCGATAGCTTCTTGCAGGTCCAACAAGGGTCGCAGGCCGACACCAACTCCGAACCAGACAATCAGTGCCACGGAACACAAGATCATAGCGATTACCGCTATCGCGCGGGCTGAAACGTCACGGATAAAACTCGTGCGCACCTGCAAGTCTTGCCAGACGGTAATTGTAAAAAGACCCGCAACATCGTCAATCGTGGCAGCATCCTGAAACCGTAACACGCGGACGATGCGGCGCTGGTAGGTTCCGTCATAGTAAAGCTGGTTGGCATCGTTGGCTTGCAGTCCGGTGGGTGGCCTAGGCGGAGTGGCATAGCCCGTCACGAACACTCCATCAGGCGCGAACACGTGGTAAAACACCTCACCGCCAGATGTATCACTGATCAATCGGCGCGTTGCCGGGCTAAGCGCGTCCCCTCCCGACAGCGCGACGTCGCGCGAAATGGCGAGCGCCGCGGACAACAATCCTCGGTCAAAGATGTCTTCCGCGCGGTTCGTGGCATTGCGCACCTGCCAACTGCCGGCGATCACCGATACGACAAGCAAAGGCGTGAGGATGATCACAATCAGCCGCGTGCGAAGAGACTGCGCTTTCATGCACTATCCTCGACCAGCAATTGATAGCCCAGACCACGCTGGGCTTTGATTGCTATCCCGTAAGGCTTCAGCCGTGCGCGCAATCGCGAGACGTAGACTTCGACAACCTTGTCTTCGACATCGGCACCGACTCCGTAGGCGTAGTCGAGAAGCGCTGTTTTCGTGACGAGCCGGCCTTGCGCGTTTTGCAAGCATTCAAACATCGACAGCTCGCGCCGGGGGATATCAAGCGGAACATCCGCCGCAAACAATTGCCGCGCGGCGGGATCAAATCGCAATTGCCCTATGGTCAAAATTTGGCGCTGAGGGATCGAGCGTCTTCGCGATAAAGCGCGCACGCGGGCATCCAACTCATCCATATCGAACGGCTTGATCAAATAGTCATCAGCACCTGCATCAAGGCCGATGACGCGATCTTCGGTTTCGGCGCGGGCGGTCAGCAAGATGACCGGGCGCTGATCGTCGCGTGCTCGCAACGCCTTGAGAAGCGTAAGCCCGTCTTGCCCAGGAAGATTGATATCCAGAATGATCAGGTCCGAAGTATCGGCCCTCAGGAACGCATCTGCTTCGTCGCCGTCATGCAGCAGGTCAACGGCATGTCCCGCATCTTCCATGCGGTAAGCGATCCCTCTGGCCAAGCTGACATTGTCTTCGACGACGGTAATTCGCATATTTTCCTGCGCGCGAAAGTTTCACGAAAGGTTCGCAGGTCACGTTCAAGACATCAACCGGGCTTGGACAGCCCAGAGAGACTGTTTTCGGTCACGCTAAAAATCGGCGGGCCACGGCACAGGGAGGAACACATGTCCTTTTTTACAACCGCACGTCGTGCGGCCTTTAGTATTGTGGCTGCGGCCGCTGCAACCTTTTCTTTTCAAGCGCAAGCCGGTGGCCATGGCATCGATCTGGCGGGTAAGACCGTTGAATGGATCATCCCGTTTTCCGAAACCGGCGGATCGGCGAAGTGGGCGAACTTCTATGCGCCATTGCTTTCCGAGGCACTGCCAGGTGAACCGACAGTGGTCGTAAAGTTCATGCCGGGCGCAGGCTCAACGAAGGGCGCGAACTTCTTTCAAGATCAGGAATATGATGACGGCACGCTGATCTTTGGATCGTCCGGTTCAACACAGTTCCCGTTTTTGCTTGGCGATCCTCGGGTGAAATACAACTACGCCGACTGGAACGTCGTGTTGGCATCTGGAACTGGCGGCGTTGCGTACCTTCCGCCAGACTTGGCTGCAAAAATGGACGGCATGGATGCCTCGCCGCTCAAAGACGAGGACTTCATCTATGGCAACCAGGGTGCAACGCGTCTCGACCTTGTGCCGACCCTGGCGTGGGAAATGCTCGGCCTGAATGTTGAAAGCGTTATGGGCATCAAAGGGCGCGGCGACGGTCGCCTGATGTTTGAACGCGGCGAAGCCAATATTGACTACCAAACCTCGTCTTCCTTCCTTTCGGGGGTCACCCCGCTTGTTGAAGCGGGAACAGCCGTGCCGATGATGACATGGGGCGCACTTGATGACGCAGGCAACATCGTGCGTGATCCGACATTCCCTGACATTCCTACCTTTAAAGAAATCTGCGAGGCTACAGCCGGATGCGAAACCTCTGGTGAGGCATGGGATGCCTGGAAAGCCTTCTTCATCGCAGGCTTTCCGGCTCAAAAAATGGTGTTCTTGCCGAATGGTGCCTCTGACGATGCTATCGCGACATACACTGCCGCGTTTGAAGCTGTGAAAGCACGGTCCGATTTTGCCGAGATTTCCGCAGCTCGTTTGGGCAAATACCCCCAAATGACGGGTGAAGCAGCGCAGACTGCACTCGCCAGCGGCACCACCGTATCGCCTGAGGCCAAAGCGTTTGTCGTGAACTGGCTGCAGGAAAAGTACGGCGTTTCCTTGAACTAAGGATTGCTTAACGGGCGCCCCGACGACGGGTCGGGACGCCTCCTTAAGCAATACCACAAGGAAGACCGTCATGGACGTCATGATTGAGGCGCTCCCCGCTTTGGGGAATGCGTGGGGTTTGATTTTGCAGCCCATCGTGCTGGGTTATCTGGTTCTTGGCGTCGTAATGGGGTTATGCATCGGCGTCTTTCCTGGCCTCGGCGGAATTGCAGGTTTGTCGCTGCTGCTCCCGTTCATGTTTGGCATGGACCCAATTTTGGGTCTCGCCCTGATGGTTGGCATGGTCGCGGTTGTGCCGACGTCAGATACTTTTGCTTCAGTTTTAATGGGTATCCCCGGATCCTCCGCGAGCCAGGCGACAGTACTTGACGGGTTTCCGATGGCCAAACGCGGGCAGGCGGCGCGGGCGTTGTCCGCCGCGTTTTCGTCTTCGCTTTTTGGTGGTCTGGTCGGCGCGTCTTTCCTGACAGTCTTTATCTTGATTGCACGGCCAATCGTGCTGGAGTTTCGAACACCGGAACTTTTGATGATCACCATTTTTGGTTTGTCGATGGTTGGCATCCTCGCCGGTCGTGTGGCGATCAAAGGGATTGTTGCTGCCGGTTTGGGGATGCTGATCGGCACTATTGGTGAAGGTGCATCTTCTGGCGATTTGCGCATGTCGTCTTACGACTTCCCGTATCTCACCGATGGTTTGAAGCTGGTGATCGTCGGCCTTGGCATTTTTGCGATCCCAGAGATTATTTCGCTGCTGCGCCAAGACCGCGCTATCGCGAAAGAACAGTCGCTCGGCGGTGGCTGGCTTGACGGCGTCAAAGACTGGTTTGCCAATATCTGGCTCTCGGTTCGGTGTTCCATCATCGGCGTGATCGTAGGTGTCATTCCTGGCCTTGGCGGCTCGGTCGTTGATTGGATCGCCTATGGCCATTCCGTTCAGACCACGAAAGACAAGTCCAACTTCGGCAAAGGTGAAGTGCGTGGCGTGATCGGCCCGGAAAGCTCGAACAACGCCAAAGAAGGTGGCGGTCTTGTGCCGACCCTGCTGTTCGGTATTCCCGGCTCAGGCTCTATGGCGATCTTTATCGGCGCAATTGCGTTGCTGGGCTCCGGCCAGATCGAGGTCGGCCCAGCTATGTTGAAGAACAACCTCGATATTACGTATTCGATTGTCTGGCTTCTGGCCTTGGCAAACGTTGTTGGTACGGTCATTTGCATTGCCGCATCGGGTGGCATTGCCAAGCTGACGACGATCCGGTTCGTTCTGCTTGCCCCGTTTCTTTTCATGATCATCAGCTTTGCAGCGTTTCAGTCAGGTCAAAACCTGATGGACCTGGTGGCCCTGTTTGCCATCGGATTCCTCGGCATACTGATGCGCCGCTTTGATTGGTCTCGACCGGCATTCCTGATCGGGTTTGTGCTGTCCAATCCGGCTGAAAACTATGCGAACCAAGCGCTCCAAATCGCGTCCTCGCGGTTTCGCAAGAGCTTCGAGGAAGGTCTCGACTACATCTTTTCGCCCATCGTGATCATCCTTTTGATCATCACAGTGATTTCTGTCGTTGCCGGCTTGCGGCAGGCAAAAAACATCATGGCGGAGGGTGATGTTCAGTCTGGCTCCAAGCGTGCGCCGCTGATCTTCCTGCTCGCAGTGACGGCCTATATTGCTTACGCATTTTACGACGCGGCCTCGATCCCGTCCTATAGCCGTGACCGCGTGTTCCCAATGTTCGTTGCGGGTGTTTGCCTCGTGGGCTGTGCTGCGTTGATCATTCGCATGATGCTTAAGCCCGAGACGGATACGATTTTTGCAGATCGGGAAAAGCAGGGCGATGATGCTGATGCGACTTATGGCTTGTGGCCGACGCTTGGATGGTTCGCGGGTCTGTTGATCCTGACGTCGCTTCTTGGGTTCATTCTGGCCCTTGCGCTGTTCCTGTTCACCTTCCTCAAAGTGCGTGCAGGATTAAGCACGGCGTTTTCCGCAGGGTACACCGCAGCGGGTATCGCGTTCATGTGTGGTATGGCGTGGCTGCTCAATCGCGACTTCCCGCCGGGACTGCTGCAAGAATACGTCGATCTGCCATGGCCGCTGACATGACACAAACGGCCATTCCATTTACCTTCATGCGCGGTGGTACGTCGCGTGGGCCTTACATGAGGCGCGACGACTTGCCCGAGGATCTGAATACCTTGTCAGAGGTGCTCATCGCCATTGTTGGGTCAGGGCATGATTTGAACATTGACGGGATTGGCGGCGGTGCCGCCGTCACAACGAAAGTCGCGATGCTGTCAGTCTCTGAAGACCCTTGGGCGGATGTCGACTACTTTTTTGCGCAGGTCAGCGTGTCCGACAAACTGGTGGATTTCAAGCCGACCTGCGGAAACATCCTTTCCGGTGTCGGACCAGCAGCGATTGAGATGGGTTTGGTTCGCGCACAAGACGGCGAAACGCCGGTAAACATTCGTGCGGTCAACACAGGTGCAAAGGTGGCTGCGCGCGTTCAGACGCCGGGTGGTCAGGTCGGATATTCGGGCAATGCGCAGGTCGATGGTGTTCCGGGCACATCAGCGCCAGTCGCCTTGCAATTCATGGAAACAGTTGGCGGATCAACAGGGTCGTTCCTGCCCACTGGCAACCTTATCGACGACATCGACGGCATTCCGGTTACGTGTATGGACGTCGCCATGCCGATGGT
>CAZCOX010000046.1:0-2007 GCA_964500115.1 uncultured Rhodobacterales bacterium
TTGATGGTCAAGCTGATGGAGATGGGCGGACGCACCGTCACCTTGCTGGACGGCGACATCGTGCGGAAGAACCTATCATCCGAATTGGGCTTTTCCAAAGAACACCGCGATCTGAACATTCGCCGGATCGGTTATGTCGCAAGCGAGATCACCAAGAACGGCGGTATCGCGATCTGCGCGCCCATCGCACCTTACGCGACCACACGTCGGGCTGTGCGCGAAGATATCGAGGCATTCGGCGCTTTCATCGAGGTGCACGTTGCCACCAGTATCGAAGAATGTGAACGCCGCGACCGCAAGGGCCTTTATAAGCTCGCGCGCGAGGGCAAGATCAAAGAGTTTACCGGGATTTCAGATCCTTACGATGTTCCAGAGAGCCCGGAACTTCGCGTTGAGACGGAGAACGTCGAGGTCGACAACTGCGCGCATCAGGTGATCCTCAAGCTGGAGTCGCTTGGTCTGATCGCCGCGCAATAAGCGCCGGCACTTTGCAAAGAACGCGGCGTGCCCCAGCGCGCCGCGTTTGCCGTTTTGGCGCCAATTGTGTTTGTTCGCGAGCATGCTCAACATCGCGCTCACATCTATTCCGCCACGTTTCGCACAGTTGCCGTCAGTTATGGCAGCTCTTTTGGCACAGACAGTTGCAACACGCGTGGTGCTTTTATTGCCCAAGGCATATCGACGCTTTCCCGGCGCATACGAAATGCCCGTTTTGCCTGCGGGCGTCGAAACACTCATTTGTCGTGCTGACTACGGTCCAGCGACTAAGCTATTGGGTGCTGTGGAACATGGCATAACGGACAAGATCATCTACTGCGATGATGACTGGCTATATGCGCCGAATTGGGCCGAAAGCCTTTTGAAGGCGAGCACTGCTGAAAATCGCGCGGTCGCTGGTTCAACGTTTCCGGTGGATAGGTTGAAGCGAAGCGCACCAAGCGGGCTGGATCAAGTTGCGCAAGGGTTTTCTGGCGTTTTGGTCAGTTCTGACATGTTTGACCACAGCGTGTTTGAGCTTCCCCCAGCTGCCTATACTGCAGACGACGTTTGGCTATCGGGGCATTTGGCGCGGCGGAGATTTGAAATTGACGAATGCCCGCAGGCACGTGCGCTCTGCAGCCCCTTTGAGGCGACGGGGCCACAATTGCAGTCGACGATCATAAACGGGTTTGACCGCGCATCGGCAAATCAGGCGTGTGCCGATGCGCTCACGGATCGGTATGGCATTTGGCCTAAGCGTAATGACCCGACCTAGTGCACTGTCACCGGTGCAAAGTCATTCTGGCGCGCCAGCATGAAGGCCAGTTTCCGCTCTTTCACTAGCGCAAGCCGTTCGCCATCGGCGTTGTGAACGGCGTAGATCGTGTCTATTCCATGCACTTCGTCACGCACGTCTTTCGGCAGCTCCGCAACGGCGACCGGGCGCACATAGACGACCTTGTCTTGCTCCAGGTCTTTGAAATCATACGGTGTATTCATCTTCTACCCCTTCTTGATCTGGATTGTCTGAACAACGGTTTCAGGTCGTTGCATGGTCAGGTCGACGTGCAGCAGCCCGTTTTCCATGATCGCTTCACCCACCTCAACGCCATCTGCCAGTACAAAACTGCGTTGAAACTGGCGCGCGGCAATACCCCGGTGCAAAAAGACGCGGTTTGCCCCGTCATCGGTTTGCCGACCGCGAATGACCAACTGACGGTCTTCGACGGTGATGCTAAGGTCTTCTTCACGAAAACCTGCGATAGCAAGTGTGATGCGATACGACGCTTCTGAGGTTTGTTCGATGTTAAAGGGCGGGTACCCTTCGTTACCGGATTTCGCCGTCCGCTCCAGAAGACGTTCCAGTTGCTCAAATCCGAGCAGATGGGGATAGGAACCCAACGTGAGTTTCGTCATAGACACGCCCTTATGTGCAAAGCGACTGTGTTAACTGCGGCCCCGTTTTGGCGACCGGTTACTGAGAATATGGGAAGCCGGTGTCTGAGACGCAAGGGCTTTGCGGAATCG
>CAZCOX010000046.1:2107-16553 GCA_964500115.1 uncultured Rhodobacterales bacterium
GGTTACTGAGAATATGGGAAGCCGGTGTCTG
This sequence comes from uncultured Rhodobacterales bacterium, assembly GCA_964500115.1. GTDB lineage: Bacteria > Pseudomonadota > Alphaproteobacteria > Rhodobacterales > Rhodobacteraceae > Marivita. Next base: position 2,139 of record CAZCOX010000046.1, read on the forward strand.
AGACGCAAGGGCTTTGCGGAATCGGCATTAGCCCTTATGTTTAGAGTCTGCCGACGAATAGGACACAAAGCACAATGAACGCGCCCACCGATCTGTCGATGAAAACGGACGACGTCTTGCGCGTGGAGCTTGAGGTGTTCCGCCGCGAACATCGCGACCTGGACGAGGCCATTCGTGCAATGCAGACAACAGGCACTGCAGATCAATTGACATTGCAGCGGCTGAAAAAGAAAAAGCTGCGGTTGAAAGACAAAATTGCACTTATCGAAGACCGGCTTTTGCCAGACATCATTGCCTGAGTTGCCCCCCCATCCGATCTGGCTATAGTGCGCGCTCCATTGACCACCTGGGGCGCAAAACATGGCGGATGAGATCAAAGTCGGCATCATTATGGGCAGTCAATCTGACTGGCCTACGATGAAAGAAGCAGCCGATATGCTGGACGCTTTGGACGTGCCATACGAGGCCAAGATCGTGTCGGCGCATCGCACCCCTGATCGGCTGTGGGACTATGGCAAGACTGCGGTAGATCGGGGCCTTCAGGTTATTATCGCAGGTGCTGGCGGTGCTGCACATTTACCCGGGATGATGGCATCGAAGACCCGCGTTCCGGTAATTGGTGTGCCGGTGCAAACCAAAGCATTGTCTGGTGTCGACAGCCTTTATTCCATCCTGCAAATGCCGCGCGGGTTTCCCGTAGCAACCATGGCGATCGGTGCTGCTGGTGCAGCCAACGCCGGGTTGATGGCGGCGGGCATCTTGGCCAATTCCGATGCGGCCTTGGCAGAGCGTCTGGACACGTGGCGTACCGAATTGTCGGCATCCATCCCAGACGCGCCCTCTGACGAAGGATAAGCCCAATGACCACGCCTCTTCCGCTCGGGTCGACCATCGGCATTATCGGCGGCGGTCAATTGGGCCGTATGTTGTCAGTTGCGGCCAGCCGCCTTGGGTTTCGCTGTCACATCTTTGAACCCGGTGCAGAGCCTCCTGCGGGGCAAGTCGCGTACGCAGTCACAACTGCATCGTACGATGACGAAGCGGCGTTGAGGGCGTTTGGCCAGTCGGTTGATGTCATTACGTATGAATTTGAGAACATCCCGACCGAAGCACTGGACCTACTGCAAGACCTCGCGCCGATCCACCCCAACCGGGAGGCCCTGCGCGTGTCGCAAGACCGGTTGACCGAAAAGACGTTTTTGCAGGATTTGGGTCTCGCCACAGCACCGTTTGCAGACATCACAGATGCTAATAGCCTCAACGCCGCTTTGGCGGAAATCGGCACGCCAGCCATCCTGAAAACACGTCGTTTTGGATATGACGGCAAAGGGCAAGCGCGGATCAAGTCGCCTGAAGACGCGCCGCAGGCGCTGGCCGACATGGCGGGGGCGCCCGCAATTCTGGAAGGCTTTGTCAATTTCACGCATGAGGTATCCGTCATCGCCGCGCGCGGTCTTGACGGCGCTGTTGCTGCATTCGATCCGGGTGAGAACGTGCACGCCGACGGCATTTTGCGCACCACAACGGTTCCAGCCAACCTTACTACATCGCAACGTACCGACGCCGTTCTCTTGGCCGCCAAGATACTGAATGCGCTGGATTATGTTGGTGTGATGGGCGTTGAGCTATTCGTCACGCCACATGGATTGATCGTAAACGAAATCGCCCCGCGCGTGCACAATTCGGGCCATTGGACGCAAAACGGATGCGCCATCGATCAATTCGAACAGCACATCCGTGCAGTGACAGGCTGGCCTTTGGGCGACGGGCAAAGGCACAGCGACGTAGTTATGGAAAACCTGATTGGTGACGACATGGACCGCGTTCCGCAACTGGCGGCATCAGCCGACACTGCGCTGCACCTTTACGGCAAGGCCGACACCAAACCGGGCCGCAAGATGGGGCATGTGAACCACGTCAAACCCGGCTGAGCTTTACTCAGCTGCCATTTGACCTTCGGCCTTCTCTACCCGCACTGCAGAGAATTTGAACTCCGGGATCTTCCCGTACGGGTCGAGCGCTGGATTGGTCAGGATGTTCGCCGCCGCTTCGACATAGGCAAAGGGCAAGAACACCATATCCGGCGCAACGGCGCGATCGGCACGCGCCATGACGGTCACAGACCCGCGCTTTGTGGTCAGTTGCACCAACCCGCCCGGCTCGACATCCAGTTTTCGCAAGGTCGACGGGTGCAGTGAGCAGTTCGCTTCTGGCTCCACCGCATCCAATACCGACGCACGGCGCGTCATAGACCCTGTGTGCCAATGCTCCAACTGGCGACCGGTGGTCAGGATCATCGGGTACTCAGCATCCGGCACATCGTCCGGCGCAATCACACTGGCGGGCGTAAAACGCGCACGACCTTCAGGGCGCGGGAAACCGTCGCCAAACACAATCGCCTGACCCGGGTCTTCCGGGCTGAGCGACGGATAGGTCACCGCGTTTTCGCCAGACAGGCGATCCCACGTGATATTGTCGAGCGACTTCATGTTGCGCTTCATTTCGGCAAAAACGTCCGCCGGGCTGTCATACGACCAATCCAAGCCACAGCGTCGGGCCAAATCGGTTGTGATCGCCCAGTCCTCGCGCGCCTCGCCCGGGGGCGGCACCGCGGGGCGACCCATCTGCACCTGCCGGTTGGTATTCGTGACAGTGCCAGATTTCTCGAAAAACGCGCTCGCGGGCAGGATCACATCGGCATAGTTCGCCGTTTCGGTCAGAAAGATGTCCTGCACAACCAGATGGTCAAGTGCTGCCAAAGCATCGCGCGCGTGTTCAACATCGGGGTCAGACATGGCCGGGTTTTCGCCCAGCACATACATCGCCTTGATCTGACCATCGTGGACGGCATCCATAATCTCGGTGACTGTCAAACCCTTCTCATTCGAGAAATCACTACTGCCCCAAACCTCGGTAAAGGCAGACCGTACACCATCATCGGTGACCGTCTGGTAATCTGGCAGGAACATCGGGATAAGCCCAGCATCCGACGCACCTTGCACGTTGTTCTGTCCGCGCAACGGGTGCAGACCGGCGCCGGGGCGACCAACATGCCCCGTCATCAACGCAAGACTGATCAGGCAGCGGGAGTTGTCGGTGCCGTGAATGTGCTGACTCACGCCCATGCCCCAAAAGATCATGCCGGCTTGACCACGCGCAAAATCGCGCGCCACCGCGCGGAGTGTTTCGGCATCGATCCCGCAAATCTCGGCCATTTTTTCGGGAGCAAAATCGGCTAAATGCGCTTTCTCGGCCTCCCAGTTTTCGGTGTAGGCCTCGATATACTGGCGGTCGTAAAGCTCTTCCTCGACGATCACATGCATGATCGCGTTCAGCATGCTGACATCCGCGCCCGGACGGAATTGTAGCATATGCGTAGCATGGCGTTTCAACGCCTGACCGCGCGGATCCATAACGATCAGCTTTCCGCCACGTTTGGTGAATTGCTTGAAATAGGTGGCTGCAACCGGGTGGTTCTCAACCGGGTTCGCCCCAATCACAATCGCCACATCGGCGTTTTCAATCTCATTGAATGTCGCGGTCACCGCACCTGAACCGACGTTTTCCAAAAGGGCAGAAACGGAGGAGGCGTGGCACAGACGCGTGCAGTGATCGACGTTGTTGTGGCCAAAGCCCTGACGGATGAACTTCTGGAAAAGATAGGCTTCTTCGTTGGTGCATTTGGCAGAACCAAAGCCAGCCACTTCGATACCACGCCCTTTCAAGCCCTTGGCTGCAAAATCGAGCGCCTCGTCCCAGGACGCCTCGCGGAAATGCGTCAGCACGTTGCCGGGGTCCACGTTCAAACCCTTGGCCGGCGCGTCTTCACGACGGATTAGGGGTTTCGTGAGGCGATGCGGGTGGTGGATGTAATCGAAGCCAAACCGCCCTTTGACACACAATCGACCCTCGTTAGCTGGGCCATTAATGCCTTCGACGTATTTTACCTTGCCGTCCTTGACCTTGAGCGAGACCTGACATCCAACACCGCAGAACGGGCAGATGCTTTCAACTTCGCTGTCGAAATCCTTGCTATCGCCCTGCTGATCGGCGTCCATGACCGTTGCTGGCATTAACGCACCCGTTGGGCAGGCCTGAACACATTCGCCACAGGCCACACAGGTGCTGTCGCCCATCGGGTCGTCGAAATCGAACACCGGATAGGCATCATGCCCCCGCCCGGCCATCCCGATCACGTCATTGACCTGAACCTCGCGGCAGGCCCGAACACACAAACCGCACTGAATACAGGCATCCAGATTGACACGCATTGCGACATGGCTGTCGTCGAGCAGCGGAATGCGCTCCACCTCCAGCGTTGGCAAACGGCTTTCCGATACGCCATTCGCCTCTGCCATGTCCCAAAGGTGCGAGGATTTGTCATGCGCCGCATCCCGTTCCGGCTGATCGGCAACCAGCATTTCAACGACCATTTTGCGCGCGCTTTTGGCGCGGGCCGAATCAGTGGTGACAACCATGCCGGAGACGGGTTCGCGAATGCAGGAGGCGACAAGCGTGCGTTCGCCCTCAACCTCGACCATGCAGGCGCGGCAGTTGCCGTCGGGCCGATACCCAGGCGCGGGTTTGTGACACAGATGCGGAATGACAAGGCCACGCCCGTTGGCGACCTCCCAAATGGTTTCGCCCGGCTGGGCCTCAACCTCTTGGCCATCCATGGTAAAGCGGATTGTGTCAGTCATCGCGACCTCCCTGTTCGGAGGAAGTTTAACCGCATTCAGACTGCGATTTGCACAAACATTCCCGACACCTCAGCGCGGATTTGCGTCTGTCCTGTTTCCGATCAGACCGGTCGCGCCTCGGATCGGAGGCAGAGTGTCATGCGTCACCGCCGCGCCAACATCGAAAGACGGATAAACGCGCGTTCGACAATCGCAAGCGCCGGTCCGTGTTGCCCGGCAGAGCGGAGCGACAAATCCGTTTCCAGCAACATCTGCATCGCCTGCTCCAAACGGTGCATCCCCCAGCCCGAGGCTTGCCGCGCCATGCGGTCTCGGCGCGGGCCGAAGACCGGCGGGCGCAGCCGGGTGATCCCCTGCCCCACACCGCCGGGGTGGGACGCCGCCGCGTGCAGCGCGCGAAAATGGCGCGTGGCCATGATGAGCAATGTTACCGCCGCCGTGCCCTGCGCCCCTAGACGCGACATCAATGGCCCGATCTCTCCGGTTTTGCCTTCGGCAATCACATTCAGAACGTCGTCCAAATCCGCTTCTGTCGATCCTGGTGCACAAAGCGTCACCTCGTCTGGTGTCAGCGGTTCGTCATCGCCCAGCTTGTAGAGTGCAATCTTCTCAAGCGTTTGGCGGAAGTCACCCGGATCGATATCGCGCGATAGTGCTGTCAGCATCTCCATCGCGGCACCATCCGGCCGCGCCAAACCTGCACGCGTCAGTTCAGCCTCAATCTCGGCACGGCTGGGCGGATCATTGTAAAGCGCTGCGGCAAATGCGTTTGAATGGCCCTCAAACAACTTCCGCAATTGTGATTTCGCGGGCAGTTGTCCGGCAGTCACGACGATCTGCGCATCTCCCGGCTGCCAGTCTTCCACCGCGCCCGTCACGATCTTGGCAATTGTATCATTGGCGTCTTCGACAAAGGCCACGCGCGGACCGGGGAAAAAGCCAACGGCCTTGATCGCATCGCCCAAAAGCGCGGGCTCCTTGCGCAGGTCAGCCGCCGGAATACGGGTTAGCCGCATCTCGGATTCGCCCTCAGGGCCAATCAAGGCGGACACCAGTTGCTGGCGCTTCAGCGCAACCCGCATCGCATCTTCGCCGTAGATCAAAATGCCGGTTTTCGAAGGATCGGGTTTTGCGAAATACCCGGCTGCCTCGCGCGGGGGTAGCTTCATGCGGGCAAACCCGTGGCGGACAGAACCAATCGGTCGACGATGTCATCGGCCAGAATCACCATCAGCCGCGATGTCGCGTCCCGTTCGGCAGCCAGGGTCGCCACCGTTGATCCTGTCGCCGAAAAACCGGTGAATTTTGTCACCCGTCCGCGACGCACAACCTGATCGGTTTCTTTGTCTCGCAGCGCGTAGTTTGCAAATCCGGTCAAGCGGAACCGGTTTGTTGTGCCTTCTACCGACGTCGCCAGCCCTTGCCGCCGAATCTCTGGGTTCACTTCGAGAGTGTAGCGACCACCGTCATTGCGCCCGAACCGGTCTTCCAAGCGTCGAGAGATCAGAAACCCATCGCGGCGGCTCGGAGCGTTCACACGCAGATTGTTTTGCAAGACCGACGCGTTGCCTTGCGGCCCATAGGCCGGTGTGAACCCGCAGGCCGACGCGGCAAATAGCACTGATAACGCGCCAAGCGTCTGGCGCCTATGCCACAACATTCACAATCCGACCCGGCACAACGATTACCTTTTTGGGGCTGGCCCCATCAAGGGCGCGCACCACACCATCGGTTGCCAGAGCCAGTTTTTCAACCTCTGCCTTATCCAGGTCTTTGGCCACGGTGATCTCATCCCGCCGTTTGCCGTTCACCTGAATAGGCATCGTGATCGTGTCTTCTACCAGCATCGCCTCATCCGCGACGGGCCAAGGCGCGTTGGCGATCAGGCCTTCACCGCCCAAAAGCGCCCAGATTTCCTCTGACAGGTGCGGGGTCATCGGTGACATCAACTGCGCCAGCGTCTTAGCTGCCTGGCGTTTGGCGTCTGAGCCAGCCTTGGATTTGGCCAACACATTGGTAAACGCATACAATTTCGCAATCGATGCGTTAAAACCAAAGCTTTCGACACCACCGGTTACGTCATGAATGGCCTTGTGCATCTCGCGCAGCAACGTCTCGTCGTCGGAATTCGCCGGGTCGTTGGCTTCGGCCACATCCGCCGCAATCCGATACACACGCGCCAGATGTTTTGATGCGGCCTCAGCACCCGAAGCGGTCCATTCCACGTCACGTTCTGGGGGGGAGTCAGACAACACAAACCAACGTGCAGTGTCGGCGCCATATTGCTGAATGATGGCAACGGGATCGACCACGTTGTTCTTGGATTTCGACATCTTGGCTGAGGGCACAATCTCGACCTCAGTCCCGTCTTTCAAAAATCCGCTGCCGTCGCGCAGTTCCACATCCTCTGGGTAGTGATAAACGGGTCGGCCATCGGCCCCCTTGGTTTTGTAGATCGCGTGGGTGACCATGCCTTGCGTGAACAACGCGTTAAACGGCTCTTCACAGCCCTGCGGCAGATGCCCCGTCGCACGCATGCCGCGTGCAAAGAACCGCGCGTAGAGTAGGTGCAGGATCGCGTGTTCGATCCCGCCGATATACTGATCAACGTTCATCCAGTACGCCGCATCGTCCAGATCGGTCGGTGTGTCCGCGCGCGGCGCCGTGAAGCGGGCAAAGTACCAGGACGAATCGACAAATGTGTCCATTGTGTCGGTCTCGCGCTGCGCAGGCTTGCCGCAGGACGGGCACGTCGTATCGCGCCAGCTTGGATGCCGATCCAGCGGGTTGCCGGGCACTGCGAAATCGATCGGCGTGCCGTCTTCGTCATACGGCAACGCGATGGGCAGGTTCTCTTTCTTTTCCGGTACCACGCCGCAATCGTCGCAGTGCACCACCGGGATCGGACAGCCCCAATATCGCTGACGGCTCAGCCCCCAATCGCGCAGGCGGAACTTGGTGACGCCATGACCAACACCGTTTGCCTCGCAAAAGTCGATGGCCGCATCGATGCCTTCGTTGCCGGTTTGCTCGGTCTCGCCAGCAAAGCCGCGCACGTAGATCACCTTTTCGGTCTTGGCAGGAACGTAAGCATCACCGCCGTCTTCGGGCATCGCGATGCCTTCGTCACTCGCGGGCGCGTAGGTCGACACAACCGGCAGGTCGTATTTGCGGGCGAAATCAAGGTCGCGCTGATCATGCGCCGGGCAGCCAAAGATGGCACCAGTGCCATAATCCATCAGAATGAAATTCGCGACATAAACTGGCAATTCCCATGCAGTATCAAAGGGATGGCGTACGCGCAGACCAGTATCAAACCCGCGTTTTTCCGCCTTTTCCAATGCTTCTTCCGTGGTGCCACCTTTACGACACTCCGCGTTGAATGCGGCCAGGTCGGCATTGTCTTTTTCCAGATGTTTGGCCAACGGATGGTCTGGCGAGATCCCGATAAAGGAAGCACCCATCAACGTGTCAGGACGGGTTGTATAGACTTCGATCCGGTCAAAGCCGTTTGGCGCATCAATGGTCGAAAAAGCAAATTGCAAACCACGGGATTTGCCGATCCAGTTCGCCTGCATCAGTTTGACCTTGGCAGGCCAATCATCCAGCCGGTCCAGCGCATCCAACAACTCTTCGGACATGTCGCTGATTTTGAAGAACCACTGCGTGAGCTCACGACGCTCGACCTCGGCCCCGGACCGCCAGCCTTTACCATCAATCACCTGCTCGTTCGCGAGAACCGTCATATCCACCGGGTCCCAGTTCACGACGGCGTTCTTGCGGTAAACCAGCCCTTTTTCGAGGAAATCGAGGAATAGCGCCTGCTGCTGGCCGTAGTATTCGGGATCGCACGTCGCGAACATCCGACTCCAGTCCAGACCGAAACCCAAAGGCTTCATCTGGCTGACCATTGTGTCGATATTGGAATAGGTCCAATCCTTCGGATGCCCGCCCGAGGCCATCGCTGCGTTTTCCGCGGGCATGCCAAAAGCGTCAAACCCCATCGGATGCAGCACATTGTGCCCGGTCGCCAGTTTGTACCGCGCGATCACGTCACCCATCGTGTAGTTGCGCACATGCCCAATGTGGATGCGGCCCGACGGGTACGGAAACATCTCAAGCACATAGTATTTCGGCTTGTCATCTGACCTGACGGCGCGAAACGTGCCCTGCTCTTCCCAGGTGGCCTGCCATTTCGGCTCGATGTCAGAAGGTACATAACGCGACATTGGGCGTGTCCTTTGGGTGTGCGAAATTTGTTGGCCTGCGTGATAGGCTGATGCCGCCTGATCGTCCAGACCCGCCCATTGTGACAAAGCCGGATTATCGGCATACCGTGTTTGGTACATCGTTTGAGACTTTACAGTTTATGAAAATTCTATTGATCCATCAGAACTTCCCCGGCCAGTTCAAGCATCTTGCGCCAGCACTTGTCGCGCGCGGGGACGAGGTGGTGGTGCTGACACCAAAGGTCAAAGAGCCAACGAAGTGGAACGGCGTCACCGTTCTGCCTTACGCTGTGTCCGGTGCGAGCACGCCCGGCATCCATCCCTGGCTCATTGATTTTGAAACAAAAATACTGCGCGGCACGGCCTGCTTTGAAGCTGCCAAAGTTCTGAAGTCGAAGGGATACGCGCCCGACGTCATCGTTGCGCATCATGGTTGGGGCGAAAGCCTGTTTCTGAAAGATGTTTGGCCCGAGGCGCGGTTGGGGCTTTACTGCGAACTCTACCATCAGTCGGGCGAAGCGCAGACCAGTTTCGATCCTGAGTTCCCAAGCTCATCACCCGGGCGCGATGCGCTGCGCTTGCGAATGAAGAACCTCAACAACCGCCTGCACGAAGAGGTGATGGATGCAGGGTTAAGCCCAACACAGTTTCAGGCGGCGACGTATCCGGAAATGTATCAAAGCCGGATGACAGTAGCGCATGACGGTATCGACACCGACAAGGTGCGCCCAAACCCACAAGCGCGGCTCACCTTGCCGGACGGGCGCGCGATTGTGCCAGAAAACGAAGTCGTCACGTTCATAAACCGCAACTTCGAGCCGTATCGCGGGTACCACATCTTTATGCGCGCCCTTCCCGAACTGCTACGGCGACGCCCCAACGCGCAGGTCGTCCTGCTTGGCGGTGATGAGACCAGCTACGGTGCAAAGCCGCCAAAAGGCACAACGTGGAAACAGCGTTTTATCGACGAGGTGCGCGGCCAGGTTTCAGACAGCGACTGGGCGCGTGTGCATTTTCTTGGACGCGTGCCATATTCTGACTTCCTGTCAGTCATCCAAATCAGCACGGTCCATGTTTACCTGACCTATCCGTTTGTGTTGTCGTGGTCTTTGCTTGAAGCAATGAGCGCCGAGTGCGCTATTGTAGCCTCCGACACAGCGCCAGTAAGAGAGGTCATTCAAGACGGTGACACCGGGGTACTGGTCGATTTCTTTGACCGAGACGCACTGATCGAAAAGACCTGCATCCTTCTTGATGCACCGGAACGACGCATGATGTTGGGCAGCAACGCACGGCGTTACGTGCGCGAAAGATACGATTTGCGCAGGACGTGCCTACCGCGTCAGCTCAAATGGGTTGATGATCTGGCAAACGTAAGGCCGGTTCGCACGCCACGAGATTAATCACGAACCTGGGTGTGCGGACTTTAAAGACGGCTGTCCTGCTGACGCAGCTGACGGGCACGGGTCAAAATCGCATCTTCAACGGCACGAACGGTCGCAGCACTCGCTGGGCCGGATCGCGTCATGATCGCTACATTCAACGACCTTGCGTCCAAAGCAGGATCATTTACGAGGATCGTAGCGCGATATACGCGACCACCACCTGGGGGCGTTCCGAATCCCGTTGTGATAACGCCCGTGAACGGGTCAACGGATTGCACTGGCAGAAAATCCAGAGTCTCAAGCGACGCGTTCCAGATGTATTTGTTCACCGCGCCGAGTCGCCCAGCATCTTCAGTCTGACGGAAGAAATCCAGTAGCGACGAACCAGAGCGGTTTGGGTTGCGCTCAAGAAGGATTTCGTCTCGAATGTCGTTTGCGGGCCGCGTTTCAACAGGTTCTCGGTCTGCCCGGTTGCCGCCAAATAACCCGCATCCTGATAGCGTCAAAGCCATAAGAACAAGGCCAATGCGCGCTCCAAAACGTGTCCGGATCATGGGAAACCGCCCTCGATTGCCTGTTTTTCTTGTGATGTGCATACCTGCCCACAAAGTTTACGACAAGCTGAACTTGTATCGTTGGATTAAGCACGTGTTCTTTCAGCAGGAAATGCCCGCGCAAGGCTTGTGACAAATCAGCATCACAGAATCCGAAGTTCACCCGCGCAAAGCAGCTTCGCTTGAAAATGCCCCCCCTCAAGGAGCATAGAAGCGTGGACGAACCGATCAGGTTTCGTACGCGCCTTTACGAACACATGAGGGAAAACAATGAAAACGCTTCTTCTTGCTTCCACAGCGATGGTAGCAACCGCAGGCATCGCAGCCGCGGACGTTGCAATCACCGGTTACGCCGAAATCGGCATCATCGGTGGCGACGCATACGCCACAGACCAGTGGCACACAGACATCGACGTCACATTCTCCATGACTGGTGAATCCGACGGCGGCCTGGCATTTGGTGCATCCATCGACCTGGATGAAGCTGATGACAGCGCAGCAGGTGGTTCGCTGGCATTCGGCAACACCACTCAGGGTGGCGAAACATACTTCCTGTCGTACGGCGGTCTGCGCCTCGACATGGGCGACACAGATGGCGCGTTCGACGCAGCCATGAAAGAAGTCAACGTTGCTGCAGGTTCCATCGCGGACGACGAAACAGAACACGCTGGCTTCAACGGCAACGCCGGCCTCGACGGTCTCTTCGACGGTCAGATCGCACGCGTTTCCTACTCTGCTTCCGGCTTCACAGCAGGTCTCTCCGCAGAAATCGACGACACAGGCGCAATGGACCCGGTTTGGGGCCTCGGTCTGCGTTACGTAACTGACCTCGGCGGTGCATCCGTTGGTGTTGCTCTGGGTTACCAGACACAGGAAGACACAGCTGACCTTCTCGGCCTCAGCGTTGACGCTTCCTTCGGCGGCGGTTTCTCTGCAGCAATCAACTACACCCAAGCGGACATCGAAGGTGGCCCAGACGACGCGACACACATGGCGATTGGCCTCGGCTACTCCATGAACGCACTGGCCATCGGTGTTAACTACGGTGAGTACGACGACTGGACACTGGGTTGTGGCGACTGCTCCGGCTTCGGTCTGGCAGCGACATACGACCTGGGTGGCGGTCTGAACGCACACTTCGGTTACGGCGACAGCGACTTCGGCGGCGGCGTCGAGTCCGACAGCTACTCGCTGGGTCTGTCCATGAGCTTCTAATAGCTCATAACCAGATTTGGTTAAGTCAAGAGCGGGCCTTGCGCCCGCTCTTTTCTTTTTGAGACATGCAAAGTAGCTAACGCGCATGGCTCTGACACCCGCACTTTTGAAAAGCAGTTACGACGCAGGCATGGCTCTGATCAAACAGGGCAAGCTTGCCGAGGCGACCGCCCATTTCGATGGGTTGGCCTTGCAAGCGCCAGCCGTTCCTGAGGTGCACTATCAAAGGGCAAAACTGGCAGCTCATGCGGGACAATCCGCCAAGCGCTTGCAATCCATTCAACGCGCGCTCGCACTCCGAGCCAACGATCCGGCAATTCTGGACGAGGCTATCGCAGCCGAAGCCGATGCTGGGCATCAGGATGCCGCACTCGCCCTTCATGACAAACGCATCGCGCTTGAGCCAAAAGCCGTTAAGCCGCAGGCCGAGAAGGCACTGTATCTACAACGCATCGGGGCGTTCGATAAATCCGAGGCTTTGTTCCGGAAACTGCTCAAGAAAAACCCGACTGACGCCGAACTCTACCGGATGTTGGCGGCCACAATTAAGTTCCAATCAAACGACCCACTGATTGGGGCTATGCGACGTTTGGCGAACCATCCCAAGCTGTCCACACCGGGGAAGATGCACGTCAATTTCGCACTGGCCAAGGCGATGGAAGATATCAAAGCCTATCCAAAGGTTTTTCCGCATCTTCACAAGGCGAACGCGGCACAGTCCAAGCTTTGGCCTGATGACAAAACCGCGCGCGACACGGAATGGAACGCTGTTGTTGAGGCACAGCAGGGTTTGATGCCGACATCTGAAATGCCCGGCACAGAGCCAAGAATAATCTTTGTCACCGGGCTTCCAAGATCTGGCACAACACTGGTCGAGCAGATCATCGCAAGCCATAGCCAGGTCCACGCGGGTGGGGAAATGGCGACCGCATTGCGCTGCGCCTATTCCCGCTTTGGCGCAGGGGCCGATATGAAACGACTTGCGGATTTGCCTGTCGGCAATCTGACTGCATTTAGCACAGCATTGTCTCAAGCCAATCAACCCAACGCAGACTTAAGCAAACCATACCTGACCGACAAATCGATTATGGCTTTCTTGATTTACGGCTTACTGCACGCATCCCTACCCAACGCCCGTTTCATCGTCGTCCATCGCGATCCACGCGATATTGCCGTGTCGATTTTTAAAAATCATTTCACCGGTGGCACACACCGTTATGCAACCGACTTGGCCAGCATAGCGGATGTGATCAAGGCCTTTCGTACAATCGTCTCGCACTGGCGCAACGTGCTTCCAGACCGCTTTACAGAGGTGAAGTATGAAACGTTGGTTGCCGCACCGGAAACTGTGTCACGCAAATTGATAGATGCGGCCGGCCTCGACTGGGAGGACCAGTGCCTCGATTTTCACAAAGCCAGTGGCACCGTGAAAACGCTCAGTCTGCATCAGGTCAGACAACCGATTTACGCATCCTCTGCGCAAGCCTGGCGCAGATACGAATCCGACCTACAACCCTTCTTTGACGCTTGGGGAGATACACCGTGGGACTGACCGACATCACGCAGCAAATCGAAAAAGCGGCCAATGATGCTGGGCGCAATGTCGATGACATTACACTGATTGCTGTTTCAAAAGTCCAACCCAATGAACGCGTCGCTGCGGTTTTGGATGAAGGTCATCGGTGTTTTGGTGAAAACAGGGTTCAGGAAGCTGCAAGCAAATGGCCGGACTTTCGGCAGACCTACGATAACGTCGATCTACATCTCATCGGTCCATTGCAAACAAATAAGGCGCGGCAGGCGTTAGAGTTATTCAACGCAATCCACACTCTGGATCGACCCAAACTCGCGAACACCTTGGCGCGGCTCGCGCAAGAAATGGGGCAGTGTCCGCCCCTATTTATCCAAGTGAATACCGGAGAGGAGGATCAGAAAGCCGGCGTGATGCCAGCCGATGCCGATGCGTTTATCGGTGAGGCGCGCGCGCTTGATCTGCCAGTGGTTGGCTTGATGTGTATCCCGCCCATCGACGAAACACCGTCTTTGCATTTTTCACTGCTCAGAAAGATCGCAGAGCGGAACGGCTTGGACCAACTGAGCATGGGCATGAGCAGCGATTTTGATCAGGCCATCGCGTTCGGGGCGACACATGTTCGGGTCGGCTCAGCGCTTTTTGGCGAACGCGTGAAATCCGTTTCTAACGGCTAGTCTTTCCTCTTGCGCAAAGTACCTCGGGGTCCGGGGCAGCGCCCCGGATTTTCCATCGATGGAAAATCGCGGATGCGTCGACGCATCCGCCACCCGCTCAAAAGCAAAAAGCCCCGGCGTTCGC
>CAZCOX010000047.1:0-2241 GCA_964500115.1 uncultured Rhodobacterales bacterium
TAGGGTCAGGACCCATTAATCCTACGCCCGCAACACCGAAACATGCGCGATATCAGGGGTTTGCTTCCCGCAGAGAAGACTGGCCGTCTTTTCAAGGGGAGCACGCCGCTGAGATCGTGCATGCCTCGGTGCCCTCCGGGTTCGGCGGATTTTGCGCCTGACCGCAGATCAGGAGCTTGAAATAGACTCACTATTCAGGCGCTCCTGATCTTAGCCAGACACAAAATCTGTCGAATTGAGGGTGTAGGATTAATGGGTCCTGACCCTAGCCCGACGCGGAGGTTACGGAATTTAAATCGGTTGCGGTGCCTGTCGCCTCTATGACGATCTGATTTGTCCAGTACCAGCGACGTGTGGTCCAAGTCCCTTCGAGGGTTATCTGATCGCCATCAACCCGACCGTAAAACACCACAGTATGCGGCGCATCCGGGCAAATGGTTGTGACCGTGAAGTGTATCACGCCGTCGATCTCTTTTGTCTTGTAATCGGACCAGCCAAAATCACAGTAATTCTGGCAGTCGACAGACTGAAACGTGCCATCGCGAAACAACAGCGCGTCTTCAAGCTCGGCCCCACTTTCGACATCGATGCCGTAGATTTCAAAAGCCCGCCCGTCCAGCGCCCCGGAAGATGTCCAAGCGCCTTCGGGCACTTTCATATCAGGAATATCCTCGTTCATCACCGACAGGGTCGCCGCACCGGTCCCGAGGGTCGCCAATACGATTGCCGCAACTTGTATGATCTGCGCCATGACGGTCTCCATTCCAACTTGAACAAAAATTTGCCCTTGGTGGCGGACCGGCCTCCGATGAGCCGATCCGCAACGGGTCTAGACGGCGTTTTCGGCCATCAGGATGCGGAAGGTCGCGCCGATGCGATAGCCCCCATCGGGCTGGACGAACGGGGCGAGCGCTGCTTCATGTGCGGCGTCCAATGCGGCCTGTCCACTGGTCTCGGCCGCCTTGAACGCGACACCCGACGACCCCAGACCTTTGAGCGCTGTAGGAAGGTCCGGATAGGTCCAGGGGCTGTCCACGTCGAACACGTCTCGTGGGGTCAGTCCTGCACTCGACGCAAGCTCTTCGAGCTTGCCAGGCTCGGACAAGGCAAAGGGGCCCGAGGCATTGGCAGGCATCGGTGGCAAAAGCGGCTTCAGCGCAGCGACCATCGCGGTCACCTCCATACTCCCGGGTTCGCCCCAGGTCATGATGAACACCTTGCCGCCAGGCTTGGTCACACGACGTGCCTCGCGCAGGGCCGCGACAGGATCAGCGGCAAACTGGAACGCATTGAACCCCGTTACGACGTCAAAGCTGTCATCGTCGAATGGCAGGATCTCCAGGTCTCCGCGTTCGAGGCGCGCACCGGGCAGACGGTCTCGCGCGACCTCAAGCAACCCGGCCGACGCGTCGATCCCGGCAACCTCTGCGCCAAGATCCGCCGCAAGTTGCATCGCCATTCCCGCCCCGCAGCCAACGTCAAGCAAGCGCGTTTTTGAGCCAACAGGAAGCTTGTCAAACACCGCGTGGTACCCGGCGGCGCATTGCGGTTCCTGGATCAAGGCCCAATCGGTCGCCCGCGCGCCCCAAATCTTGCCATTGGCCTCTCCGCTCAGGCGGCGGGTCTGTGATCCGGCTGTATCAATCATTGTCATCGTGTCGTCTCCATCTCTTGGCTTGGGCAAAGGCAAACCTCTCCTCTCGGCGCCGAAGGATGGCACCGCGGATCGGTTCCCGCCGGGAATGAAATTCAGGGTCTCAGGTCTTTATTCGTCAGTCGCACCCCGGGTGGGCGGATCAAGGCTGACAGCCCGGAAAGCAATTAATATTCAAACGCTTATCAAATCTGCACACGTCCGAACGATACTTTCTGTTGGACATGGCACCACTATCCGCTGCAGAATCATATCAGTCCAGCGAAACGATTTCAGACCGGCATGAGCGAAATTCAGTTACACAAGATTGACCTGAACCTGCTGTCGACATTCGAGGCTCTGATGGAATGCGGCAGTGTTGCTGGTGGGGCGGAAAAGCTCAATATCACGGTATCGGCTGTCAGCCATGCGTTGGGTCGTTTGCGCACTCAATTGGACGATCCGCTTTTTGTACGGGTCGGCGGCAAGATGCAGCCGACGGCGAAAGCCGTCCAACTCGCCGATGATCTCGCACCTGTGCTCCGGGGTCTGCGCCGCGCTCTTGAGCCGCAAGAAACCTTCGATCCGGCGACCAGCAACCGCTTGTT
>CAZCOX010000047.1:2341-5649 GCA_964500115.1 uncultured Rhodobacterales bacterium
CCAGCAACCGCTTGTTTCGGATTGCCTTGCATTCATCGCCTGCCTTCATGGCCAGAACGACCGCCACTATCCTCAAGACCGCGCCGGGTGTGATGATTGAGTGGGTGCGGATCAAGCCAATCAATCAAACCGATCTGGCCGATGGTTTGATCGACCTGATGCAGGTGGGTGGTCCTTCGCATCTGGGCGACGGGATCGAGTCGGTGGATTTGGCCCCATTCACCTTTTTCAGTTTCGTCAGAAAAGGGCATCCCGCGACGAAGGATTGGAGCGTCAAGACGGCAGAGCAGTACCGCTATCTCCAGGTCGCTGTCGAGGATCAACACGGCAGCACGCCGATCGAAAAAGAGCACAGACAACGTGACCGTCCCAGAACAGTGGGCGGCAAGGTTCAGGATTTCGCGTTGGTCGGCTCGATGCTCGCTGCGACGGATTTCATCGCGACGCAGCCAAGTGCCGCGATGGAAGATAACTGGAAGCGGTACGATCTACAGGTGCTGGAACCAATTGCAGCCCCAACAGACTTTCCCCACCGTTTTGCATGGTCGGCCCGGAACACATCCGATCCGGCCAACACCTGGTTGCGCGACATCGTAATCCCAGCCTACGCAAAGCATCAGGATGACATGACACGCGAACTCAAAAAGGCGGCCATTCCGCTTTCAGACTGAAAAGATCAGACCGCCGCGATACCTGTCGGGGTTGTCGATGCCCACAACGCGGCACAGCGCTCCATCCAAAAACGAAGGGCTCTGATGTCTGGCCCATCATGGCCCGGGTCGTCGGGTCCGATTTTGTCGCGCAGACCAGAGCGCCGTTGGATTGCGGGCCCCGGCATATACCCCGGTCACGACGCGGCCACGCATCAGGCCCGCTCATCTTTGGGGGAACCCATCACAACATAAGACGTCACCGAATTCACCTGCGGCAATACACCCAACACCTCGGTGTGGAAATGCTTGTAGGCCGCAAGGTCGGCCGCCTCGACCCGCAATAGATACTCCACCGAACCGGTGATATTGTGGCACTCGCGCACTTCCGGGCTGCGCGAAATGGCCCGTTCGAATGCTTCCTGCGCGGCTTTGGTGTGCTGGCTCAGCCCAACGGTGACATAAGCCACAAAACCGACACCCGTCTTTTCCGCATTCAAAACAGCGCGATAACCAGCGATCACGCCACTCCGCTCAAGCGCCGAGACACGTCGCAAACAGGCCGAGGGTGACAGACCTACTTGTTCGGCCAGTGCAAGATTGCTGATCCTGCCGTCCGACGAAAGGACACGCAATATCTGATGGTCAATTCGATCCAGATCGCTCATATATTGCAAACTTTCAGCTTCTGCGCTGCATATTCGCAACCAATAGCCGTTCGAACAAGCAGAAACTGCGTGCATGACACTTGACCTCTATCTCGCTCTGCTAGGCTTCGCCCTTGTCACCGTAATCACCCCCGGCCCCAACAACCTGATGTTGATGGCGTCCGGTGCAAATTTCGGGTTCCGGCGGTCCATTCCCCACATGCTGGGCGTCGGGCTTGGCTTTCCGCTCATGATCATCCCGGTCGGTCTGGGCGTGATGCAGCTTTTCGACCTCTGGCCCGTGTCTTACACGATCCTCAAGGTGCTGTCGGTTCTCTACATGCTTTATCTGGCATGGAAAATCGCCAACGCGGCCCCGCCAAAAGATGCCGCCAAACCCGGCTCGAAGCCCCTGACATTCCTGCAAGCCTCGGCCTTTCAATGGGTCAACCCCAAGGCGTGGTCGATGGCGCTGGGGGCCATCACCCTCTATGCCGCTGGTCGCGACTTTCCCTCCGTGCTGCTGGTCGCAGGCACTTATGTGGCGATGGGCTGCATCTCCACCACGACCTGGACAGTCATCGGCCAGCAAGTGCGCCGTCTGTTGAACAAACCCAAACGCCTGCGCCTCTTTAATCTGGCCATGGCCGCATTGCTGGTGGCGTCCCTGCTGCCTGTACTAGGTCTCTGAGGTCAATGGCACACATATCTCAGTCAGCAACTCTTCTGGCGCCACCTCGGTCGGATCGTTGAGATAAATCTCGAACGAAGCTGACTCCGCCGGCATGCGCCCTGACTTGGGCAAGGCCTGCCCATACAGCGCATCCCACGCGGTGGGCAATCCAGCATAGGGGCCTTTGTAAACAGACACCGCATGCGGTCCTGCAGGCAGGCGAACCTCCTCCAGGACATCGGGCATGTCAAAGTCCTCGCCAACCCGCACTCCCGCATGGCTACGCAATTCCGCCTCCGGGACGGATGACGGATCACTGTAATAGACCCCAACCATCCCGCGCGCGTGTGGCCAAAGCTGGCGGGCGCCGAACATCGCGGCCACCTGCTGAAATGCCGATCCAATCTCGTAATACGCCCCCTGGTGCGGCAGAGCCGCCAGGCGGATTTCACCGAGATCCCGAATTTCAAAATCTGACATAAGATGCGTTCCTTTCTGCAAAAGCTCAAAATCGCCCGGCACACCCTGCGCCCGAAACGCAGCAGGCGTGACACCAAACTGAGACCGAAAGGTTCGCGCAAAGCTTTGCACATTCCGGTGGCCCGAACGCTTGGCAATCACCTCAATCGGCCAGGTCGTCTGCACCAGCCAATGCGCCGCCCGATGCGCCCGAATGCGCCGCACGGCCTGCGCGCAAGTCTCACCCGTCATGGCCGCAAAGACCCGATGCCAGTGAAACCGCGACATCGCCGCAACGTCCGCCAAGGCATCCAGCGACAGATCCCCCGCCGGATTGTCATGGATATACCGCACCACCCGGCGCAAGCGGTCCTCGTAATTGATCAAAGCCATCCCGCGTTCCTTTCGCGCCCACACTGGCGCAGGTCAAAGAGACAAGTCTTGCGAAAGTCGCCGCGCTTCAGATTGCAAATGCCGCACGTCCCAGCCATATAACGTCAGGATCAGCCGGGCAGAGACCATGACAAACTACCTCGATTTCGAAAAACCACTCGCCGAAATTGAAGGCAAAGCCGAAGAGCTGCGCGCCATGGCCCGCGGCAACGACGAAATGGATATCGAGGATGAGGCCCGTGCGCTTGACGCAAAAGCCGATGCGCTGCTCAAGGACCTCTATGCAAAGCTGACGCCGTGGCGCAAATGCCAGATCGCCCGTCACCCCGAACGCCCCCACTGCCGCGACTATATTGAAGCGCTGTTTTCCGAATACACACCGCTCGCTGGCGACCGGAACTTCGCCGATGACAACGCCGTCATGGGCGGCATCGCCCGCTTTGACGACAAACCCGTCGTTGTGATCGGCCACGAAAAAGGCCACGA
>CAZCOX010000047.1:5659-7116 GCA_964500115.1 uncultured Rhodobacterales bacterium
CCTTGAACGCAATTTCGGCATGGCCCGGCCCGAAGGCTACCGCAAAGCTGTCCGCCTGATGGACCTCGCCGACCGCTTCCGCCTGCCGGTGATCACCCTCATAGACACGCCCGGCGCCTACCCTGGCAAGGGCGCCGAAGAGCGTGGCCAGTCAGAGGCGATCGCACGCTCCACCGAAAAATGCCTGCAGATCGGCGTGCCACTCATTTCCATCGTGATTGGCGAAGGCGGCTCCGGCGGGGCTGTGGCCTTTGCCACCGCCAACCGTGTCGCGATGCTTGAACACTCCGTCTATTCCGTCATCTCACCCGAAGGCTGCGCGTCGATCCTTTGGAAAGACGCCGAAAAGATGCGCGAGGCCGCCGAGGCGCTGCGCCTCACCGCGCAAGACCTGCTGAACCTTGGCGTCGCGGACCGCATCATCCCCGAACCCATGGGCGGCGCCCATCGCGGGCGCGCAAAGACCATCGAAGCGGTCGGTAAAACGATTGCCGCAATGCTTGACGAACTGGGCGACAAAAAGCCCAAGAAACTGATCGCCGACCGTCGCCGCAAGTTCCTCGATATCGGCTCCAAAGGTCTGGCGGCTTAACCCATGCGCGCCCTAATTCAACGCGTGTCTGAGGCCTCGGTGACCGTCGACGGCGCTGTCATCGGCGAAATCGGTCCGGGCCTGCTGATCCTTGTCTGCGCCATGCAGGGCGACGAGGAAGCACAGGCCGACAAGCTTGCCGCCAAGATCGCCAAGCTGCGCATCTTCAAAGACGAGCACGGTCGCATGAACCGTTCCGTCAAAGACATCGACGGCAGCGCTCTTGTGGTTAGCCAGTTTACCCTGGCCGCCGACACATCCCGCGGCAACCGCCCCGGCTTTTCCACCGCCGCAAGCCCGGATGACGGTAACCGGCTATACGAGTATTTCGCAGACCAAGTCGCCGCCCAAGACATTACCACTGCCAAGGGGCAGTTCGGCGCGGACATGAAAGTCTCGCTGCTGAACGATGGCCCGGTGACCATCTGGTTGGACACCGACACGTTGTAGCAACCGCCGCGCCTGCATCACCTGTTGATGTTGCATATTTGGAAAAAGAAGAAGGGTGGATGTTGTGCGTCCACCCCAGCCTGCGCCACCATTTTCGAGCTTGGCTCTGGGTCAGACGCGGGCGGGGCTTCTCCTTTTACGGCCATCGGCATGCCTGCCTGTCCCGCCTCTCAAGCATGGACCATTAGGGTTAACGGTACATGAAACAGAGCCATAGTGTGCTTCTTCTTTTCATAAATATGCCAATACAACCGCGCAAAGGGCGCAACCGCCAACCTATCGCGTCACATCACCCAAACGCGCGAGGCGCAGCCGAGACAAGCAGCCAGGGCGGGCACAGCCCGGTCTGACATTATGGCTCGCGCAGTGCTTCGCGGGATTTGTAGAGCGGCTTCAACAGATACTGCAGAACCGT
>CAZCOX010000047.1:7216-13638 GCA_964500115.1 uncultured Rhodobacterales bacterium
GGGCGGATATTGGCGATGTTTTCCGGCGCGACCTTGGCCTCGACATAAAGCTCTTCACCCAGCGGAATGATCTGCAGAATCTCCTCGCCCGGGCGCACAACACCGCCGATCGTGGTCACACCCAGCTTGTTCACAACCCCATGCATCGGGCTGACCAGCACCGTCCGGTTTAATTGGTCCTGACTGGCGCGCAGATTCTGGCGCAGCGTCGCCAGTTCCTTCAGCGTCTCGGAATATTCCTGCGCGCGGGCAAGTTCTGTCTGGGTGATGATCTCATCCATCTTGATCTGCGCATCCGCCGCCGCCTTGCGCGCGCGGGTCACTTCGATCAGCGCAACAACCTTCTTGTCGAGCAGGTTTTCCATCAATTCCTTCTCGCGCTGCGCCTGATCCAGCACCCGCCGCGCCCCGTCGTGACGCGCATTGAAATCAAGCTGCCGCGCGGCCAGAAGCGTCTGTTCCGACGCCGCCATTTCCGGGCTGCGCTGGCGCAAATCCCACGGCACAACAAACTGCACCAGACCGGCCATTTCGGCCTCGATCCGCAACCGGCGGATCTCCAGCGCGGTGATCTGATCCTCCAGATCATCCACGGATGATTTGAACTGCGTGCCATGCAACCGGGCAAGCACGTCACCCCGCATGACCTCATCACCTTCCTTGACCAAAAGCTCGGCCAGAATGCCGCCCTCAAGGTTTTGAATGATCTGCGGGCGCGAGGTGGAAATGAACTCGCCTTCGGAGCGCACAATCTCGTCGATCCAGGCATAAGCCGCCCAGATCACGAACATCCAGACCGCAGCCCCGCAGAGCCAGATCACCATGGATGGCCCGCGCAGACGCTGGTTGAGTTGCGCGGAAAGATCGGTGGAACTGACAGCCATGATTACGCCCTTTGCCCGGCGCGCAGGTGATCCAGCACCTGATCACGCGGTCCATCCACAACCAACCGGCCATTGGCCAGAACCGTCGTGCGGTCCGCAATGGACAGGATCGGCACACGGTGCGTTGCCACAATCGCCGTCCGGTTCGCCAACCAGCTTTCCAACCGCGAAATCAGCGTCTTTTCCAGCGTCTGATCAAGCGCTGCTGTCGGTTCATCCAGCAGGCACACATCCGGGTCTTGCAGCCACAACCGCGCCCAGCCAATTGACTGGCGCTGCCCGACAGAAAGGCCTTCGCCACCATCGCGGATCGACAGATCAAGCCCTTGCGGATGCCCCTTCACAAATTGCCCCAACCCGGCAAAATCGAGCGCCTGAAGCAGGCGATCATCGTCGCGCTCCATCATGTTCAGATTCAGGTTGTCGCGCAGCGTGCCGTGGAACAGACGCACATCCTGCCCCAAATACCCAAGCGACCGGCGCAAATCGCGCACATCGATCTGACCCATTTCCGTTCCGTCCACGAGGATCGAGCCAGAGGTGGGCGCATAAAGACCCGACAGGATTTTCAACAATGTCGACTTGCCCGACCCGTTGGTCCCGAGGATCGCCAGCGTCTGCCCCGGCTGAATCACGAGGTTCGGTATATCCAAAACAGACGGGCTGTCCTCATCATAGCGGAAGGTCACCTCGCGCAGTTCGAACCGGCCCTCCAGCTTTTCGCGGCGCAGATACTTGCGAGTGTCCGATCGGTCCTGCGGAAGGTCCGCAATCTGATCGAGCGCGGCGAGGGCGGCTTTCACATTGCCCCAGCGGGCCATGATGCCGGAAAGCTGGGTCAATGGCGCCAAGGTCCGCGAGGTCAGAATGCCAACCGCAATGATCGACCCGACGGTGAACTCACCTGCAAAAACCAGATACGTGCCTGCAATCACGGCGCCCACATAGGTCGCCTGCTGAACGCCCTGGCTCCAGAAGGTCAGCGCGGCCGCGAGACGGCGTTGCTCCGACGATTTGAGCGCCTGCACGCTGGTCAGCTCTTCCCAGTGGCGGGCAAACCGGTCCTCGGCGCGCTGGGTCTTGATTGTATCAAGTTCCGTCACCGCCTCGTTCAACAGCCGCGACTGCTTGGTCGATGCGCCCTGCATCTCCTGCGTGATGCGGATCATCTTTTTCTGCAAAAAGAACCCGGGGATCACCATCAGCACCGCCCCGGCAACCAGCACCCAGACAACGCTGCCCGCGATGGACCAGACCATCAACAGGAAAAGCAGGATAAACGGGATATCCGCCAAAGCCCCAACGGTGCCCGCCGTAAAGAACTCTCGAACCGAGGAAAACTCGCGCATCGATGCAAAGAGTTGCGACGGAGACCGCCCCGCCGCGTCAGAGCGCATGCCCAAAAGCCGCGCCAAAAGCGTTTGCTGAACGCCGGTTTCGATCTGTCGCCCCGCGCCATCGAGCAAGGTTGACCGTGCCACCTTGAGAAACGCCTCCAGCATCAGCGCCATCGCAGCGCCAATCGCCAAGACCCATAGCGTGGCGGACGACTGGTGCGGGATCACACGGTCATAAACCTGCAGCGAAAACAGCGCGACAGAAACCGCGAGGATGTTCGCGACAAAAGACCCAAGCGCCACTTCGCCAAATTGGCGGGTGTAGTTGTGAAAGCTGCCCCAGAACCAATGGCTCTTGCGCTCCGCCTTGGCGTGGTTTTCCACCAGCGTCTCGACCGGCGCTTCACCCCGGATCAGGGTGCCGCTGAAGAACGGCGCGAAAACCGCGACATCTACCCGTTCGACCTTGTCCGGCTCGGCGTCATTGTAGACCGACAGCGTCATGCGATCCTGGCTTAGCACCAGCACCGCCTGCCCGTTGTTCATCAGCGCAATCGCAGGCCAATGCTCCGGCGTCGGGCGTGGCACGTGAATGGCCTGCGCCAAAAGCCCGGCAGCCTTGACACCGGCCACCAAGGCATCCGCGCCAATCGATCCATCCACATCCTGACGCTGACCAATCGCCTCTTTCACATCGATGGCAACGCTGGTCTGGCCCAAACGGCTGGCCAATGTGCGGATCAACTCTGCCCGCGCCTTGACCTTGTCGGAATGGCGCGGTGCTCGACCCGGCAGGTTGGCCGGTTTCACGCCTTGCGGCACCAGTTTCAGCATCGCGTTTTTGGCACGCCCCGACAGCAGGGTTATGTTACTCACACCACTCAAATCTTCGCTCCATCCGCCAGAACGCCCAGCCGGTTTGCTGCATCCAGTTCAGCGCGCGCGGCACGGAACTTCAGATCAAGTTCCTTTTCCAGCGCCCGCAGGAAGGTTTCGTACACACTCACGACATCCATGACCTGCCGAGTTCCCGCCTCGTATTGGCGTTGGAATAGGTCGAGATTGGTTTTGGCCTGTTGGGTCAGCGCCCCGGCCTCATTCGCCTGACGGCGCAGCGCCGCGATTTCGCGCTGGTCGGCCTCTATCGCGCGGGCCGCAATATCGCGCGCCTCGGTCACCTTGCGATCTGCTGTCACCTTGGTCGCTTCGATCGCTTTGAGCGCCGCAGGAGTGCCCAAGCCAAAGCCCGTATCAGACGCCGCAGTCAGTCCGATGTTTTCTCCTCCGTTACGCACGCTCCCACCGACCGACAATCCGGGCAGGTGCTGAGCGCGCGAGATCTTGGCGTTGGCCAGTTGCCGATCCCGTTCGACCATCGCGCGCAGCACGCTTAGCGCCGTGTTGGACGACGCTGTGCCCATGCCCCGCAATCCGCGCACACCGCTCAGCGATGTCGCTGACATCGCGTTCAACTCACCCATCGCGCGGCTTGTCTTTTCTTTGGCCGCCGACAGGCGCGACCGCAGATCAGCGTTTTTCTGTTTCAGGATATTGAGGTCAGAGAAATCCGACACGCCACCTTTGACGCGCTCGTTCATGACCCATTCGAACTGACCCATATCGTTCAGCGCCTGACTGTATAGGTCCGCCGCAGCGCGGCCCTCCTCGGCCTGAAGATACAGAACCAAACCGTCATACACGCGGTCATTGCTGCTTTCCGACAAGTTCACAGCGGCCAGTTCGACATCGGCCTTCGCCAGATCGCGTTCCGCTTTCTTGCGGCCATTGTCGAACAACACTTGGTTGATCACCAGATCAGCAACGAAATCGCCCAATGATGACAAAGTGATACGCGGCGACAGCGTTGGCAGCCAGTTCTTGGACGCTGCCTGCGCGCGCAATTGCGCGACGTGCAATTCGGCTTCGGCCACCCGGGCATCGGCGGCCAGCACCCCACTTGCCACCTGCGCATAGGCAGACCCTGACGTCAGAACGCTCCGACGCGCCGCCAGATCAGCAATGATGGGTGAAACGTCTTCCGCATCAACCGGGGCAACCGCAGCAATCTTGGTTTCGCTATTTGATGCGGTCGTGGCGTCTGGCTGAGCGGACAGGAACCGCGCAACGGACCCATCCCCCATGTCCTGCATACATCCCGAAAGAGCCGTGGCCGCAAGGAGTGCAGCACCAATGGCCCCTGTCTTAAACCTCATTTTTAATGAGCCCCCGCCTTTGGCATTTTGTTTTGGGGCTCGGGCCATCACCGCAAATGGCCCGAACAAGTCATCCTTTTCCTCAGATTGAGACGTTGGTGATGTCGTCGTCGATCTTCACCGTCGCATCACCCAGATCATACACGTTGAAGCCTTCGCCGTTCTCGGTCACGCGGCCCGAGTAGCTGGCCCCTGTGATGCGCACACCATCGTCGCTGTTGCCGTGAATGGTGACCTCGTTGTCCTGACCGGTGACCGCAACAATCTGAGCCTCGGTGATTGTCAGCGTCGCCTCTTCGGTGAACTCAAGGTCAATCGCATCAATCTCGCGCCCGCCGACATTGCCCGCCAGTGTCACATTGGCCTGGCTGGAGTTTGGATCGTCGATCACCACATAGGTGCCAGAGCTGTTGCCGGCCGAGTCCGTCGCCGTGATCACAAGGTGCGATCCGTCCGGAACAACGTTGTTAAAGCTGTAGGTCGTCTCGCCCGTGAAGTTGTTGTCCTGCGCGTTAAAGCCCACGTTCTGCGCCGCATTGTTGCCACCGGTAGAGCTGACCTGCTCGATCACGACGTCATGGTCGCTGGTTTCAAGAACGATACCGCGCACGGCCTGGCTTTGATCACGGGTGATCGCCGTCATGTCAGGATCATCCGGTGCCACGTTATCGACCATCATCTGTTCGGTGATCGACTTGGTGTTGCCCGCCGCGTCTGTGGCCGAGATGGTGATGTCGACGTTCTGACCGTCCACCAACGGAATGACCGATGCCGGAACCGCAACCGACCATGCGCCACCTGCGGTGACCGTCGCGTTCATCGACTGGCCACCGATGGTGACAACCACCGACGATCCCTGCTCGACCTGACCGGTCAGGGTAAAACCTGTGGCCGATTCATCGGCACCCACAACACCGTCCGCCCCGCCGGGCTGGCTGGTGCTGGTCAGCGGGTTCACTTCGGTATCGACCTGGAACGTCTTCGTCGCGGTCGCCGTGTTGCCCGCCGCATCCTGTGTGCTGATCTGTGCGGTGGTCGTGTAGGTGCCATCGGGGATTTCAAAGCCCGAGAAACTGACCGACCAGTTGCCTGCGGAGTCCACAGTCGCAAGGCGCGTCACCCCTTCGACAACGACAGTCACCGATCCACCCGGCTCTGTTGTGCCGCTCAGGGTAACACCCTGATTTTGCTCGGCATCGTTGACGATGTTATCGGCGGTAACCGGGTTTGTGCTGACCGCGAAATTGCGCACATAGGTGTCGACCATCACCGTGTCGGTACGGGTCAATTCGTTGCCTGCCGCGTCAACCGTGTAGGCCGTGATCTGCGCCTCGTATTCGCCTTCACGCACTTCACCTGCGAGGTAAGTCGCCGTCCAGATGCCCGTGCTGCTGGTCAGAACCGACTTGGTGACGCCATCGAGCGTCACATCCACCATCTGGTTCGGGGTCGACGTGCCGGTGATGGTCACACCGTCAGAGCGCTCGTCAAAGTTGACGATGTCGTCGGTTTCAATCGGTGCCGGGCTGATGGTCAGCAATCCGGCATCGGTGTCAAAGATGACCGAGCGGGTCTCCACCGCCGTGTTGCCCGCCAGGTCGGTAGAGCTCGCCGTGAGGGAAACGGTCTGCTCTCCGGCTGGCAGTTCGGTCGAAAGATACGTCACGGTCCAGTTGCCCGCCGCATCGACGCTTGCCTCGCGGGTCACGCCACCCAGCGTCACGGTTACGGTCGCGCCGGGTTCGGTTGTGCCGGTGACGGTCATGCCCTGTGTGGCTTCGGTTGAATTCACGACGCCATCAGCACCGCCAGCCTGGCTGGTGATGTCAAAGTTGCGCACCCATGTATCCAGCTGCACGTTGCCGCTGCTGGAGCTTGTGTTGCCCACTTCGTCCGTCGCTGTCGCGTTGATGGTCAGGGTCTTTTCGCCAACCGGAATTTCGGTCGCGATGAACGTCACCGACCAGTTGCCCTGCGCATCAACCGTC
>CAZCOX010000047.1:13738-16402 GCA_964500115.1 uncultured Rhodobacterales bacterium
CCTTGCGCGTCCACTTCGGCCACGTGGCTGACACCGCCTGCGATCAGAACCACGGATGCGCCAGCTTCGGTGGTGCCTGTGACAGTCACACCGCCGTCAAATTCGATCTCGGTGATAATCTCGCCCACCGAAACCGTTCCGCCCGTCACCGAAATCAGCGGTGGCGTTGTGTCGATGATTATGTTGGGGCCATCCAACGTGGTTGTCGTTTGACCCGTCACCACAACAATCGCGGTGTAAGAGCCATCCGCCGGGAAGTTTTCACCCGAAAAGATGACTTCCCAAGTGCCACCTGACGTCGTTGTTGTCGTCTGCGTCTTGTCACCAACGGTTACGACAACGGTGTCACCGGCGTTGGCTGTCCCGCTAACCAGAATGGTGCGGTCATCCTCGGTCAGGTCGTCGCCGCCGATCTTGTACTCGCCATCGTCAACGGTCGGGTCTTTCGGCCCACCGCCGTCGCCGTCAGAGCCAACAAGCCCGCCGCCGCCATCACCGTCGCCTTCACCGGACAGCGCAACAGCACCGGCGGCTGCGGCACCCGCGCCCAGCCACGGCAGCAAGCCGCCACCGGCCAGCAAACCCGCGGCCAGCATCGAAACGCCGCCTTCGTCATCAGCAATAACCGCGTCCGCAACAACCATCTCAGCGCGGTCAAAAAAGATCAGCGCGTCATCCGGGCTCCATTTGCCCCAGGCCGAAACATCGCCGTATTGCGCAAACAGAACGCCATCGCCGCCATCGGCAAAGGCAACTTCGCTCAGCACACCATCGGTAGAGAGGAAGAGCCGGCTGGAGCCGCTGGCATCGAAATAATTCTCCAACACGATCACCCGGCCATCCGCCAGCGTAATCTGCAAATCGTTGCCTGCGCGATTGTATCCGCGCATATCAGATCGATGAAGATTTAAAGAGACTTCGCGGCCGTTACCTGCTTCGATCAGGTACCCCTGATCCGCTGAACCCACTACACCACGCTCGATGTTACCCGTACGTGTACGGGCAACGAAATTAATCGCATTCATAACTACACCGCTCTACCTCAAAGCCGCCCGTTTTCGGGTTCGGCATATTATTGCTCTGACGGATGCGTAGCCGAAATTTCCTAATTCGCAAAGGCCGAATCAAGGGAATGATTCGATTTTTTCCCCGTCACAGCAGACTGTTGCGCGAAAAGTACGGTCGAAATGTGGCGAAAATTGGACAGGCTTGATGATGTGGGTCTTGTCGGTTGCAAGCACAAAATGGCGGATTTCCGCCTGTATTTCGCAGCCATTTGGAGCGCGCGTTAAACCTGCCTATCATCAATTCGCTTCCATTTCATAAGGAATCTCTTATGATAAGTTATGCCTTATGAAAAGCAGTTCCTCGCCCTTTCTCATCCTCTGCGGCAGCACATCCTGACCCGCCTGTCGGCTGACCCGCTGTCGGTCAAAGACCTGACCGATGGCACCGACGCCTCCCAGCCCGTCATCTCGCAACACCTCAAAGTTCTCAAGGACGCGGGCTTTGTCGATGTGACCGCCAAAGGCACGCGCAACATCTACCGCGCCAACCCCGACGCATTGGCACAGCTTCGACTGTACCTGGAACAGCATTGGACAGCGGCGTTGACATCGCTCACGGACGAAAAGGAAGATCTGAAATGACCATCGACCCCATCGAAATCACCGTTGTCGTCGCTGCGCCGCCCGCCGCCGCATTTGAGGCGTTCACCTCAAAGATTGCGGATTGGTGGCCGCTCGAAAAACACTCGGTCGGCGCATATACCGATCCCACCCCACCCAAGACACTTGTTCTCGAACCGCATTTGGGAGGCCGCTTTTACGAGATTTCCGATGAGGGAGAAACGCGGGCCTGGGGTCATGTGACCGAATGGGTCGAAGCAGAAAAGCTCGCCGTGACCTGGCACCCCGGCAAAGACAGCACTCTTGCAACGGCGGTTGCCGTGACATTCACGCCGACTGATGACGGCAAAACCGCCGTCTGTCTGACCCATAGCGGTTGGGAAGTGCTGGGCGACACCGCAACAAAGTCCCGCGAAGGTTATGCCGGTGGCTGGCAAGGGATCATGCACGACCGCTTCGCTGGATTTGTCCAAGCACAGATTGCAGCGGCCTGACTTCGGTCAAACGGCCTCAATACTTCGCGGCTCGATTGCCGATGCCTGCGCGGCCAACCCCATGCGCACAGCCCAAGCGCCGTCATCAATCGAGACCTCTGGCGTCCCACCATTGCGTACGAGCTCAAGGAATTTGACGTGCTGGTAAAACGTTGACCCATTGTGGTCACCCGCGTCCAGAATGGTTGGGTCCACCGGAATATCAACCGCCTGCGGACCTTTCGGGGAACGTGGGCTGATGATCACCTGTGCCACCGGCGGCTCCCCCAGATGGGTCGGCCAGAACCGCCCCGGCCCGGGAACAAACGCCTCGATCTTGCCGTCAGGCCCAACAGCGCTGATCTCTTCCTGATAGCGCGCGCCTTCGGCATACATGCAAAGCTCCAGCATCGCGCGCGCGCCATTGGCGAAATCCACCATGACATACCCGGTGTCCCAGATATCCGGCACTTCGCCGTCATATGTCTCATCGAGGTGGTTCACCTCTTGCCCGGCACTCGCCGTGATGCGCACCGGGTCAGAGCCCAGAATCAGGCGCATCA
>CAZCOX010000048.1:0-6262 GCA_964500115.1 uncultured Rhodobacterales bacterium
ACAACCGGGTCCATCGTGATGACCGGCATCTTGGCGTTGCCGCTGTCGCATTTCACGACCATGATGGTCATTTTCTTGCTGTCGATGGCGTCTTGCAGGGCTTTGCCTGTATCGACATCCATAACCTCGACCACGTTTTCGCAACCCGCCGCGCGGGCCATGCCGGCGAGCGATGTTTTTTTGCCTGTGTAGGTCGGCTGGTCGCCGGTGGAGCCGTAGGAGCCATTGTCAATGATCATCAGGATGAAGTTGTCAGCGACGTTGTTGGCAATCGTCGGCAATGTGCCGAGGTTTGTCAGAACAGAGCCGTCACCGTCGATCGAGATAACGGTTTTGTCCTGCGCCAGCGCGAGGCCAAGGCCGATGGACGACGCCAGACCCATGGTGCCCAACATGTAGAAGTTGGTGGGCTGGTCATCGATGGCGTGCAGTTCCTGGCTTGGGATGCCGATGTTGCAGACAACAAGCTGGTCGCGCAGGATCGGGGCGATTTCCTTGAGGATTTCAGAACGGATCATTGGTCGCCATAGCCTCCCCAGAAGTTGGCGTCGGTCAGGATCGCCACGGGTTTGTTGCACATGAAGGTGTATTTCAGGATGTTGTCGAACTCCTCCACGTCCTTTTGCCAATGGAAGTGGTAGGTGGGGATGTTCAACTGCGCCAGTAGCGCTTTGGTGTGCACGGCCATTTCAACTTGACAGGCCACTGGTTCGCGCAATTCGCCGCGATACGAAATGATCATTGGCAGCGGCATCCGGTAGTACTGGATCAGTGTTGCCAACGTGTTGATCGTGACGCCAATCGCGGTGTTCTGCATGATAATCGCCGGGCGCTTGCCGCCCATCCAGGCACCGGCGCACAGCCCCATGCCTTCGTCTTCCTTGTTGGAAGGGATGTGGAAAATCCCGTCGCGCTGATCGATTTCGTCGATCACACCTGCAAGTTGCTTGCAGGGCACCGTGGTCACAAATGACACGTCATTTGCAACCAGATCGTCGGTGATCTTTTTGTCTATGTTCATTGCAGCTTTCCCGGAGAATTGGCTGAGGGTGGGTTAATTGGTGCGGTGAATATGAACGGCGCAGGAGGCATGACGCGCCACGCGCGTCGCCGTTGAACCGAGCAGGTAGTCAGAAAGTTCGGGCTTGTGCGAACCCATCACGATGCAGTCGATATCGTGCGTATCGGCGTATTCAATGATGGCGCGGGCTGTGTGACCGTCGATGATCTGACCAGTGACATCGTCAAGGCCGGACAGCTTTTCGTTCATCACGTCTTTGGCGCGCTGATACGCATCTTTGACGATTTTTTCATCGACATAGGCGGCAACGGTGCCTTGCGGCGCCTCAAAGATATGCAGTGCCGTTATGGTTCCGCCCTCGCTGCGCAGGGTGCGTGCGATTTCAATCGTCTGTGGCGAAATCCCGTGGTCCAGTGCCATGGGAACAAGCAGGTTTTTGTACATATCTTTCCTCCTGACTGGCCTGGATCAGGTCCAGGGTGCGAGAATGATCTTGGGGCTGGCGACTTGCCCGGCACGGATGTCGGCAAAGGCCTGCTGCCCATCTGAAAGCGCGCGGGTTTCTGTCCAGTCGAGCGGGCCGAGGCGGCCATCAAACAGGGCGGCGGCGCAATCGCGGAAGTCTTGTGCGGTGTAGGTGTAGGTGCCGATAAAGGCGATTTCCTGAAGCGTCATGCGCCGGATATCGAGGCCGCCGGTATCTTCACCGAGGCCGATGTGCACAATCACGCCGCCGGGTTGCGTCGTGGCCGAGGCGGTTGCGCGCGTTGCGGCGTAGCCGACGGCATCGACGGTGATCGGGTAGAGCCCTTCAGCCGTTGCTGTGACCGTCTGGCCGCAGTGATCGGCCAGATATTTCCGGCGGGCGTCGTTGGGTTCGCTGATTGTCACATCGGGAATGCCCATTGCTTTCAGGGCCAGCGCGGCGGCCAAGCCGATGGCACCACCGCCGATCACCAAAGCCTGTCTGTCCATCGACGGATGCAACGCCTCAACAGCCAGTCGCGCAGCGTGCCAGCTGACGGCAAGCGGTTCGGCAAGCGCCGCTTTTTCAAGCGACACGTGGTCTGGAACCGTGATGAGGTTCGACTCCGGCATCGACACGAATTGCGCAAACGCGCCCTCGCGCGGTGGCATGGAAATGATTTGCCGGGACGGGCACAGGTTTTCGCGTCCTGCTTTGCAGGCAGAACATACCCCACAGGTCACCAGCGGGTTGATTGTGACGCGATCACCGTCACGCAGACCGCCTGTGATGACGCCTGCACCTTCGTGGCCCAGGATCAACGGGGCAGGGCGGCGGTCGTCATGGCCCAGATAAGCATGCATGTCAGAGCCGCAGATGCCCACGGCCTCGATCCGGATCAGATGCTCGCCGGTCTGCTGTGCCGGGTCCGGCATGTCGCGGAAGGTGAGCGTTTCAACGCCATCGTACACAAGCGCTTTCATTTGGCTGTGAACCCCCCGTCTACCATCAGAATTTGGCCCGTGACGTATCGGCTGGCCTCCGAGCAGAGGAACAGCAGTGGCCCGTCCATATCGGCCATTTCGCCATTTCGCCCGATGCAGGTTTGCGCGGCGTTGCGCGCTGCGCGCTCCGGGTCGTCAAAGACAGCCGCCGTCAATTCGGTTGGAAAAAAACCGGGGCCGATGGCATTCACGTTGATCCCGTCTTTCGACCACGCTTCGGCCATGGCGCGGGTCAGTTGTCCGACGCCACCTTTGGTTGCGCCATAGGCGATGCCAGCCGGAAAGGCGCGGGTCGTTTGTAGGGAGGCGAAATGTACAACGCGACCCCAGCCCTTGGCTTTCATCGCAGGCGCGAAGGCCTGACAGAGAAAGAAGGGGGCGGAGAGGTTGACGGCGAGCGTCTGGTCCCAGCGTTCTTGCGTGACCTCATCTGCCGACTGTCGTGGGTTTAGACCCGCTGCGTGGACTAGGATATCCGGTGCCCCAAAAGGTGCGGATGCCTTTTCGACTGTGTCCGCAAGCAGCGCGCGATCTGTGATATCTGTTGCAAGAGCGTGCGCTCTGGAGCCTGCTTCATTGGCCCAATCTTCCAGCGCGTCGCGCCTGCGGGCCACGCCGACCACGTTTGCGCCAGCCTGAACCAACACATTGGCTGCGTGCCGCCCAAGGCCGGAGCTTGCTCCGGTCACAAGGGCGGTTTTGCCTGAGATATCGAAAAGATCGCCCACCCTATTCCTGCGGGGCGAGGTCGAAGTTTTCACCGGGGAAGTACTTGGCCAGACGCACATCCGCAGCCCGTGCGTGACCTTCCATGCCTTCCAGACGCGAAATACGCGCCGTGGCTTCGGCGACGGGCTTGGATCCTTCGCGCGTGGCGCGCTGCCATGTGACGATCTTCATGTACTTATGCACGGACAGGCCGCCGGTATAATTTGCAGCGCCCGAGGTTGGCAGGACGTGGTTGGTGCCTGCGGCTTTGTCTCCGTAGGAGACTGTGGTTTCTTCGCCGAGGAAGAGGGAGCCATAGCAGGTCAGCCGCTCCAGCCACCAATCAAGGTCTTCGGCCTGAACTGTAAGGTGCTCGGGCGCGTAGTCGTCTGATGTGGCGGCCATTTCCTCGCGGTCGGCACACACAATGACTTCGGCATAGTCGCGCCATGCGGCGGTGGCATTTTCGCGGTTGGTTTCGGGCAGATCGTCGATCAATCCGGGCACCATATCCATGACCTTGACGGCCAGATCGCGGTCATCCGTGACCAGCCAGACCGGAGAGTTGTAGCCGTGTTCGGCCTGGCTCACGAGGTCGGTCGCAACGATGAGCGGATCAGCCGTTTTATCGGCGAGGATCAAGCTGTCGGTGGGCCCCGCGATCATGTCGATGCCGACGCGGCCAAAGAGGCTGCGCTTGGCTTCGGCGACAAACTGGTTTCCGGGGCCGACAAGGATTTTCGCCTTGGGCAGACCGAACAGGCCAAATGTCATTGCGGCAACGCCCTGTACGCCGCCCATCGCCATGATCTTGTCAGCGCCACACAGGTTGGCGGCGTAGATGATGGCCGGTGCCACACCCACGCCTGGGCGCGGTGGTGAACAGGCTGTGATGTGATTGCAACCTGCAACCTTGGCGGTTGTCACTGTCATGATGGCGCTTGCGATGTGGCTGTAGCGGCCTCCCGGCACGTAGCACCCGGCTGCGTCGACGGGGATGGCTTTCTGACCGGCGATCAGGCCAGGGACAACCTCGTACTGGATGTCAGCGACGGTTGCCTTTTGCTGTTCGGCAAAGCGGCGCACGTTATCGTGGGCGAACTGAATGTCGGATTTGAGCTTTTCCGGCACCTTGGTTGCAGCCTCGGCGATCTCGTCTTCCGACAGGAGGATGCTGCCCTCGTATTTATCGAATTGAGCGGCGTAACGCAGGGCCGCCTCATCACCGCCTTGTTCGATATCGGCCAGGATATTGTTTACGATCTCGCGCACTTCTGTGGCATCGGATTTCGATGTCAGGGTCGCCTTTTTGAGGTAGTCGCGTGCCATATAGGTGTGATCCCACTGTTGAACTTCGGCACAGGTGCAGCGCGGTTGCGCGGCCCGAAGGCTCACCTGAACGCGTGAAAGAATCGTCTGTCGACAAGTGCATTGTAAGCGCTTACATTACATATGCAAGCGCTTACATCATCGAGTCGCAACTTGCTGGCGCGACGGTGTGGGCAAGCGGAGTGAACTGGTCAGAGACATGACAAAGCCATCAGGGACAGTGCCAACGCTGGATGACGTCGCCAAGCGCGCCGGGGTGTCGACCGCGACCGTCTCGCGCTGTCTGAATGATCCTGACCGAGTGGTGCCAGCGACACGCGACCGTGTGATGGCAGCGGTGGATGCGCTGGGCTACACGCCGAATTTCGCGGCACAGGTGATGGCAGCGAAAAAGACGAAGACTATCGGGGCGATTGTGCCGACGATGGAAAACGCGATTTTTGCGCGCGCTTTGCAGGCGTTTCAGGATGAGTTGAAGGATCAGGGGTATACGCTTTTGGTGTCAAGCTCGGCCTATGACCCGGATATCGAGTTTCAGCAGATCCGTTCCTTGGCGGCGCGTGGTGCGGATGGATTGCTGTTGATCGGCCACGCCCGCGCGCCAGAGGTGTATGCGTTTCTGGAAAACCGCAGCTTGCCGACGATTATTGCGTGGTCCTATCAGGACAACGCGCGGCTGCCCTGCGTGGGGTTCGACAATAAACTGGCGATGGCGCGGATGGCGGAACAGGTATTTTCGCAAGGGCACCGCCGGGTGGCGATGATTTCAGGCGTGACCAAGGGCAATGACCGCGCCACGCCGCGTGTCGCCGGGTTCAAAGAGGTGGCGTCGTCCTATGGTTTGTCGGCAGACGATCTTATGATCGTAGAACAGCCGTACACCGTTGAAGGCGGGCAAGAGGCGTTTGATGTGATCTGGGCGACGGACCCGCGCCCAACCGCGATCATTTGCGGGAACGATGTTTTGGCGGCGGGCACCTTGTTACAGGCGCGGTCCCATGGCGTGCGCGTGCCGGAGGATTTGTCGATCACCGGGTTTGATAATCTGGAATTCGCACAGGTGGTGAACCCGCAACTGACCACAGTACACGTCCCGCACCGGATCATGGGCAGGCTCGCCGCGCAGGAGATTATCAACATGGTCGAGCATGGCAAACCCGGCGCGTCCCATGCGCTCGACACACGCTTGGTTTTGCGCGACTCGCTTAAACCTTTTTAGCTTTCGAGTTTTCGCGACGCGCCGACCACGACTGTTTTGCCTGTGATGCGGGACCGGACGGCGGCAAAGGCGAGCGCCAAAGCGTTCAGGTTGTCTTTCGCGTTGTTGCGAGGGGTGCGGCCTTCCTCGATGGCGCAGAGCAGTTCGCCCATTGCGCCCCGGAACCCGTCATTGAACCATTGCGTTTCGAGTTGTGGCGTGGCGGTACCTTCTGCCGTTGTCAGCGTCACGGTCTGCGCGCCAAGGTCTGGCCCGGTTGATTGCAGGCTGCCCTTGGTCCCCGCCAGGTAGGTGCTGTCACTGGGCCCATGCGGCGTGCCGCCATCGAAGATCAGGCTGGTCTGACCACCATCGAACTGCACCATGGCTTGCGCGAGAAGCGGAACCTTGTTGGCCTGACCGGCGGCACGGGTTGCCGTGGCAAACACCGTTTGCGCGCGGTTGCCGATCAGCGAGGACAGAAAGTCGAACCAGTGCACGCCGAAATCGAACAGGATCAGATCGTCGATGCTGTC
>CAZCOX010000048.1:6362-11447 GCA_964500115.1 uncultured Rhodobacterales bacterium
TCGTCTTCGATGCGGGCGTCTGGGCAATACTCCTGCGCCTTTTCCTCGGCCTTGCGGCGGGTCCGGTTCCAAAGGGCTGCGACTTCCCACCCGGCAGTGCGATACGCATCCAGATGGCTGGCGGAAATGCCGCCGGTGCCGATCACGCCTATTTGCGGACGATAGGTTTTCGGCATTGGTGGTTGGTAGGGCAGGTCGGGCGCTGCGATCTGTGGCAGGTCAGCGGCGCGCAGGGCGTATGTGTCGGTGCCGGCGGCGTCTTCTGTCATGGCAGCAACCCCATGGTTCGTTTCTCGGCGGCGGACGCGACGGCGGTATCTACGATGCGCTGGGCCGTCAGGCAGAGGTCTGGGGCAAGCGGGCCTGCCACCGGTTGGCCCGTGTCGAGGCAGCCCAACACGTATTCGATGGCATTGGTTTCGCCGTCGGGTAGGGGATCGACGGCGATCTCATACTGCTCAGGATTTTCGCGGGTTTGCACAGTCACGTGGCGCGCGTAGTCGGGGGAGGCAATGGTGCCGTCCGTGCCGACAAAGGTGAAGCCGCAGGTCGGTTGGGGCTGGTGCGTCCACGGATCCGTGAAGGTGCCCCAGCGGGTTTCCATCTTGGAGAGCCCGTGCGCATAGCGGCAGACCGCAACTGCGTGTTGGTCCACCTCGATGCCGGGCGTGTCGTCCACAACGCAGGTCACTTCCAGCGGTGCCGCGCCATCCATGTACCACGTGCCAAGCGTCGCGCCGTAGCCCAGGTAGTCGAGCAGCGACCCACCGCCAGACGCTTTCTTGTACCACCAGGAGTCGGGTTTCTGGCGTTCGACCTCTTCTGGCGAGACCTCGACCTTGTCGGCGAGATGGTAGAGCGGCCCGCGATTGCCGTCGTAGAAATGCACCTCTCGCAGGTCACCAATCAGACCTTCGTCAATCAGACGCTTGGCGGTGACATGGCTTTCGACCCAGCGCAGAGGCCAGTTGATGATCAACTGTTTGCCGGTGCCCTGCATCGCCGCGATCATGCGACGTGCATCGTGGGCAGAGGCAGCAAAAGGCTTTTCGACAAAGACATGCAGGTCGTGCGGGGCCAGTCGTTCGGTCATATCGGCGTGCTCGGCCGTGGCGACACAGAGCAAGGCCATGTCGTAGGGGCCAGCCGCCATACAGGCGTCGAAATCGGTGAAAATGCGGTCCTCTGGCACGCCGAACGTGTCAATCGCGCTTTGCATCTTGGCGCGGTCGGGGTCGTAAAGGCCCGCAATCTCGGCATCGGGATGATCGTGCACCATGCGCAGGAGGTCCCCCATATGCATATGGTCGAAGCTGATGCCGACGATCCTTTTGCGGGCCATGGGGTGTCTCCTTGTCTAGCGGGTGCCGGTGATCCTGACGTAAAGCGCGGTCACAGCGAGAATGATCAGGCCGAAGAGCGCGGTGCGCGCGCCTTCGGGCATTTGCAGAAGCGTGAGCATCGTGTCGAGCACGCGCAGGATCAGTGCGCCGACAATCGCCCCGGCAAAGCTGCCCCGCCCGCCAAAGATGGATGTGCCGCCGATGACGGCTGCGGCAACGGACGGCAGCAAGAGCGGGTTGGCAAGGCTGAGCGAGGTCTGGCGGATCATGCCGAGATAGAGCAGCCCGGCGAGGGCCGCGATCAGGCCCGACAGCGCATAAAGCGCTACATAGACCTGCCAGGCACGGACACCCGAAAGCTTCGCGGCGTTTTCGTTGGAGCCGAGGGCGAACAAGAGCCGCCCGAACCCGGTCGCGCGCATAAGCCACAGGATGAAGATCGAAAAGGGGATGAACAGGTAAAGCCCGTTCGGCATGCCCGCGGTGCGGCCCGTACCGAGCCAAGCCAGAAACGCGGGGATTTCGCTGCCCGCATTGATCACGAGACGTTGGTAGACTTGCAGGCAACCCGTGGCAATCAGCCCGGTTCCCAGCGTCATGATCAGCGGATGCACCCGCACGATACCTACGCCGATCCCGTTCACGACGCCTACGACCAGCCCGCAGGCTAACGCGATGATGACAGCAGGCGCAACGCCCCAGATCGAACTGAGCGTGGCGCAGACAAAGGCGGCAACAGTGGCGACGATCCCGACAGACAGGTCGATCCCGGCGGTCAGCATTGTCAGCACCTGGCACGCCGCGAGCATCGCCAGCGGGATGGCAAACTTGATCAGGTTGCCAACCCAGAACGTTGAGATCAGACCGTCTCGACCCGCGCGAAAGGGGGTCACGATACCGGGGCGCATGACCTCTAACGTGGCGACGAGCAGAAGCAGGAACAGGATCAGCGGGATCATCGGATTGTCCCGCAGGTAGCGCCCGATGCGCACGAGGGGCGGATCGGTTTCAGCCATGCTCATTTGCGCGCTCCTCTCATCGTGGCGGCGGTGCCGAGCATCACGACGGCGACCATGATCGTGCCCTCGATGATCGTTGTGACGTTGGGGTCGACCGCCAGAAGTGTCAGGATGGTGCGAATGATGCGCAGGATGAAGACAGCGATGATCGGGCCGAGCAATCCGCCCTTGCCACCGCCCAGCACGACGCCCCCCAGAACCACCGCCGCAACCGAGGCCATGAGGTACGGGCCGGGCACCGGTTCGCCAATGCCGGTGAGTGCAGCAAGGCTCAGACCGCCAAATGCGCAGAAGAGGCCGCAGATGCCGTAGGCGGCGATCTTGGTTTTGCCGATGCTGACGCCTGATCTGAACGCGGCCAGTTCGTCAGACCCGGTGGCGTAGATCGACAACCCCAACTTTGACCGGCGAATGGGCATCCAGACAATGGCGACGCAGATAGCGATGACCAGAAGCGCGTTGGGTAGAAGGCCGAAACCGCCGCGGATAGTGGCCTCCAGCCAGTCTGCCGTATTGCCGCCGGGGGTGTTCAGGATCAGCAGTGCGACCCCCTCCCAAACAAAGAGCATCGCCAGCGTCACAACGATGTCAGGCACCTTTGTCAGCACGATCAATGCGCCGTTGATCAGGCCCATGATCAGGCCAACGCCCAGCACAATGATAAGGGCAGGAACACCCGCCATCCGCTCCATCAGCACCGCCGCGGTGACGGCACAGACCGCCATCATGGAGGCAACCGACAGGTCGATTCCGCCGACGATCACAACGACAGCCATGCCTGCCGTGGCAAAAGCAAAGGGCAGGGCCGCGCGGGCGATGCTTTCGAGGCCAGATGCGCCAAAACTGGGCTGGATCATCTTGGTGACGACCAGCAGCGCAGCGAGCAGCACCATGAGGCTCACGACCCAAAGGTGTTTTCTGATCAGGCTCACGCGGCGCCCTCGGTTTGTGTCAGACCATAGGCGGCGCGCATCAGGGTTGGTTCATCCGCGTCAGCGGCATCAATCACGTCAACAACGCGTCCGTTGAAGATAACGACGGCGCGGTCACAGGCGAGCGGGATTTCTTCCAACTCCGAAGTGTAGAACAGCACCGCTGCGCCCTGTTCTGCGAGTTCGCGCACCAGCGGATAAATCTGCCGTTTCGTGCGCACGTCGATCCCGCGTGTCGGGTCGAACAAGAGCAGCGTTTGTACACCGGTTGCGATCCAGCGTCCGATGGTGACTTTCTGCTGGTTCCCGCCAGACAGGCGCTGAACTTCGCCTTGCGCGCGGGTGTCGATTTGCAACCGCGCGATGGCTTCGTCGACCCGGGCACGTTCGTGGTGGCGTTTGAGCGGACCCCAGTTGCTGATGCGGGCCGAAAAGGGCAGGGCGATGTTTTCGCGCACGGACCGTTCGGACAGCAATGCATCGGTGCGATTGCCCGGAACAAATGTCAGCCCCGCTGCGATGGCGTCTGCCGGATGACCGAACTGCATGGTTTTGCCATCAACCTCGATCTGCCCGCCAGTGGGTTTGTCGAACCCGGCGAGCATATTGAAAACCTCGTCCTGCCCCTGACCCTCCAACGCGACAACGCCGAGAACTTCGCCGGGGTGCAATTCGAAAGACACGTCGGTGACCTTGGGTGCCATCGCGAGATTGGAAACCCGCAGGCGTGGCTGCGTCGATTGCACAGCGCGGACCGCTGTCGTGTCGCGCTGGCCCAGGTCCAGTTTCTGACCCAGCATCAATTCAACCGCGCGATCCTCAACGCCCGGTTCGATATCGAGATCGCCTACAGTGCGCCCATCGCGCAAGACGGTCGCGCGGTCGCAAAGCTCTGCGATCTCGGTGAACCGGTGCGAGACATAGATCACGCCCATGCCTTCGTCCGCCTTGCTCCGCACGGTTTTCAGAACACGCTCGACCAGATCGGTTGGCAGAGCGGCTGTCATCTCGTCCAAGAGTAGGACATCCGGTT
Source organism: uncultured Rhodobacterales bacterium (assembly GCA_964500115.1). GTDB lineage: Bacteria > Pseudomonadota > Alphaproteobacteria > Rhodobacterales > Rhodobacteraceae > Marivita. The sequence continues at coordinate 10,690 of CAZCOX010000048.1, forward strand.
CAGACGCCAACGCACGCGCGAGGTCGAGGATGCGCAGCGTGGCAAGTGGCAGGTCGCTGATCATGTCGGAGAGCGAGAGATCAGCGATGCCCAGTTCCGTGACCCACTCCTGAAACGGTGCGACAGGTGTGTCGCCCAGCCGCAGATTGTCACGCACATCCAGATCGGGGATCAGCGATGGCTCCTGATAAACCGGCACAAGGCCAGACCGTCGCGCCTCTGCCGGGCTGCCGACAAAGGCCTCTTTGCCACGGATCAGAACCTGACCCGCATCCGGCTTCAATGCGCCAGTGATGATCTTTACAAAGGTCGATTTGCCTGCGCCGTTCGCACCCATAAGCGCGATGACTTCACCCGGGGCCACGCGTAGACGCGCATCGGTCAGCGCCTTCACCGCTCCAAAGCTTTTGGCCACGCCCGAGGCGTCCAGAAGGGCGGTGTCAGTCATGCAGGTGAGGGCTTTCGTTGTGTTCTGTGTTTGCATAGCGCCCCGAAACGTGTCCGGGGCGCTTTTTGTTTGGTTAGCTGCCGCTTGGGCCTTCGCAGGCGATGATCTGTTCCATCGTGTAATCGGTCCAGCCCGGCACGGTGACTGACACCGGCCATTCGGGGTCAAGATCGGGGTTCTGCGCCGCCTCAATCGTTGCGCGGCCTGCATCGGATGAGTTTTCCCAAAGAACCGGGTCAACCAGAACCGTGGTGCTGTCAGGCGCTTCGCCATTGAGAATATCAACCGCCAGCGCGATGCCTGCACCGCC
>CAZCOX010000048.1:11547-13243 GCA_964500115.1 uncultured Rhodobacterales bacterium
TTCGACAGGATGTAAGCGCCCTCTGCCGTCACACCGGCATCAACCGCGACCACAACGATGTCTTGCGCCATGGCAGCATCAAGCGCGGAGTTGAGCGCGTCTGGGTTTGACGGGTTGAGGACAATCGCATCAACGCCCGCCTCGATCAGGTTGTTGATGTCTTCCAACTGGCCCGCGCTGTCCGTGTTGCGGTGGGCGACGATGATGTTGGTCACGTCGCCTTCGACTAACGCCTGCGCACGCATGGCGCAGATCATCTGTTCGCGCCAACCATTGCCCTGAACGGTGTTTGACACACCAATGGTGTAGCTTTTGTGGCCACCGGCAAAGGTGGCAGGGGCAAGCGAAACGGCCATGGCCAGAGCCGCAGCACCGGATAGAAACTTCTTCATTTGGATACCTCCCAGGTTTTTGTCTTGGTCATTTGATAAAGGGGCTGAGCACGTCGCGGGCGAGCAGGAACCCGCGTTTGACCTTGTCATCCGTACCTTCGAAAATGCGGTCTTCGTGTTCGATGATGATTGGGCCGTCAAAGCCCACGCGGTAGAGGCCGGAAAAGAAATCTGACCAGTCCACATCGCCCAATCCGCAGAGGCGCGGAATTTGCCATCCCATGCCGGCCGACAGGATGCCACGCTCGTAAAGCGCGTCGCGATCGATCATCAGATCCTTGGCATGTACGTGCGCCATGTGTGAGCCGAATTCCTTGATAAAGCGTGGCATATCAATGAATTGCAGCACCAGATGGGACGGGTCAAAGTTCATGCCAACGGCATCGCCCCATTCCTCGAATATCCGCCGCCAGATGCGCGGGCTGTAGGCGATATTGTGCCCGCCAGGCCATTCGTCATAGCTAAAGATCATCGGGCAGTTCTCGAAACAGAGCCGCACACCCGCATCCTCCGCGTGTTTGACGATGGGCGCAAAGATCTCTTGCGCGCGGGTCCAGTTGTCATCGACGTTTAGCGTCCGGTCGCCACCGACAAAGGTGTTCACAATCGGCACGCCCATCGTGCCAGCGGCGGTGATGACTTTCTTGAGGTGGCCAATCACCTCGTCCCGGTGATCGGCATCGGCATGCAGTGGGTTGGGGTAGTAGCCAAGACCCGAGATTTCGATCCCGTTATCCGCCAGCATGCCTTTGATGTCAGAGCCTTGCGCGGCGGTTAGCCCGTCCACATTGATGTGGCTGGTGCCTGCATAGCGTCGCTTTTCGCCGCCCGATGCAGGCCAGCAGGCAACCTCCATCGCGGAAAAGCCGTTCGACCCGGCCCAGTCTGCCACGTCTTCCAACGGGCTGTCTTCGAAAGGGGCTGTGAGCAATCCCAGTTTCATTGTGGTTTCCTCAAATCTCGCTCAGATCGACCCAGCGACCTTCGCGGGCAGATTTCAGAACGGCGTCGCAAAAACGCATCTCGTAGTGGCCGTCGGCAAAACTGGCCCATGTGCTGTCAGACCCGCGCACGCCTGCGTCGACGTCGGCGTAGACCGCGCGGAAGAAGTTGAAAAAGCTGTCGGCAAAGCCTTCGACGTGGCCGGGGGGCAGGGTGGCTGCCGCAACGCCTGTCGGGTTCATCAGGGTGAAATCGCGCATCAGGGTCTGGTTCGGGCCGTCTCGATGCCCGATGAAGAGGTGATCGGGTGTTTCGCTGTGCCACGCGGCGCTGGCCTTGGCCCCGGCGATGTCCCATTGCAG
>CAZCOX010000048.1:13343-16225 GCA_964500115.1 uncultured Rhodobacterales bacterium
TTGCAGACGCCAGTTCCAATCGGTGGGTTTGGCCAGCCAATCCTGATGGTAGTGGCCGGTCACGAAGCGGATGTCACCGAGATCACCCGCCTTTACCATCCCGTGGGCCTGCTGGTTGAGCGGGTAAAAACGGATGTTATAGCAGACCGCGCAGACCTTGCCGGAGGCGTCCGCCAGTTCCACCAGCTCGGCAGACTCGGTACTGTTCATGGCCAATGGCTTTTCGCAGACAACGTGTTTTCCGGCAGCGAGGATCGCTTTGACCTGAGGGTAATGCGCGTGGTTGGGCGAGGTCACGTGTACGACATCGATGTCCTCATCCGCGAGCAGATCGTCAAGCGACGCATAGGCCCGACCGACGCCGATTTCAGCGGCGCGCGTTGCTCCGCGTTCGGCAGAGGAACCCAAAACGCCTTTGACATTCACGCCCAGACGACGCAGCGCTTGCGTGTGTACGGTGCCGATAAAGCCTGTGCCGATGACAGCGGCGGTGAGTTGGGCAAAGTCGGTCATAGCGCGGTCTCAAACAACGGAATACCCTCCGTCCACGGGGATGCAGGTGCCGGTCAGAAAGGCGGAGGCGTCGGAGGCGAGGAAGAGGGCCGCGCCCGCGATGTCATCAGGCTGACCCCATCGGGCGAGCGGCGTGCGCTCTTCTATTTTCTGCGTGAATGCAGGGTCTTGGCGGGCGCGGGCGGATTGCTCGGTAACGATAAAGCCCGGTGCGATGGCATTCACGCGCACACCGTCGGGCGCCCATGCAATGGCCAGCGACTTGGTGAGTTGTTCGACACCCGCTTTGGACGCGCCATAGGCGGGGTTCCGGGGCGACCCGAACCGCGCGTACATCGAGGCAACGTTGATCACGCGGCCCTTGTTGGCGCTCAGCGCGGGCAGCAAAGCTTCGGCGCAGCGGAACGATCCGGTCAGGTTCACGTCGAGCACATGGGAAAAGAAATCGGGTGCCATCTCCTCGCCCCGTTTGGTGATCGCGGCGCAGTTGACCAACACATCAAGCTTGGGTTTTGACGCGGCAAAGGCGCGGACGGCATCTGTGTTGGTCACATCAAGCTGGGTGTAGGCGAAACGATTGGCGTCTTCGGGGGCGCAGGTCGGTTCAACTCCCGTGATCTCAACCGTGGCGCCAGCATCCTGAAACGCGCGCGCGATAGCCGCACCGATGCCGCCACGGCTGGCCCCAATCACCAGCACGTGGGTGCCGGTAAAGTCGAACGCGGCGCGTGCGTTCATGGCGTTTGGTCCGCCACAATGCCGATGCGTTGGCGTCTGATCACGTCCTCCCCGCGCGCTGACTGCGCGTCTGTAATCGTTTACATCTTTCCGGAAACCCCTTCCCGGATGATGAAATCGATTACATACTCGGCACTACAACAGATTCGAGTCAAGCCGGGAAATGCTGCAGAAATCCGCCACCATTCAGGACGTCGCCCGCGCCGCGCAGGTTTCGACCGCGACGGTCAGCCGTGTCTTGTCGAACCCGAAACTGGTGGCGGAACCGACGCGCGCAGCGGTGACAGAGGCGATCCGCGCGACCGGGTACCGTGTCAACCAGGCGGCGCGAAACCTGCGGATGCAGCGGGCAGGCGCGGTGCTGGTGCTGGTGCCAAACCTGGGTAAACCGTTTTATTCGGGCATTCTTGCTGGCATCAGCGAAGGCTTCGCGGGTTCGGAATATGAAGTGCTGATCACCGATACAGAACGCAATCCGATGCAGGACACCGCACTCGCGGGCTATTTTCAGGACGGGCGGATCGATGGGGCGATTTCGCTGGATGGGGGCTTGTCGTCGGCGATGCTGAACCACTGCGCGCAGGGCGGGGCGGGGGAGCGGATCGTGTTCCTTTGCGAATGGGTGGAGGGCGAGGATTTCCCTGTGATCACCACCGACAACGCCGAAGGTGCGCGGCTTGCGATCCGTCACCTTCACGCGCTGGGCCATCGCAAAATCGCCCATGTAACCGGCCCGGACGGCAACGTTCTGACCACCGCCCGGCGGCGCGGGATGGTCGAAGAACGCGCGCGTCTCGAACTGCCCGCGCGTCCGGAATGGATCATTCGAGGGGATTTCTCGCTCAATTCGGGGCGCGAGGCGGCGGAGCGTATTCTGGCGATGGAGGATCGGCCCACCGCGGTCTTCTGTTCCGCCGACATGGTGGCGTTCGGGTTGATTTCGGGTCTGCAAAACGGCGGGCTGCGGGTGCCCGAGGATGTGTCGGTCGTCGGGTTCGACGATATCGAGATGTCGGAATACTACGTGCCCGCCCTGACAACGATCCGGCAGGATCGCCACCGGATGGGTCGCCGCTCTGCCGAGGTGCTGCTGGACCGTTTGGCGCGGAACGGCACGCCACCAGAGCGGCAGATGCAAATCCCCGTGGAACTGGTCATCCGCGACAGCACGGCAGCGCCATGTTGTTAGCGTGGCGCTCCCGGTATCCACTGCTCCAGGTCGAGCGACGCGCCAGTCAACGGTGCGGAGGCCGGGCTGAGCAGGTATATCACCTGTCGCGCCGCCTCTTCCGGGGTCAGCAACCGCCCCAATGGCGAGCCCGCCGCCGCCTTTTGCGCCCAGTCATCGCCGTGCCCCAGTGTGCTGGCCTGCATCACGTGTTCGGCTTCGGTGTCAGTCCAGCCAAGGTTGAGTCCATTCACACGGATGCCGTCAGCCAGATGCGCATTGGCGGCGTTTTTGGTCAGCGTCTGCAGGGCTCCCTTGGTGGCAGAATAGATCGCCAGCTCTGGCGCGCCGCAGTGGGCGTTCATCGACTGGATGTTCACTATGGACCCGCCGCCCTGCGCGATCATGTCGGGCAGGACCTGCTGCATCAAAAGAAACGGCGCGCGGGCGTTGATCGCAAAGA
>CAZCOX010000049.1:0-16179 GCA_964500115.1 uncultured Rhodobacterales bacterium
AAACCCTCTCTTATCAAATCACCCTAATCTGTCCCATTGGCGCTGACGTCGGACAGCCGCCATCTGTCCCAAAAACCCTGACGACGGACAAGACGCGCTAACGATATACGACCAAGGTTTGCTTGAGGTGCCAGATAGCAGGGTGTTGGACAACAATCGCGATTATGCTGAGAGCAAACTCTGAAATCCACGATTTTGCCCAAAAAGACCGTTGGATCTTGTCTATTTGTCCCAAAAAAGACGGCACCAAACACTCAATATGTCTTTCACCGCCCTGCCGCACCTCGGAGTGGGGATTTGGCTTTTGGTTGTCTCGCTGCTTGTGTTCGGTGTCGATGATCGCCAGACGCAATTGATTGCCCACTACGGCGTTTTTCGCACTCTCAAAATGCTGTGCGAGTCCGTGTGCAAATATATTGGCGCACAAGAGAGGGTATCTCTCGTACGCCAAGTATTCGTGCGATATGGATGTCGGCCATGTGTGGCTGGCAAAATCGTCAGATGCTTTCCAGAATGCGATCAACGGTTTTGCGAACGTCGTCCTTGGTTTCACCGACTTTCTGCTGAAGCTTGCCGATCATCTGTTCGCGATCGCCTTTTGCTTCTTCGATGTCATCGTCGGTCAATTCGCCGTAGTTTTCGCGAAGTTGGCCTTTAATTTCGGTCCATTTGCCTTCGATACGATCTCTGTCCATGACAGGTCTCCTTTCAACAGCTTAGTTTGACGCGATCTCTTCGTCTTCCGGCGGAGTGATTTCGATATCGGGAACGGTCACGGTGACCTCTTCTTCGCTAATCGAAATGTCGCCGGTTTCGGCGCTGAATTCCGGCAGCTGGCCGCCTTCGATTTCGACGTTCGGAAGTTCGGCCTGCTGGGTTTGATCGATATCGACCATGTACACGCCAAACGCGGTTGCAAGAACGATGGCGACGGCTGCGATTGCTAGTCCAATTTTCATTGTTCAGTACTCCTTGGTTCTGGGGAATAAACCGCGTCGGGCGGTGACAGGTTCCAAAAAATTTCTGGAATTCTTTCGCGTCACCCGCTGGTTTGTTCGCGAACGCGGCCCAAAGTGTCCGCTTTGAATGCGCCGCGTTTGCCGCGTGGGCGAGGGGCACCGATTGTACTGTCGTGTCCTGTTTGCGCTTCAAGTTCTGCGTCGATCAAAGCGCCCAAGAGCACGACAAAGGCCGACAACCAGAGCCATGTCAAAAGCACGATGACCCCTCCGAGCGCGCCAAAGGTCTCGTTATATGTCCCGAAAGACTGCACGTAGACGCTAAAGCCAACGCTGCCTGCCACCCAGAGCACGCAAGCCGTGGCGGCACCGGGTGTGATCCAGCGCCATTTGGCGGAGCGACGATCGGGGCCGAGCCGGTAAAGCAGTGCGATGCACCCAGCGCCGATGAGGAACAGGACAGGCCATCGTGCGAGCAGGATGATGTCTTCCGCAAGGGGTACGATATCTGCAAAGGACGCGATCGCGGGCAGCACGGCAACGATGGAGAGCGCCAAAACAAGGCTTATGATAACGAGCAATGTCAGGCCAAGCGTGAGCGCTTTGAGCAGAAAGAAATTTCGCGTCTCGTCCTCTTCGTAGACCACGTTAAGCCCCGAGACGAAGTTGGCCACAGCTTTTGATGCGGAATAGAGTGCTAAGCTGATCGCAAAGAATGCCGCAAACCCAAGGGCGGTTTCATCTGAGCCTGCAACCTCCTTTAGCTGACCCAACACGATTTCCTGGGCGGCATCTGGAAGGATTGCCGCAAATTCGGTTGAGTTTTCAAGGATCATGCTGCGATCCATGATGACCCCGGCCAAGGCAACGCCAGCCGTGATTGCGGGGAACAGTGACAAAAGGCCAAAGAACGCGATTCCGGCTGCGATCAGGCTAAGGTTTGCGTCGCCCTGCCGCTGCCAGATGCGGGCGGCGACATCGATTAGCCCTTTGGGTGGGATTTCGGTTGGATGGGTCGCATCGCGGCCACGGGTCATGTCGCACTCCTGTGTCGAAGGGGATTTCGACACTAACGTGCGAATGCGGGCGATGTTCCGGTTTACACCATATCCTCGGTCACGCCGGGCAGCGGTTGCGCGAGGGCTGCGCGGTTTTCAGGGTCGTGTGGTACAAGGAATCCCGTTCTGTTTTCCGGGCGGGCCACGCCGTTGCGTTGAATGCTGTCCTGCCACCATGGGTGCAGTGTTTCCGGCGCTTGTGCCGTCATTGGCAACGGGTCAAACCACCAGTGCTGCAGCAGTTTTTGCCGTGCATGGGCGACGTGTTCCGCTTTGCGGGTGTCAACGGCCACCTCGGTGTCCCAACGCAGGGACCGGCCATTCAAATTGGCGGACCCGATCATCGCGTAGCTTTGGTCGATCACCAGCACCTTGTTGTGTACGTGGATTGTGGGGGAACCGCATAGTGTCTGATCCGTCTCGCGCGCGGCGAGTACAGGACGGACTGGCGTTGCCAGCGTCAGACGTGCGCCAAATGCGTCTGTTATCGCGTCCAAGGCCGATTTCTGTAAAGCCAGCCCGTATTTCATATCCAACCCGTCATTCCCCTCGACGCTGAGCTCTTCGGGTAAAGCTGGCAGGATGATCAGCAGGTTGAGCTCTGGGTTGCGTTCGGCCACCGCCGCCAAAGCGTCGGCGATGCGCGACGAGCGAAAGTACTGCGTTTCGATATGAATCAGGTATTGGGCGGTTTTGAAGGCCTGCAAATGGGCGTCTTCAATTTCCGTCAGGGCGGATTTTGGCGACAGAAATGGGAATTGGATCTGGCGCGGTGTGGAAAGCGTCCGTTTGATGTGCCGCGCCTTGGATGGCGGTTCTTTGCCTTCGCACGCAGCACCAAAGATTTTCAAATGCGCGCGGGCTTCTTGTGCTTCAGGGCCGCGCATCAAGACTTGTACGTCAGACCACGTTTTGCTGGCTGGCAAATCGTGTTTCTGCGTGTCCCAGCGCCGTTCATTAAGGTCGAGGCCGCCAATATAAAGTTGCTCGCCGTCAATCACGGCCAGTTTCTGGTGATGTGTGACCGTATTCAGTTGCGGCAGGGAGCCATCGCTCAGACCGATGGCCTGACGCGCCCTTCGGGCGGGGTTCAGCTTGGACATCTCATCGGTTTGACGCTTAAGCCCTGAGGGCAGAAATGCCAGCCAAGGCAACGTGCCGGCCTTTGCCGGATGGAGATGCGCGCGGATATTCACGTTTTCCGCGTGTTCGCCGATAACTTCTTTAAGCGCTATGCCGTAGCGCACGGTAGCCCATGTTAATTCGTGTAGGGACGTGCCGAACACGGGATCAAAGTCGCTGACCGTCAGATCGAACACGACGCCGCGTTTTGCGACATGTGCGATCAGGTCGAACCAGTCATCGCCGACCGCGCGGGCTTCGGGGGAGCGCAGTTTGGTGCGCAGATCGAAGATACGGAAGCCCGCCACGATTTCTGATTTCGCGTTCAGGACAGCCCGTTCAAAGGCGGGCCAGGCTTCTTCTGCCGTGATCAAGACTTTGAAATCGTCAGACATGGGGCTCAAGTTCGAATTCTCGACGCTCAAAGGTGATTTCGAACACGAAAACACCGTCGCGGATTTCGGAAAATGCGGTTCCATCGAGTTGGCGCACAAATGCCTTCAGCAATTGCGATCCAAGCCCGTCGCCCGTTCCGGCTTCATCCGTGTCTTCTCTGTCGCCAACCGGGTTTGTGACCACTAGTCGGGCAATGTTTGCGGCCGGCTCTTCAAGCAACACTTTGACGGGCAAGTGGCTATGTTCCGGGTCTGAATACTTAAATGCATTGGTCAGCGCTTCTGCCAGTAACATCGACAGCGGCACAGCCTGATCAGGGTAGAGCGGAAAAGATGCAAGATCTGACTCGACACGCATCTGGTGGTCCTGAATGAGACTGGATGCATCTTTGACCACGGTTGCGATCAATTCGCGGCTGTCGATGGTGGCGACATCGGTGGTGGTGTACAGCGTGCGGTGCAACATCGCCAGCCCACGTACGCGTTGCTGAAGCGCGGCCAGTAGGCGTTTCGCTTCGGCGCTTTTTGCGCGTCGCATCTGCATATTCATAATGGAAGCAATGAGTTGCAGGTTGTTTTTAACGCGGTGATGCACCTCCTTGAGCAAAACCTCCTTGTCGCGGATATCCTCCGCTTGCCGCGCCTCGGCTTCGGACAAGATAAACGTCATCCGGTTGAATGCGCGTTCCGCCTCTTCGAATTCCTGAGGCGGGTTCACGAGTTCCAATGACCCACCGCCGCGCTTGCCCAGGCCGAACTGCCGCATCGCGGAACGCAGATCGTTCAAGTGGCGCAGAACCAGGTGTTGAAGACCCAGAACGGCGACGCTGATACCAGCGACCCACATCAAAACTGGAAATAGCATCGGCGCAAAGCCACTCAGGCCAATACCAGAGTTTTCCGTCATCTCAGCAGGCCAACTGCCCACAAGGTAGAGGGTCTCGTCGACCAGTGGCGATATCGCGAACAGCCGATCGCGTCCGTCCTCGGAATCTGCTCGAAAGGTCAGCGTGGGGTGGGATGGGATGTCACTCAAAGCGATATTCGCTGGGAGGAAACCGTGAGCACTGTCAATGCCGCCGGTTGCTGCAATGATCTGTCCGTCCGTATTGAGCGATGCAATTTTGAGCCCACGCTCTTCACGCGACGTGTCCAACGCAGCGCGGGAAAGAGCATGCGGGATCGACACCGTCATACGACCGACCAGCATGCCGCTATCCCGCACGGGCTGCGAGACGATCAAGACCGGTTGTCTACTGACTTCGCCATTTAGGTTGACCTGAACGAATGGGCCGTCGCGACGAATCGCGCTTTCGAAATCTGGCGTGCCCGATAGATCAACCGGCCGCCCAGCGGTGCTGCAGACCATTTGGCCGTCTAGCGGGACAAAACCGGCAAAGATGTAGGTTTCGTTTTCATCGACCAATTCTTGCAAAACACGCGAGCACGCGTCGGGCGGCAGGGTGGTTGCGACGCCAGCAAGACCCTTTGCAACACCAAGCGCGTTTTGGACAAGCTGCCGCTCTTCTTCTGCCGCTTCTTCGGTTTGCGCCAGAAGAGCGGCGCGCGACAAAGCCTCGGCTTCCTTGACGACCACAGCGGTTTGCCAGATCGAAATGAGCCCCAGCGGAAACAAGGCCAGTGTCATCAATAACACCAGCCTTGTCACCAAACTGGTAGGGACCAGTCGTTTCAACGTCATGACGTAGAAAGGTTAAGCTACATTACGCTGGGCCGCGACGATGCCTGCGGTGACGGAGTCGGTCATTTCAATCGCCGTTTCGTCATCAATGGACATCAAGTCGGCCAGTCGCGCGCGGGCGCGGTTCACGCGGCTTTTGATTGTGCCGACAGCAACTCCGCAGGTTTCGGCAGCGTCCTCGTAAGAAAAGCCAGCAGCACCAACCAATACCAACGCTTCGCGTTGTTCGTCATTCAATTGGTCGAATGCGGCGTTAAAGTCGCGCATTTGCAGACGCCCGTCATGGTCAGGTTTCTGCGCAATCGCTTCGGACAAAATGCCATCAACGTCGGCGACCTCACGGCGCGCTTTGCGGTGATGCGAATAATACGTGTTACGCAAAATCGTAAAGAGCCATGCGCGCATGTTGGTGCCGGCTTCAAACGAGTCGATCTTTGTCCAGGCTTTGACCAATGCGTCCTGTACCATGTCATCCGCCAATGCGGAATTTCGTGTCAGGCTCATGGCGAACGCGCGCATCGGGCCAAGATGTTGCGTCAACTCGTCTCTGGGGTCGGCGCTCATTTTGCGTTCCCTTCGCCAGTCTGCTTTTGCTCGGCGGCACGCAGCTGAGACAGCAGGTCCGAAAACCTGTCCGGAACTTGCTCTTCACTGATTTTGTCGAACGCACGCTTGAGATTGGCGTCGATTTCGTCAGTGAGACTTGATCTGGGCGCGTTTTGGTTCATTTTTTTTCCACAAATTGCCTGGCAGTTTGGAACCTAACGCGCTTTCGGGCGTTTGGTTCCCGAAATAACAAATTTTTTTGACGGGAGCACATCCATGAACGCAAACGGATCAGCCGACATCACAGATCGCATCGGCGAAAACCTACCGTACCTGCGGCGTTACGCCCGCGCATTGACGGGTTCTCAGGCCGAAGGTGACCGCTACGCGGTGCTGACACTCGAAGCGATCTTGGCTGACATGAGCTTGTTCGAAGGTGACCTGGCACCGCGTGTGGCACTTTACAAAGTGTTTCAATCGATCTGGTCAACAAGTGGCGGCCAGTTCGAACCCGAGCCGGGCGGTACGGAAGGCAAAGCAAATGCGCACCTATCTAATCTGACGCGCGATACACGTGAGGCGCTTCTATTGCATACCATCGAGGAATTGTCGTTTGAAGATGCAGCCATCGTGATGGATCGTTCCGTTTCTGAAACCCGTGAACTCGTTGACGTTGCATATGCCGAGATGGCCAAATCGGTTTCCGGCAAAGTGATGATCATCGAGGACGAAGCCATCATCGCCATGGACCTCGAAGCCATTGTTGGCGAAATGGGCCACCAGGTGACCGGGGTTGCACGGACCGAAGCTGGCGCGCTCGACCTTGTTAAGAAGGAAAAGCCTGACCTTATCCTCTCTGACATTCAGCTGGCCGATAACTCCAGCGGTGTAGACGCTGTGAACAAAATCCTGACAGACCTACCCGATGTGCCGGTGATCTTCATCACCGCATTCCCGGAACGTCTGCTGACAGGCGAGGGGCCGGAACCTGCGTTCCTGATCTCAAAGCCATACACAGAAGAGCAGGTACGTTCTGCCGTCAGTCAGGCAATGTTCTTTGCATCAACCGAGACGCTGCACGCGTAATCTTATCTTCAGTAATCGAAAAAGGGCGGCGCGGTGCCGCCCTTTTTTTTTTCTGTTTACGATTTTGCGATTGCGCGCAGCATCCATGCAGCTTGTTCGTGGAATGCGCTACGCTCGGTGGCAAGGTCTTCGGTCACCGGGTCTTTTTTGCCTTCAACCAGCTCGGTCAACGCATGCAGCCGATGCGATATCCGCTCGTGATCTGCGGCTAGGTCTTCGATCATGTCCGCGGCGGACAGCTCACCATTTTTGTCGTCGATTTTGGAACGCGCCATGATGTCGCCCATCGAAGACGGCGCAAGATGACCGACCGCGCGGATGCGCTCGGCCAGCTCGTCGGCAGCGTCAAACATGTTTTCATATTGCTCTTCGGTCAGCTTATGGACCGAGTAAAACAACGGGCCTTCAACATTCCAGTGGTAGGCGTGCGTTTTGAACACCAGGCGATATGTGTCGGCCAATACATCGGCTAGACCTTCGGCGATGGTCGCGGTGTCGCGAACGCCGGTGGAAACGGTATCGGAACTTGGGACAACGCGAAGTGCGTCTGTCATTGGAACTCTCCTTTTCTTGCTTCATCGGTTCAACGTGTGGTCAGCAATCGAGTTCCATCTGATCGTAAAACGTTTGGGGATTTGGTCAGTTCGAGGAATAGATGTCTGCCCGTTAATCCGGCAGGCGACTTCGTAGCAGATTTCGGTCGCGCAAAAAAAAACGCCGCAGCCTCGTCGGCTCCGGCGTTATCAAAAAGTACGCATGGCTAGGGCGTTTTCCCGCGTATGGCCCGCGCAACAAGGGCGACAACAAACAGGATGAGGAACAGCACAAATAGGATCTGCGCAATGCCTGCAGACGCGGTTGCGATGCCGCCAAAGCCAAACACTGCAGCCACGATGGCCACGATGAAAAACAGAATTGCCCAATAGAGCATTTGTAAACTCCTTCTATAGCTCGCTCGGAGAAAAAACCCAGAGGTTCGAAAAAGGTTCCGTGGAACTTTGACAAAGGGCAGGCGTTGGACCAGCAGCTAACTCAAAGGAGGCTCTCATGACGCAACCTGCAAACCCAACACAGCAGCACGCCTATACAAACGGCGCAGACGCCAAAGATATCGAGACCCGCGCACGTGACGCCGCAGCGTCCGCGAAAGAGGCAATCGAAAACACAACAGCTCAGGCAAAAGACGCTGGTGAAAAAGCACTGGCTGACGCCAAGGACGCTGGCGAGAAAGCATTGGCCGATGCCAAGAACAGTTTTGAAGGGTTTCAACAGGACGCCGTTGCGGCGGTTCGCAAGAATCCAGGTGCCAGCCTTGTCGGTGCAATTGGCATTGGCGTTTTGATTGGTATGGCGCTTCGCGGGCGAGACTAGACGCCAACGAAACCGGCATTTCGGAACGCTGATTTCAACTGTTCGATTGTGAACGGGCGCAGCAGCCGGAACGGCGGCTCAACCAAATCGGCATTCGTCGCATTGTCTACGAGGATAATCGCAGCGTTTGCCGATTTGCACGCCGAGACACACGTGCGTGCCGCCTCGGTTCCAAGCCCGCGGCTGAGAACGACCACTCTTGGTTGCAACTCGCCGGTTTCCAATAACGCCGCCAATGCAGATGGTTTTCGCAACATAACCGAACGCCCTAGTTTTGCGTCCTTTGCCATCTCTGCAAAATCGGCTGCTTCCACCGGACTATCTGCCAAAATAGCGATCTGAGCGTCTTCTATCCAAAATGCGTCGGTCATGCGGCCCTCACCAAGCTGCATCAAACCACGCTCGGACGCTGATCTCATTAAATTGTGACATAGCAAACAGGGAAATATGACTGTTAAATGCGAGAATTGCCCGCTGCGCGCGCTTCCTCTCTTTGATGACGTAACGAAAGAAGAGAGCGCGTTCCTTCAACGGTTCAAAACCGGTGAATTCGTTGCCGAGCCAAAATCCGAGATTTTGGCCGAAGGCGCGTCTTCGGCGCAGCTGTTTACTGTTTTGACCGGTATGGGTCTACGTTACAAAACGCTGCCGACCGGCGACCGTCAGGTCGTTGGCTTTGTGTTGCCTGGTGATTTCATCGGTCTACAAAGCGGTGTCATGGGCGAGATGCAGCACACGGTTGAGGCAACGACGCTTATGACACTGTGTGCCTTTAACCGATCTGAGCTTTGGTCATTATTCAAATCTCAGCCCGAGCGCGCATTCGATCTGACGCATCTTGCCGCAACAGAAGAGCATCTTTTGGGTGAAGCCTTGTCAGCAGTCGGGCAACTGGATGCGACTGGCAAAATCGCTTGGTTGCTACACCGATTTCATGCGCGAATGACCGCCCTACAACTCGCACGCAACGAAGGTGTGCCGCTGCCATACAAACAGCAGGATGTTGCGGACGCGCTTGGCCTGTCGCTCGTGCACACCAACAAAACCATTGCGAAATTGCGTGAAAGTGGCGTCGCGGATTGGTCTGATGGTCGGTTGAGTGTCTTCAAGCCCACCGAGCTTGCACGCTTGGGGTTCGTGACGGACGAAGATCTGAAGCAGCGCCCTCTCATCTGACCTTCAAATTCCGCACTTTGCGAAATTGATGCGGAACCGAATGGCGTCACTCGGTGTTGTTCACAAAACAGTTGCGAGGAAGAAAATGTCTGATTTTCACGAACCGTTTAAAGGTGACGCTCTGCAAGATCTGGTCGACACGCTTGTCGATGTGAACAAGGGCTATGCAGAGATGATGGACCGGGCAGATGAAACTGTCATCGCCCATGTCGAACCTCTGGCCAAACGCCACGCACACGACATTGAGTGCTTGCTGAATGAGGCGCGCAGCACAACGAACGCGCCCGACACAACCGGCAGCATCATGGGCCAAGTCCACAAACTTGTTGTAGCCGCACGGGATGCGACCACCGGGTTGGACAAAGACGTGCTGGACGCAGTCAAACGCGGCGAAGACCGCGTTTTGGATGCCTATGACACCGCCATCAAGGTCGCCGATCACGACAGTGGCCTGCGCCAGTTGCTGACCGAGCAGCGCGCGGCCTTGTCGAAAGACGTCCAAGCACTCTCGGCAGCCGCCTAAGCGAAGGAGATTTTCATGACACAGTCAACGATGACCAACCACGTAAAAGACGCTGTTCAGGACGCAAAGGCAGAGGCGCAGCAAGGTGTGCGCACCGCAGCCGAAAACGTCCAGCAGAGCGCAATTGATCAGACCGAGCAATCGGCCACCGCAGCGCACCGCGCGTCGGATGCACTTGATGCAGGATCGCTGCAGGCCGCAGCGCTGGATCAGTTGGCGCAAGGTCTCGACGGTTTGTCGCGTAACTTGCAAGAGCGTTCCATCGATGGCCTTGCCGATGATGTCGCTATGTTCGCACGCCGCAATCCACTGCTCTTTCTAGGCGGTGCCGCGCTGGCCGGATTTGCGGCTGCACGTTTTTTAAAGTCATCGCCGACGCAGACGAGCGCCGTCACCGAAGACCCATGGGCAAACCATTTGTCTCATCAGTCGGGGAGGGTGCAATGACCCACCCCCGCGCACCTAACGTTGCGGCCGCACCGTCGCTGATCAGCGAATTCTTTGCACACGCAAAACGTCTGATTGCGACCGAGTTGCGGTTGGCCCGCACCGAATTGGCGCAGGCGGCAAGCCGTGCTGGCACAGGCGCCATGTACCTTGCGTTGGCATTGCTTTTTGCTCTGGTCGCCTTTCACGCGTTGGCCCTGACTGGCGTACTCGCCCTGACCGCACTGGGCATTCCGATGGTGTGGGCCGCTTTGGGAACAACCGTTCTCGTGCTTTTGATCGCTGTGATCTTCGCAGTCGCAGGCTCTTATTGCCTCAAGAAAAGCACGCTCGCTCCAACGCGCACGCTCAAGAACCTACGCACAGACCTTTCATCACTTGAGGAGGCAACCCGTGTCTAACGACCTGTCCCAACTCGAACATCAAGCCGACCATCACCGCGCTCACGCGCACAATGCACTGTCGGCACTTTTCGCGGCATTCGCGCCAAGTAAACTGGGCCGCCAGGCGGTTGAAGAAGCGTCAGGCGTGACCGAGGACATCGCACAAACAGCGCTGAAGCATGCGCGCGCAAACCCTGCCGGATTGGCTTTGATCGGCGTCGGTGCGGCATTGGTCGCCCTGAACCGGCCATCGGCACGTCCCGTCGCAGCGCATGGCACCGAAGCAGAGCGTATTGCACGGGCTGACGCAAAACTGCAGGCCAAAGCGCGTGTAGCCTCAAACACAACGCCAATTTCAGCATCCACGATGCGCAAGATGCTGGATGCCGGTCTTGATCACCTGCCGCCCCAAGCGCGAGAGCGCGTTATTGAGGCGCGGCTCAAGGCCATCGATGCGCAAGACGCGGTTGAACGCCGTGCCCGCAAAATTGCAAGCCAGGCCCGTGAAGCACACCAAAGCCAGCCATTTACAACAGCGATGGCGATTGCCGGTCTCGGTGCGCTTGTCGGTGCCCTTTTGCCGTCGACCCGAACAGAGGACGCGTTGTTGGGTGCAAAGCGGGATCAGCTTATGCGGTCTGCTGAGGCTGCTTTGAAGGCAGAAATGGTAGAGATCGAGGCGCGCGGTAAAGCGGCTGTCGATGCCGCTGCTCGTGAAGGCCAGAAAGCCTTTTCCAATACGCAGACGGCCGCCTGATGCAAATGGCAAACGCGACCCCCCGCGTGGCAGGCTGGTCACTGCTGGTCATTGCAGTGATTGCCTCCATCGCGGCGCTCAAGCTCGGAAAGACGTTGCTTGCTCCAATCGTTTTGGGCCTTGTCATCGGGGTGGTCGTGGCACCACTTGTCAGGCAACTCAGCCGCGTCGGTGTGCCTGTAGTTGTCAGCGCGCTGTCCGCGTTGCTGTTTACGGGTATTTTCATTGTCGTGTTGCTGTTCGCGTTGGGTCCGGTTGTGGCCGAACTCATCCAACAAGTTCCGCGCATCCAGTGGGAGTTGCGTCTGTGGTTGCAGGAAATTGCCGCGCTGTTTCAGGGGGCAACGGCGTTAGGCCAAGATATTGAATCGTCGCTCGGCATTGATGACGAAGACGCTATGGCGTCTGCCATGCCGAACATTGTCGATGCCTTGTGGCTTGCCCCAAATTTCATGGCCCAATTGCTGATTTTTTCCGGGACGCTCTTTTTCTTTCTGCTCACACGTGACGAAATTTACGACGTGGTGCCGGAAATCAAAAAGCCTTTGCGGACCGCAGACCGCGCTGTGTCGCATTACTTTGTGACCATAACGCTGATCAACGCCGGTTTGGGTTTGGCCGTGTTCGCCGTGATGTCGGCAATCGGCCTGTCGAACCCGGTGCTTTGGGGCCTGGCGGCCTTCCTGTTGAATTTTGTTCTCTATCTCGGCCCGATCTCTTTGATCGCAGCGCTGGGCTTTGCGGGCATGATCCAATTCGACGGGTTCATGTCCTTTGCGCCACCGTTATTGTTTTTCTTGTTGAACCTGACGGAAGCACAATTTGTGACCCCGGCACTTGTGGGACAGAGGCTTCGCATCAACCCGCTTTGCGTGTTTCTGGCAATCCTGTCTGGTCTCTGGCTCTGGGGGCCGATTGGCGGCATCGTCTCATTGCCGGTCCTTGTCTGGGTAACGGCTTTGATTGTTGCGATCCGCAGCGAAGCAAATGCTCCTACCAAAGGAACTCAACTGCGCCCAGCCGCCTGAATTCGGAACTTCGGTAATGCCCCTGCGTTTCTTCAATGAAGCAATTCAGGTTCAGGAGTTACCATGTTGCCCGGGTCAGGCTTTGCGCCGCTTCCCTTTGAAACAACGCACACAGGCCACAGCCGGGAAACCGGGGTAGAGGTCGAGTTTTCGGGCCTCAACACGGAAGAGGCCGTCGATGTCGTCGTACGCGCGCTGGGAGGGACCGCCGAAGGCGATGACCCGTTTGTGCGGCATGTCAAAGGCACATCGATCGGCGAGATCAAGGTCGAGCTCGACACAGTGGCGCGTGCAGGTGCTGACGTCGCAATTGTAAAGCATGGATTGAACGCAGCACGCGCCGTGGTTCCGATTGAGATTGTTTCCAACCCGTTGGATCGCCGCGGACTTGAGACATTCTCGACGTTCCTTAGCCGCCTGCGCCGCGCTGGTGCTCAAGGCTCGCGCTCGGGTATATTGCTGGGCTTTGGTGTGCACCTGAACCCCGAGGTCGTTGGCCTCGACCACCCGCACACATTGCAAACGATGCGCGCTTACGGACTGTTGGAAGCGCACCTGCGGCACATCGAAAAACTGGATATGACACGCCGCGCTCTGCCGTATGTTGCCCCATGGCCAGACGCGTTTATCACGGCGCTGTTAGATGACAGGGTCTCCGCTCTTGATGATGTGCTGCAATTGGCTGTCACACACCTATCGTCCCGCAATCACAGCCTTGATCTGTTCCCATTGCTTAAGGAATTTGCGCGGCAGCGATTTGAGGAGGCGTTTTCCGATACGTTGACCTCCGCCCGTCCAACATTTCATTTTCGTCTGCCGGACTGTCGTATTGACGAGGCGGACTGGGATCTGACCCAGCCTTGGGTGCTCTGGCATCTGGTTGAAACTGTGGCTGCCGACCCTGCGCTAATGGCGCGGTTGACTGCGGCTTGGCACGACCAGGACTCCGGCCTGTTCAAGTCTGCTGCCTGGGCACGGCAGGTCTCCGACATCTTGCAACATGAGCCTTCGGGAGAATTCGTATGAGCCGCCCTCTGATCGGCGTCAGCGTGTCCAAACGCACGGGCTGGCGCGTTTTTCCGTTGATTGCATTCAACGTCTGGATCACCGGGGGGCGTGCCGTCCGATGGGATTCAACCCGCAGCTATGATCTGGATGCCGTCGATGGCGTGGTCATCGGTGGGGGCGATGATGTCGGCCCCGAACTTTATGGCGGGCAGCTTGGCATCTCGGCGCGGCTTGATCCGGCGCGGGACCGGTTTGAACTGGCAGTCGCGACGCACGCTTTGGAAGACAACATTCCCGTTCTGGGCATCTGTCGCGGTGCGCAAATGCTGAATATCGCGCTTGGCGGGACATTGGATCAGGATGTCTGGTCGACCTTTGCCGCTGCGCGTAAGATCACGACCATTCTGCCAAAACGCGATGTTCGGATTGAAGCGGGATCACGCCTTGAACAGCTTTGCGGGTCAGAGCCGATGAAGGTGAACGCATTACACTCGCAGGCTGTTCAAAAGCTCGGACGCGGTCTGCGCGTGTCGGCGGTCGATACCTACGGGATGGTACAGGCAATTGAACGCGTGCGTGATCCTTTTGCGCTTGGGGTCCAGTGGCATCCGGAACACCTGTTCTACGCCCACCGTCAGCGCGCAATTTTTCGCGCTTTGGTGAATGCGGCCCGCGCCTACAGCGAAAAGCGGGCGCAGGTGCAGGCCGCGTGTCGGGATGCCACCTACGCGTGAACCGGGTCAAGCCCGGTCCGTCGGGCACACCACCACGCACCACCCACGGCCAAAACGTTCGCCAGAACCGCAGCGGCAAGGATTCCGGGGTAGCCAAAGACCATCAAGCCCGCCCAGGCCAGAGGCACGTAAACGACAAATATCCGGGCGAGGCTCAGACTGACAGAATAGCCCGCCTTTGAGCGTGCATTCATCGCGGCATTCGCGGTGACAAGGATGCCGTAGCCAAACAGACTCCATCCCACAACCATCAGGTATTGTGCTGCGTATCCGCGTGCCTCTTCGCTCTCGATAAACAATCCAGCCAACGGGTCGGCAAATGCGGTTAGGCCAACGGCGATGACCAAACCGTATCCACCGCAGAACACCCAGGCATCCCGCATTCCGGCGCGCGCGCGGTCCTTTTTGTCGGCGCCCCAGTTCTGGCCGACGACCGGCCCTATGCCAGAGGACAGCGCAAAGAGCGGCACCAAAGCCACCGATTGCACCCGGGTTGCTGCCCCAAATCCGGCGACCGCAGCGTCACCCAATGTGGCCACCGCCGCTGTCACCAAAGACATGCCCGCAGGGTTAATTGCGTTGGAAAACGCGGCTGGCACACCAACAGTCAGAACCTGCTTCAAAGACGACAACACACCTGACAAAGCGTTCGGGCACCGTGTGAGGACGCCTGTGTGAAACGCGTAAGCCATGGCCGCTACCGCCCCAAATCCGCGACCGATGGTAGTGGCATTGGCAGCGCCTTGGGTGCCCAGATCGAATGTGAAGATCAAAAGCGGGTTGAGCGCGATGTTAATGACCGCGGCCAACACCATGATCGCAGCCGACGTTGCGCCATCACCATGTGCTCGGAAAGCGGCGTTTGTGACCATCATCAGCACGAGGAACGGAAACGACAAAGCCCAGAAGGGCGCATAGGATTTGGCTTCGGTCAAAGCTGCATCACCGGCCCCCATCAAAGAAAAGATCGCGCCGGCCATTGCCCAGAAAGCCAAAGCAACGAGGATCGCAAGTACAAGTCCCAGTCCCAACGCGTGCAAAGCCAATCGGGCAGGGGCCTCGTCATCCGACCCTTCGCCGATGGTTTGACTGATTGCCGCGTTTGCACCGGCAGACAGACCGATCGCCAAAGACGTGATCGCCGTTGTCACAGGATAGACAAACCCAATCGCGGCCAAGGGCGCTTGGCCCAATTGACCCAGGAAATAGGCGTCGGCCAATCCGACGCTGAGAACGGCGAGAATGCCAAATGACATCGGCGCGGACACCCGCGCCAATGCGCGCCAGACGGGGCCTTCGGTTAGGTCTTTTTGAGACACCAAATTTCCTTTCAATCAAGGCAAATGCAAAAAGGGGTCGCCAGAAGGCGACCCCATCATCTGGCGAGGTGACGAATTACGAGGTAAAATTCGGCATCTCTTCCAGCTGTTCTTTGGTCACGTCGACGTAGACGCGCATGTCGTCACCGTCTTCCGCTTGCTTGATCTTCAAGCTGTCAAAGGAAACGAGCACGTCTTTTTCGCCAATGCCCAGAAAGCCACCTACGCCCAGAACGGCGCCTTCGAGCGTGCCGCTTTGCGAAATGATGATGTTGTCGACTTCGCCGATCCAATTGTCATTGGCATCGTAGAGCGGCATGCCGGTGATCTCTTCGGACGTGAATTCGTTGTCGACTTCGTTCCAGCCGTCGACGACCAGGTTTTCGGTGCCAAGCTTGGCCATATCCCAGTCTTCGTTCATTGTGATCGGGTCCGAGTTCACCCCGTTGGTGTCTGCTGATGCAGTCATCTCGTTTTCGGTTTCTGTCTCCAACGTAGCATCGGTGTCGACGGATGCAGACATCTCGGTTTCCGTTTCGGTCACCAGCGTTGCGTCGTCTGTATC
>CAZCOX010000050.1:0-1264 GCA_964500115.1 uncultured Rhodobacterales bacterium
GCTGCGATAGCGCCGGTTGCGTACCAGAACATCAAAGCCGCCGACAGTTCCACCCGCTCTTCCGATGAGGCGAAGTCATGCGCATGGGCGGAGGCGACGGAATAGATGGGAAAAGTGGTGAGGCCGAAGATGGCCGCGTTGATCATGATGCCAGTGGTCGACAAGCCGGTGAGCGTGGCTGTGGCAATACTCGACGCGATAGCTGCGACGGAAAGCCAGATAAGCACCCAACGTCGGTCGTACTTGTCGGCCAGCCAGCCCACCGGAAATTGCGCAAGTGCGCCACCGGCAACAAAAGCGGCAAGGAATACCGCGATTTGATCAAGCGCGAGGCCAACGCCTTGGCCGTAAACCGGGCCGACCATGCGAAAGGATGCGGAGGAAAGCGCAGCAACAATCGCGCCAGCCACGGCGAGCGGAGACCGAGCAAAAGCCAGCATTGGACGCAACCGAGGAGAGCTTGGCGTGGCGGGTTGTTTGCGCGTGGTCAGCGCCATGGGCAGAAGTGCGGCACAGCACAGAATGGCGAGCAGGTTGTAGCTGACATAAGCTGCTGGGGTCAGAACGCCGATCATTAATTGCGCGACGAATGACGCGCCCATATCGGCGATCCGGTAGAGACCCATCGTGCGGCCGCGCGTTTCGTTGGTCACTTCTGCGTTCAACCAGGCCTCGATCACCGTGTAACACCCGGCGATGCAGATGCCGGTGGCGACGCGCATGACGGCCCAGGCGATGGGGTCGGTGACCAGCATGTGCGACAGCAAACCAATCGCGCCGAGTGCTGTGAACGCCGCAAAAGCCCTGGCGTGGCCGACCGATCCCATCAATCGAGGGGACCACCAGCACCCGATGAAGAACCCGATGAAGTGCGCGGAGCCAAGAAACCCGATCTCTGCCGTGGTGAACCCAAGTGTGATGCCCGAGATGGCATCAAGAGGGCCGACGCCGCCGGAAGAAAGCTGTAGCAGAACGACAGACAGAAACAGGGCGGCAAAGGACAAAGGCAGGCGCATGACTGCACTCGTGATCCCATTGCGCGGCAACGTCCACTGCGAATTCGACCTCTTGCGTCGCTTTTCTGAGGATAGATGCGATTATTTTCTGTTTGGCTTTTAAGGCATTTCGTCCACGGTCAAGTATCTTTGGGCCGGGATACGTCACCAATCGTGGCAAGGACATTCGCATTGGAGCCATTTGATCAGGTCTTATGAAACGGTTTCTCTTTGCGGTTCCGTGGAATGGTGTGCCGCGTCAGGTAAAG
>CAZCOX010000050.1:1364-16149 GCA_964500115.1 uncultured Rhodobacterales bacterium
TATGAAACGGTTTCTCTTTGCGGTTCCGTGGAATGGTGTGCCGCGTCAGGTAAAGATGCGTGCGCATGCGGGCTTGGGGCCAGCCCGGATGGGCGATGCTCTAATATCCAGTCGCGGGGCGGGGCCATGCGCGCGCGCAGCCGTTTGAGAGCCCAACGCCGTGTTGTGCCGCTATGGGCCGGATGCAAAGACCACCGCGTTTCGATCCCGGCAGCCCCGCCGTCTTCTGGCGTCAGCAGCACACCAAGCGGGCGGCATTGCCCCATGCCACAGCCGGTTTCGGCAGCCAGATGCAGACGGCGCACTGGCGTCATGGCGGGGGGCGTTAGCAAATCGGCGACAACCAAGGGCGCGCACCCCGCGCGCAAGGCTTCCTCCATCGCCCAAAGCGCATCCGCCGCGCGGCCCGTGCGCACAAACAGAAGATCAGACGGGTTGATCCATTCCAGAATGCCGTCAGGGTTGAGTGTGCCCGGATTGCCGGGTGTGGTGATCCAGATCACTGGAGACCCTGCCCGTGCTGCCAAAGCCAACGCCAACGTGCGCCGGGCTGGGCCACACAGCTCGTGCAGCCGCCCCAACGCAAGCGCGATATCAGGATCGCCCAGCGTCACCGATGGTGGCTGCTTGTGAGGACGTCTGGAGAGGAGACCGGCTGCGGTTTGCATCCCATGAATTATATATGTTCCCATTTTGTTCTCAAGAGATTCGTCTCAGATCTACCGCAGGCCCTTGCCTCTGGTCGGGACAGTTGGTCAGGTAAGCGCATGATTTTTCAAGACCCTGACACGCTGTGACCCATCTCCTGCGCGCTGCATGTTTGCTGCTGTGCATGACGCTGCCTGCGCGTGCGGCGGACCTGACAGTGTTTGCCGCGGCGTCTTTGGGCGATGTGCTGAATGACATCGCACAAGACTGGCAAGACAAACAGAACAGTGAACTGCGGATCGTGCTGGCAGGCAGCGCCACGCTCGCGAGGCAGATCGAAGCGGCGGCACCGGCAGACATTTACCTGTCGGCCAACACGGACTGGATGGATTGGTTAGAGCAAGGCGGGCATGTTGTTGCTGAAAGCCGCGTTGACGTTGCCGCGAACCGTTTGGTCCTTGTAACCAACGATGATCAGAACCGCTCAGAAGCCATCCTTGATGAAGACACGATTATTTCAGAGATGCTCGGCGCCGACGGTCGACTTGCTATTGCTCTGCCCGAGGCGGTCCCCGCTGGTATCTACGCACGACAGGCGCTGACGGCGCTTGGGCAATGGGACGATTTGGTTCACCGGCTCGCGCCAACCGACAACGTGCGGGCAGCACTTTCTCTGGTCGCGCTGGGCGAGGCGCCGATTGGGGTGGTCTATCAGACGGATGCTATAGCCGAAGCCCGCGTCGCTTTGGCAGGCGTCTTCCCCGACACATTACACGACCCGATCCTTTATCCTGCCGCGATCGTTGCAACCTCAGACCATCGGACAAACGCGCAGGAATTTTTGGACTTCCTGATGTCCGACGAAGGGCAAGCTGCGTTTGCAGACCATGGATTTCTGCCTGTCGGAGCGCGCGATTGATGGGCTGGTTGGGTCCTGAGGAATGGCAAGCGGTTGCGCTGTCGTTGAAAGTGTCGTTCTGGGCAACCGTGCTGAGTATTCCGCTCGGGTTGATAACCGCCATGGCCTTGGCGCGCGGACGCTTCATAGGTCGCGACGTGCTCAACTGGGTGGTTCATGTGCCATTGGTTCTGCCGCCTGTGGTCACCGGGTATCTGCTGTTGCTTGGCTTTGGTCGCAACGGACCGGTTGGCGGGTTCTTGTATGACGTATTCGACGTCACGCTGGCTTTTCGCTGGACAGGTGCTGCCTTGGCAGCGGCGATTATGGCGTTCCCACTGATGGTGCGCGCGATGCGATTGGCGATCGAGGCGGTTGACCCCAAACTGGAAGAGGCTGCCGCCACCCTTGGCGCGAGCAAATTGCGGATCTTCACGACCGTTACGCTGCCACTGATTTTGCCGGGTGTGATTGCCGGAGCGGTTCTGGCCTTTGCCAAAGCCATGGGAGAGTTTGGTGCCACGATCACCTTTGTGTCCAACATCCCTGGCGAAACAAGAACAGTCCCTTCGGCGATCTACGCATTCCTGCAAGTTCCCGGCGGAGAGGATGCCGCGATAAGACTGGTGGCGGTCGCCATCGTGATCGCATTCGGCGCGTTGGCCCTATCGGAATGGCTATCACGTCGCGTTGCAGCTCGGATTGCGGGTTCATGACGCTCTCGGTCGATATTTTGTGCGATCTGGGCGAGTTCCGGCTGCGCGCGGCGTTTGAAGCGCCAGAAGGCGTGACAGTGCTTTTTGGACGGTCAGGTAGCGGCAAGACGTCTGTCGTGAATGCGGTTGCAGGCTTGCTGAAGCCGAATGCAGGGCGGATTGCCGTCGGGGATCACATTCTTTTCGACAAAAGCACAAATACAAATATCGCGGTCCACAGACGGCGCCTTGGCTATGTCTTTCAGGACAGCCGGTTGTTTCCGCATTTGACCGTTCGACAAAACATGACCTACGCGGCGCGTGTATCCGGCAAAGGTCAGCGCGAACCTGAGGCAATTGCAGAGTTGCTGGGCGTCGCATCACTGTTGGATCGCAGGACGCATGGCCTGTCCGGCGGCGAAGCGCAGCGCGTCGCCATCGCTCGGGCGCTTTTGGCGGAACCGGATATGCTTTTGATGGACGAACCGCTTGCATCACTTGATAGCGCGCGGAAGTCAGAAATTTTGCCATATCTAGAAACGCTGCGCGCCGAGACAGGTGTCTCGATCCTATACGTTACCCATAACATGGCCGAGGTCGCGCGACTGGCGAGTCATATTGTTTTGATCGAGGACGGCGCGGTTGTGCGGTCGGGTTCTCCCTCCGATGTTCTAACGGACCCTGACATGGTCCGCTTGCTTGGCATCCGTGATGCCGGAGCGGTGCTGTCGGCTGCCGTTGTGGCGCAACCGGGTGACGGGGTGACAGAGCTTTGTGTCAGCGGCGGGCGCTTGTACCTTCCGGCTATTGACGCTCCGGTGGGCGCTGCACTGCGCGTGCGCGTACTCGCGCAGGACGTCATGCTGGCAACGACCAAACCCGAAGGTCTTTCTGCCCTGAATATCCTGCCCGTGACGGTCACATCTATCCGCCGCGGTGATGGTCCTGGTGTGATTGTGCAATTGCAAGCGGGTGAGGACAAACTGCTGGCCCGGATCACTCGGCGCAGCGCCGACGCCATGCGCCTGACGGATGGGTCCGTGTGTTATGCGGTGATGAAATCGGTGGCTGTTTCGCAAACAGACATTGCCGTTGGCTTGCAGCCGGGAGCGTAGCCGCTAGGTTGCGCCAAGACTTCTGGAAAGGACCGCGCAATGAAGACGAACCAACTTGGCAAGACCGACCTTTCGGTATCAGAGCTGTGCCTTGGAACGATGACATTCGGCGGTCAAACGTCCGAAGCCGATGCGCATACGCAGATGGACATGGCGCTTGATGCCGGGATCAACTTTCTGGATGCGGCCGAAATGTACCCGGTCAACCCTGTCAGAGCCGAAACCATCGGTCTGACAGAGGAGATCCTTGGCAACTGGTTCGAAAAGACTGGTAGGCGGAACGATTACGTGTTGGCCACAAAGCATTCAGGCGAGGGCATGCAGCTTGTTCGCAATGGTGCGCCGATTTCATCTGAGACCATACCTGAAACAGTCGAAGGTTCGCTGAAACGGCTGAAGACCGATCACATCGACCTTTATCAACTGCATTGGCCCAATCGCGGATCATACATGTTCCGCAAGAACTGGTTCTATGATCCCGGTCGGCCAAACAAGGACGCCATCTTGCAGGATATGGCGGATATTCTTGGCGCGTTGGGGCGAGAGATTGAAAAAGGGCGTATCCGGCATATCGGCCTTTCCAACGAAAGCGCTTGGGGCACGTCCATGTGGCTGAAGGTGGCCGAAGATACCGGTGGCCCTCGTATGGAAAGCATCCAAAACGAGTATTCGTTGATGTGTCGTTTGGCCGATACCGATCTTGCTGAGATGATGATCCACGAAGAAGTGTCACTGTTGCCGTTTTCGCCTTTGGCGGCTGGGTTTTTGACTGGCAAATACCAAAACGGCGCGGTTCCAGAAGGTTCTCGCATGTCGCTGAATGACACGATGGGCGGTCGCAAAACCGACCGCGCATTTGATGCTGTTGACGTCTATTCCAAAGTTGCGGACGAGGCGGGATTGGATTTGGCTCTCATGTCGCTTGCCTGGACAGCGCAGCGCCCGTTTGTGGCGTCTTCGATCTTTGGCGCGACGACAACGGATCAACTTGCGCATCTGCTTCAGGCATCTGACATGACGCTAAGTGATGACGTGCTGAAAGCGCTTGATGAAGCGCACAAATCGGTCCCGATGCCGTATTGACACGAATTCCAACCACCTCGGATCAGAGTAAGTTGCGAAGGCCGTCGAGGTGTTCAGGCAGGTCGCGTGCCGTGACGCGCGCCTCTCGCACCAAGTGATCAAAGTGATCGGAGAAAGCGCGCACACGCTGTGTGTCGCGGAACGCGAGGTAATTGCGCCCGATGTACACAACCGCAAGCAAAGGCCCAAAAACCGTGATCGGGGCGGAATAGAGCTGGTGGGCGTCAAACAAATAAAGTCGGAGCCGTGGATACAAGGTGGTCGTCAAGTCTAGCCAGCGGTCGATCTGCTCTGACCGGATCTTTTGCGACAGCCCGTCGTAATATCCCGTGCCTTCGACAAAGCTTTGCATTTCGAAGAGTGGCATTGCAATTTCGTAGTCCGACGCGGAGCTGCGCATCCAGTCCAGCCGTTCCTGCGACGCTTCAATGGCCTGCGCCGCACTACGCCCCAGATGCGGGCGGTATTCCCATTCCAACACCTCTTGGGTTTTGAGCATGTCGGGCAGCGTGGCTGGCACGTAGCGGATTTTAAAGCCTGCCGCTTCTCGATGCCAATTGAAGACCTGTTCATCGACAAGCGCCCGGGCGGCATCGGTCAGGGTTAACGCATTGGCCAAAAGTTCCGTTGCACTTTCCGGGTGTTCCGCAAGGCCCAGCAGCCAATCGGCGGAGACGCCCAAAGCCTCCGCGCATGCACCAACCACATGCGCGTTGGGCAAACGACCTGCGTCATCGCGCAGAAGTTGCGAAATTGTTGAGCGATCCACGCCGGTATCCCGCGCCAAGCTGCTTTGAGACGCGCCCGCACGCGCCAAAGCTTCGGTCAGTCTGAAACGGAAAAGGGCGGCGCGACGGCGTTTATCCATGGTGATTTTATAGCGGCATGTGACAAAAATCACCAGATAAGACTTTTGTGCATCGAATACAGAATACTCGACCAAGCGTTTTGCACGTTAGATGCGCGAAGGGAAAGATACCGGTGAATAATGACAAATTTGCAATCGCCATGCGTTCGCAGTTGCTTGCGCGCGGCTGAGTGGCCAACGCTGCTCGTTCTCATTGGGACCTATGTTTTGTGGGCGGTCGCGACGACTTTGATCGCGGAGTGGTCGATCACTTTGGCGGTCTTGCTGTGCGCTTTGACGGCGGCGCAGCATTCGTCTCTGCAGCACGAGGTGTTGCACGGTCACCCGTTCCGCTCCGATTTCTGGAATGCTCTCTTGGTTTTCCCGGCATTGGGTGTGGCGGTACCGTACCTGCGCTTTCGCGATACGCACCTAGCGCATCACCACGACGAAAACCTCACAGATCCTTACGACGACCCTGAGACCAATTACCTTGACCCCGTTACGTGGGCAGACCTGCCCGGTTGGCGCAAGACGTTGTACAATTGGAACAACACGCTTTCGGGTCGTTTGGTGCTAGGACCCATAATTGGCCAAGTCGCGTTTATGCGTGCGGATTGGTCATTGATCCGGGCGGGTGACACGCGCGTGCTTGTTGGATGGCTGTTGCACATTCCGGCGGTTGCCATCGTTTTGTGGTGGATGTCGGCTGTCGCGGCGTTGCCGATTTGGGCATGGCTGCTCTCGGTTTACCTGTCGCTGTCCGTGCTGAAGCTGCGCACGTATCTGGAACATCAGGCCCATGACACGGCGCACGCCCGCACGGCCATTGTTGAAGACCGCGGCCTGTTTGCCTTGCTGTTCCTGAACAATAATTTGCATGTGGTGCACCACCGCCACCCCGGCGTTCCTTGGTACGCGTTGCCAGCGATCTATCGCGGGCAGACCGACATGTATCTGGCCGAAAATCAGGGATATCGGTATCGCAACTACGCGGAAATTGCGCGCAAATACCTGTTCCGTGCGAAAGACCCCGTTCCGCATCCCATCTATCGCGGTGGACAATCGCGCTGACCTGACTTCATAGAGGCGACATGGAGTTATGGATTGTCGCCTCTGTTGCTGCCGCGTTGTTTCAAACCGCGCGCTTCATGCTGCAAAAGGTCATGAGCATGGGCGTGCTCAGCACCGCCGGGTCGACCTTTTCGCGATTTGCCTATGCGTTCCCATTGGTTTGGATCTTGTTAGCCGCTTACTGCGTTGCCGCGGCGAAGGCTTGGCCTGTCCTGCCGGTTGGCTTTTGGCTCTACGCAAGCGTTGGCGGGCTGGCGCAGATCCTTGCCACGGTTTGTGTTGTCGCCTTGTTCCGGCAGCGCAATTTTGCGGTTGGGATCACTTTCAAGAAAACCGAGGTCATCCAGACCGCAATTGTCGGCGTCTTGGTTTTTGGTGATGCCGTATCTTTTGTCGGGTGGGGCGCGATCCTGATCGGGCTTGTTGGCGTTTTGCTTTTGTCGAAAACGCCCGAGATGAACGAAGGGTTGTGGGCGTCGCTCACCAGCCGGGCCACCGTTTTGGGCATCGGTTCAGGTTTGCTGTTCGCCGTATCAGCCACGAATTACCGTGCGGCTTCGCTCTTGATTGACAGCGACGACGCATTGCTGCGCGCGGGTGTCACCTTGGCCTGCGTTGTCACCTTGCAATTCCTGAGCATGGCAGCCTGGCTGCGCTGGAAAGAACCCGGACAAATGCGCGAGGTTTGGCACGCGCGCCGCGTTGCCGGTTGGATTGGGGTGACGTCAATGGCCGGGTCGTTTGCATGGTTTCTAGCGTTTACATTACAAACGGCGGCCTACGTAAAAGCCGTCGGGCAGATCGAGCTGATCTTCTCGATGATGGCAACGGTGCTCTTTTTCAAAGAAAAGATCTCGGCGCGAGAGCTTTTGGCGATGGCGTTCATTTCACTCTCGATCCTGGTCTTCATTCTTGTTGTATAAGGTCAGTCGGGCAGGGGGCGTCCGTACAGCCGCAGGAAAAGGCTCTCTTCGTCGTCATTCTTGAAGAATGGCACCGACGCAGGCGGCGTTGGGTCTTGCGCCCGCGTTGCGATTTCGGCCAGAACCACCTCTGTGATGAATGGCAAATCGAATTGCCTCACCTCGCTGAGTGCGATCCACTGCAAGTGCGACAGCTCGTCGGAGGCGGCTGAGAAATCATCCGGATCGCTGATCAGGTCGTCAGCATCCAACAGGAAAAATCGCGCATCAAAGCGGCGGGGTCTGCCAGGTGGCGTAATGGCGCGGAATACGAACTGCAAGGGGCTTGCATTTGGTACTGCACCACGCGCGGCAAAGGCGGCCCAATCGTGGTGTGGGGCCTCCGCCCATGTGCCGGGGCGGCCCAAGACCTGACCGGTTTCTTCCCAAAGCTCTCGGATGGCGGCGGCGGCCAAAGCGTTTGCGCGGTTTGACGGCGCATCGTCGTTCAATCGCGCTGCGCACAAATCTGAAAGGGGGGCCGCAAAAGGGATCGTTTCGTCGGCCTGATCGACGGCACCACCGGGAAAGACGAATTTGTTCGGCATGAACGCAGCTTTGGAACCGCGTTGCCCCATAAGAACGCGCGGCGTCGTCGTTCTGTCACGCAGAACAATCACCGTCGCCGCGTCGCGGATTTGGGTTTTGTCGATGGTGTCGGTGTTGCTCATAAACCCCTCGTCGCGGGGTCAGGTCGTGCGATCCGCAAAACCGTGCATGTACCGCGCCCACTGAAACGCGACAATGACCCCCTTAAGTCTTGGCAAAAGATAGAGCGTTAAGGCAACGCAGCCAACGGCGAAGATGGTGAAAAGCACGAGCGGTTCGGGCCGGAATTGAACAAACACGATATGCAGCAGGGGTGCCATCAAGTGACCGACAATCAGGATTGTCAGGTATGCAGGCCCGTCATCCGCGCGATGATGGTGCAGTTCCTCGCGACAGACCGTGCAGGTGTCGCGCACTTTTAGATAGCCGCGCAACAGGGGGCCGTTGCCACAGTTCGGGCATTTCCGCCGCCATCCACGGCGGAGAGCCGGCCATGTGGGCCGCTCTTCGTCTGTCGTTACATTGGCTGTCATTCTGCTCGCTCCCGATCTCCAAGATTGCGCGCCAGGCGAACATTTAACAGGGGCC
Source organism: uncultured Rhodobacterales bacterium (assembly GCA_964500115.1). Classification (GTDB taxonomy): domain Bacteria; phylum Pseudomonadota; class Alphaproteobacteria; order Rhodobacterales; family Rhodobacteraceae; genus Marivita. The sequence goes on from CAZCOX010000050.1 coordinate 9,824, forward strand.
AAACTGTCCTTGCGGCTGGATGTCGCAAATCACGCCCCTGTGAACACACAGGCAAATTTTTTGCGACGGGATTGGCGAAATGGCCCGTGTAACGCAGTGGATCGCAGGTCGGAGAGGCCGGTCTGTCGAGCTGGAGAATAGGGCGACCACAAAGGTTGACCCGACAACGAAAGGAAGAAAGATGAACAAGACCAAACAGGTTTCGGCACTTTTGATTGCAGCACTTGTGGCAACCGGCGTCACCGGTTCAGTCCAGGCTCAGGAAGGCAATGCGCGCGAGGATCGTCGGGCAGAGATGTTCGCCGAACTGGATGCCAACAACGACGGCACAATCAGCGCCGAAGAGTTTCAGGCCGGCGGTGATCGGTTTGCGCGCGCTGATGCAAACGGCGATGGCCTTTTGAGCGCCGAGGAGATGGCCGCAATCGGTGGTGAACGTGCAATGCGTCGCGCGGAGCGGATGATCGAACGTTTGGACGAGAACGGTGATGGATCGTTGTCGCGCGAGGAAGTCGAATCGCGCCGCGATCCGTCACGTCTGTTCGCACGCCTCGACACCAATGATGACGGACAGATCAGCGAAGAAGAGTTTGCTGACGCGCGCGAGATGATGCGTCGTGATGGTGGCAAGCGGCACAAGCGCTAATCCGATGCTGGCCGTGGGCGATGCATATGCTTTGCCCATGGCCGGTGGTACGCTGCGGAACAGAAAACAGTTCAAGGCTGGCATGGCGCAACGTCAATCCGACTCTACTTCCGAAGCAGGCCTGCTTGCGGCCTATGCCGCAGGCGATGCCTCGGCGGCACAGACGTTGGCCGCGCAGTTTACACCGCTGGTGTATGCTCATGCCTGCCGCATGCTGAACGACGCGGCCGAGGCCGAGGACATCACACAGGAAGCGATGTTGCGGTTGTGGCGTCAGGCCAGCAGTTGGGACACCAATGGCGGGGCCTCTGTGCGCACCTGGCTTTTCCGTGTCACCGCGAACTTGTGCATTGATCGGTTGCGAAAAGGGCGTCCTGACGGGTTGCCCGAAGGCTATGAGATTTCGGACCCGTCGCCGGGCGTCGAAAAACAGATGCAAGACACTGCGCGCCATCTGGCGTTGCAGGGGGCTTTGATGCAATTGCCCGACAGGCAACGTCAGGCTGTCGTCTTGCGGCATATCGAAGGTCTGGGAAACACGGAAATTGCCCAGATCATGGACATCGGCCCGCGCGCGGTTGAAAGCTTGACCGCGCGGGGCAAACGGGCGCTGTCGGACATTCTGGCCGGTCAGCGACAAGACTTGGGGTATACAGATGACACAGTCCAAACCTCCGCAGGGTGATCCCCTGGATGCGCTGTTTGCCGAGGCAAAGCGTGCGACACCGGATGTTCCGGATGCGTTGATGTCACGCGTCCTTGCGGATGCCGTGGCAAATGTTCCCAAGCCAGACCGCATCCCGATTTGGAAACAGCTGTTTGCAACGCTTGGGGGTTGGCCCGCCATGGCTGGTCTGGCGGCAACTGCGTGTGTCGGCATCTGGACCGGCGGCATCTTATCCGATGACTTGATGAGTGGGTTGGGATTGATTGAAGCCACTGCAGTTGAGTTCGGCGACGGGCTTGGCACCTTCGATCTATTGCTGGTGGAGGGGTAACATGGCGGAACCTTCGGTCACACAGAAATCGCCAAAGTGGATGCGGATCACGCTGTTCTGCTCGCTTGCTGCGAATTTACTTGTCGTTGGGCTGGTGGCAGGGCTTGCGCTCAGCGGTGGCCCGGAAAAACGCGCGAATGCGCAGCCGCGAGAGGCTGGTGCCTTGTTCACCCGCGCGTTGTCTTCCGAAGACAAGCGCGCACTGCGACGAGAGTTTGTTCGCGGTCTCCGGAGTGATGGCCCAGATCGTGGCCCGATATTGGGGGGCGTTCAAGCGTCACTCGACGCGCTCCGCGCCACACCATTCGACGCGGATGCATTTGCGGAAACGATGGCCGAACAATCCTCGCGCCGCGCGCAACGCGACGCGCTTGGCCGCGAGGCACTGACAGCACGTGTGGCTGCGATGACCGACGCGGAGCGATTGGCCTACGCTGATCGGGTGGAGGATGGTCTGCGCGATTTGCGCAAGCGTTTTCGTCCCCGTGATTGACGCGTTTCAGGACTTGGCTTGCAACAGGGCGGGTGACGGACTTCGCGAAATGTAGTCGGCTTCGTGTGCGACCTGAATTTGGTTCCGCCCAAGACCCTTCGCGCGATAAAGTGCGTTGTCAGCCGCGATGCGCAGTGATTTCGTGTTGTAGGCGGCTGTTCGAGACGTGAGCGACACGCCTATGCTAATCGTGGTCCTCAACACCGTTCTGTCGTCCAGTTGCAACGGCGTGTCGGCGATGGCTTTCCTTAAACGCTGCGCAACGCACCGCGCTTGGCCTGCACCAACACTCGGAAGAACCATCAGGAACTCTTCGCCACCAAAACGGGAAATTACATCCCCGTTTCGCAGGTTCCGTTTCAAAATGTCAGATATGTGCACAAGTATGGCATCGCCGGCCGCATGACCGTGATTGTCATTGAACAGCTTAAAGTGATCGACATCGGCGGTCAGTAACGCGAGCGGTCTGGGATGCGTGGCCAGCTCACGGTCCGTTTTGGCAAGGTATTCCTCCGCATAGGCGCGGTTGTGAAGTCCGGTTAGCGAATCGTGGTAGGCTTTGGTGCCGAGGTCGCTGATTGTTTTTCGCGCGTGATCACCGGTTCGTTTGCGCATTGCCAGCGCTGTTATTCGAAGACGCAATTCTCGGTCTGATACTGTACGTGGCACCTCGTCGTCCGCACCCAAGTCAAGAGGGGACGCCGTTGAACCGCGCTTTTCTCGGGTCACGAACAGAATTCGGCTGTTTCGTGTGCTTGGGTGCACCCGCAAAGCTGCAATAAGGTCGTGGCTTTCAGCAGCCTGCGCGGTTTCGAAAATGACAAACACTTCAATCGCCGGATCGGGGTTTCGACGAACCTGTTCTGGTGTCGCATGGAGAACCGTCAGGTAATCAGCAGCATCGAATTGGATTTCGGATAATAATTCCTTCGGCGAGACAAGTGTCGTGACCGGTTTGTGTATTGGCAGAGCAAGCTCGGAAAACCCTGGAGCGCGCGCGGGTCCAATCTGTCGCGATGTTTCTCGTTCAGTTTGGATTAACCGCATGAAGTTGCGCAGCCGCGCGCGCAAGCTGGCTGCATCGATGCTATATTCGATGACATCGGCTGCGCCTTCTGACAGCGCACTGATGCGTGCAGAATGGTTTTCGGTCGGAACAGCGACAATCACAGCGACATGCTGCGTGTTTTCATTGCGTCGAAGCGCTTTACACATCTGTCTCAGGTTCAATCCGGGCAGATCATGCGACACGATAATTGTGTCGGGCACGCGCTCAGTGATCAACGCCTGTCCCTCAGCGCGGCTTTCCGCGTGGCGGACAAAGAAACTGTGGGAGTCAAGCTGCGCGCTTAGGAGGATGCGCCGGTTGCAAATGGCGTCAATGATTATGACCTGACCTGACACGAGAGCTCTCCAAACACGCCGGGCGTTAAGACTTTGATCACCAATTCTTTGCGGCTATTGGTTAAAAAAGAGTTTGGAAACTGGTTAAAAATGACGCTTTCCCAAGACACAGTTGACGATGTTGCTTTGAAGGCTGTGGTATGGCTCGCCGGCAATGACGATCTTTTACCAGTATTCATGGGATCGACAGGCGCTGACGAAGCAGCCTTTCGTGCTGGCATCGGCGAACCGGAGTTTCAGGCATCCGTGTTGGATTTCCTGCTGATGGATGATGCCTGGATCGTCGCCTTCTGCGACTCACAAGGTTTGCCCTATGATCGGGTCATGCAAGCGCGCGCCTGTTTGCCAGGTGGTCAGCAGGTGAATTGGACGTGAGCGAAACATCTGCGCTCATCGTCGACGCGCTCTTGTTCGACAAAGATGGTACGCTTTTCGATTTTGCAGCCACGTGGGAGGCTTGGGCGAAAGGCCTGCTGAACCAGCTTTCCAATGGCGATGAGGCGCGCGCGCAGTACTTGGGTGACCTCATTGGATTTGATTACACCTCTTCCCGCTTTGATCCAAACAGCATCGCGGTTGCGGGAACCCCCGATGATATTGCGGTTGCACTGCATGCCGCCTTCCCTGAAAAAACGCCGTTGGATATCCTGAAGGACATCAACGATCAGGCGTCTGCGGCGGCGATGATCGAAGCGGTGCCTCTTGCGCCATTGCTGCAGCGTTTTCGCGATGCAGGATTAAAACTGGGCGTTGCAACGAATGACGCCGAGGCCCCGGCACGGGCGCATCTTCAGACCGCGCGCATATCTTCGGCCTTTGATTTTGTCGTCGGTTCGGACAGTGGCTATGGCGCAAAACCGGCAACGGGGCAGCTTTTGGCGTTTTGCGATCAAGTGGGTGTCGCGCCAGAGCGAACCGCCATGGTTGGCGATAGCACACACGATCTCGAAGCCGGGCGGAGTGCGGGGATGCGCACCATTGCCGTGCTCACCGGCTTGGCCGAGGCGCAGAATCTTGCGCCGTTTGCCGATGTTGTTTTCCCGGATATCGGGCATATCCCGGACTGGATCGGTCTCACCTAGCGCGCTCTAAAAGCGACCGAATGCGTCGTGTTCCGACAGGATGCGGGCGATTTGCGATGCCTACCTGTTGCATGAGCATCGCGGAGGGCAAACGATGGCCACAGCAGAACGCAAACGTCGCAGCGGCGGACGATCAGGGCACGCGCAACGTCGCGGGTCTGCAGCAATCGAACAAACACCGTGGTGTGTTCCAGTCAATATCGATCGCCCGACCGAACCGCTTTCGCCGGAAGGTGTCGAGCGCGTTCATAACGCGGCGATGGAAATCCTCGAAGAGATTGGCATCGCCTTTCTAAACCCGCAGGCCATCGAAATCCTGCAAAAGGCAGGATGCGATGTGGATGGCGAGATTGTCCGCATGGATCGGGAATTGGTCATGGAGTGGGTAGGCAAAGCGCCATCAAGCTTTACGCTCACACCGCGCAACCCGGATCGCAAGATCACGATTGGTGATGGGCACATCGTCTTTGGCAACGTTTCTTCTCCGCCGAACTATTGGGATCTGGAGATCGGGAAAAAAGTGCCTGGAACGCGCGAGATGTGCGCGAACCTTCTGAAATTGACGCAATACTTCAACTGCATCCACTTTGCCGGTGGTTATCCGGTGGAACCCGTCGATGTGCATGCAAGTGTCCGCCATCTTGATGTGCTTTATGACAAGCTGACGCTCACGGATAAGGTGCCGCACGCTTACTCTTTGGGCAAAGAACGCGTCGAAGACGTCATGGAAATGGTGCGCATCGCGGCGGGTTTGACGAACGAAGAGTTCGACGCCAGCCCGCGTATGTACACCAACATCAATTCGACCTCGCCGCTCAAGCATGACTACCCGATGATGGACGGCTGGATGCGCTGCGCGGCACGCGGTCAGGGGTGCGTGGTGACGCCGTTTACACTGGCCGGTGCGATGGCACCGGTGACGATGGCGGGGGCTGTCGCGCAGTCGCTGGCCGAGGGTTTGAGCGCAATTGTTTTGGCGCAGATCATTCGCCCGGGCACACCCTGTGCGATTGGTACGTTCACGTCGAATGTCGATATGAAATCTGGCGCACCCGCCTTCGGGACTCCCGAATATATTCGCGCCACGCAGATGACCGGCCAATTGGCGCGGTTCTATGGCCTGCCGATGCGGTCATCCGGTGTGTGCGCTGCAAACGTGCCTGATGGCCAGGCCATGTGGGAGACAGAGCACAGCCTTTGGGCTGCAATCCAGTCTGGCACCAACATGGTTTATCACGCAGCCGGATGGCTGGAAGGTGGACTGATCGCCAGCCCTGAAAAGTTCGTCATGGATTGCGAAGTGCTCCAGCAACTCATTCGGTACATGGACCCAGCGATTTGTGACACAAGCGACGACGGACTTGGTTTGGATGCGATCCGCGAGGTTGGGCACAATGGCCATTTCTTTGGCACGCAGCATACGCAAGATCGATATACGACGGCGTTCTATCAACCTTTCCTGTCAGACTGGAAAAACTACGAGGCATGGGAAGCGGCAGGCAGCATATGGACAGCCGAACGCGCCCACCGGACCTACAAGGCGATCCTCGATGAATTCGAGGCACCGCCAATGGATGAGGCAATTCGCGAGGAATTGGCCGCATTCGTTGAGCGCCGCAAAGCCGAAGGTGGCGCGCCGACAGATTTCTAGGATTTTATCTGTTCGCGCGATTTTAAGACTTGATCGGCAATCTGCGCCGAAG